>JADGBS010000006.1 GCA_015231325.1 Oligoflexia bacterium | reverse complement strand
ATTTGGTAGACTTAATCAACAATAAACTTTTTGCCGAAACCATTACTCCCTGGGTTGCACAGTTAGTAGAATATATTCCCGTACCTTTTTTTCGGGAGATGATCACGGATGCCGATTTTGGTGTTTTGCCCACGGGTCTTTTTTTAGCGCTAGGACTGGTTTTGCCAGTACTTTTTTGCTTCTATAGTTTTTTTGGCATATTAGAAGATTCTGGTTATTTACCCCGACTATCTTTTCTTCTAGATGGCCTCTTTCATAAAATTGGCCTCAATGGCAAAGGAGTAATGTCCTTGATTATGGGTTTTTCCTGCATCACTATGGCAGTTTTAACCACTAGAATGCTCGACAGTAAAAAGGAAAAAAATATTGCGACCCTGTTGTTGCTTTTGGGACTACCGTGCGCACCCATCTTGGGGGTAATGTTTGTTATTTTAGGGGGATTGCCATTTTCGGCCACTGCCACCGTAATTGGGATTTTGAGTTTGCAAATTTTATCTGCTGGTTATTTTGCCAATAAAATTTTTACTGGAAAACGCTCGCCGCTATTATTAGAAATTACTCCCATGCGTATTCCTCATTTTGGGATAGTATTGAAACGCGCGGCATTTAGAACTTATGTCTTTATGAAAGAAGCTGTGCCGGTCTTTGTTACTGCTGCAGTAATCTTATTTTTGATACAAAGGGCCGGAGGTCTGGACTTACTAGAAAAAACTTTGCGTCCAATTACTGTGCAACTCATGGGCCTACCAGAAAAGAGTGTCCAAGTTTTTATTAAGACCATGATTAGAAAAGAAAGTGGGGCCACCGAATTAAAACATCTAAGTGCAGTAGGCGGGGTTTACACTAATTTACAATTAGTAGTAAATATTCTGGTACTAACTTTTTTTATGCCATGCCTAAATACTTTTATCGTTTTAGTAAAAGAGCGAGGGATCAAAACTGCATTATTCTTGGTCACTCTGGTACTTTGCTGGGCGATTGTTCTTGCTACTGTGGTAAATCACCTCTGTCTTTTAATGGGAATCACTTTTGCCACAGGCGGTATCTTACCGTAAACCCGCAGCTATTTTCAAAACAAAAATATTTCTCACAATCTCATCATCTATGGCCAGTTCAGTATTTGCAAACTTAATGCAAAATGCTGGAGAGTGCATATGTACAGTAACGATAACGCCAGGATTAAGACCAAAGGAAATCAGTTGATGTAGTTGGGTATGATTTTCTGGGCGGATATATGCAACCTTTCCACTTTCACCTGCCTGCAAGGTATTAAGGCCTCTAATCATCCGCTCTACCTTATCAGTCATTTCGCCACAACATTTCCCTCGTGGAATTGGATTTCCGTTGGGACATATTTCTGGATGACCCAATAGGGTACAGATTGATTCTTCTACCTCTGGAAGAAGAGTATGCTCAATCTTACAGGCCAACTCCTCCATTTGAGAGTTACGTAGCTTCAAAATAGAGTGTAACAGCACCTTCGCTAGTCGCTGCCTTCTAATAATTTTTTCCGCCAAACGTCTTCCCTCCTTGGAAAATAGGATCCTTTGTCCATCTCTGACGATTAGACCTTGAGCATCGATATAATTCAAATCCCTATCAGAAAATTCGATTACACAACTTTTACGAATCGATTCTAGAGAAAAATCCTTCATTTCAGACATAACCCAGATAGATTCAAGAATTTCTTCATGTCTTTCGCTGATGTTGTTAATCATCATTTACAGATCCCTCCAAAATCACATTCTAATATTCTATTGGCCCATATTAAGACGATAAACGCTAAAGAGTCTAGCAAATTTTTTCTTTAGATTTTTTCTCGAAAAATAATTTTTTATGTGCTAACAATGTAAAACAGCATTTGGATAAGCGATATGAAGCGGTATCAATGGATGTAAAAAGGGGATTTTTATGATGGCGTTGTTTATGCTTTTAATCGTGGTGATTGGCGGAGGTTTTCTTTATCTGCGAATTTCCAAATTGGAAAAGGAAATCGAAAACGAGAAGATTGAAAAGGCCAGAAGTAGAGATCACGATAGAACATAACCGGTAAGCGCATATATTAAGTGTATAGATTAAGCGTATAGAATCTTTATGAAACATAAGGCATGTGATAAGTGTATCAACTCCCTGGGTTGGATCAATGTTGGGGGCAATAGCTTTATTGCCCTGGTTAAGGTATATCTTGGGGTTGTTGGAGGGAGTAAGGCGCTATTTGCCGATGGCATCCATTCATTCGGCGATGTAACCGGTTCGATGACGATGCTCTTGGGACTAAAGATTGCGAAAAAAAACGCAAATGAAAAGTACCCTTATGGTCATGGTAAATTTGAATATGTTGCTGCCTGTATAATTTATACCTTACTTTTTTTCGTTGGCATCTATATCTTGATTGATGCTATTCATGCAATTTTTAATCGCCATCCAGTTAATCCAGATATGGTAACGATTATTGGAGCACTGATCTCTTTGGCCGCTAACGAACTGATGTATCGCCAGAGCATTTGTGCCGGTAATCAGTTATCAAGCCCTTCAATGATTGCCAATGCGCATGAAAAAAGAGCAGAGGTGTGGTCATCGCTGGCAGTTTTGATTGGAATTGTTGGTTCGAAATTGGGGTTTCATTTTTTTGACCCTTTGGCAGCACTGGTTGTTAGTTTTTTTATTTTTAACATTTGTGCAACCATGATCTATCAATCGGTAAAAAGTTTGATGGATTGTCCGCTGCCAGCGGAAGATCAAAAAATGATTCTTGAAGAAATGGCCAAATTTACAGAACTAAAAGTAAAAAAATTACGCACCAGAGAAATTGGTCAAGAAATTAGTGTAGAAATCGAAAGTATTGTGGCACCTAATTCACTTTTGGAAAATCTGGACGCTATCAAAGAGCAGATAAAAAAAGGAATCAGGGAAAAAATCGGAAGACCAGGCGAAATTACATTCTACTTTTCAACACAATAAAACGTGAGGGTTTCAGACAGTGGCAAATACAAAGTATGACCAAGATTTCTGTATGAAACAGTTTAAACCGATAGTGGTGATTATTTTTCTGCTGCTTTTTGCAGTAATCGTTTGGACTATCCATATTGAGGCGAAACAAGGTTTCAATGGCGAAGGACTCTTTGGCATGGGTCGAGGAGGACGGGATAACGATGGCCGTGCCGGCGGGGCAGGCGCCGGGGACGCTCGGGTTGGAGATAAAGCTAGAGATAAAACAATCGTCGATAATGATGCCAGAGGAGGGGGCGGTGGTGGTCACGGTGGTGGAGGTGGCCAAGGTGGTGGAATGGGAACTGGTACTGGCGGTGGTAACGGCAGAGGACTATTTCACAGAGCAGCGGCCGGAGCAATACCTATTGTTATTGGCGCCAAGATGCCACATCCTAATTATGGCATCGACTGTCTAAAATGTCATAATGTTGTTGGTGGTGATAAAAAGCCGGCGATACCTGCTGGACCGATAGCACCTAATGCTATGCTTATTCATCCTTTTTGGGGAGATTGCAAAAAATGCCATAAAGTAACCGCCAGTGCTAAGGCCGTACCTGCTGCCTATATCAATACTGTCGTTGGTAAAAATATTTGGGGCGCCGATTGTATCACCGTCACTCGTGTTCTTGCCGAGCAGTACAGTTTATCAGTTACTTCGGGCGTGTTGATTAATGACGTGGAGAGAAATTCCTTTGCTGCAACTGTAGGATTTCAAGAGGGAGATATTGTTCAAGGGATTAATAATCAACCAATAAATGAAGTGGGTGAAATGTTGTTGGCGCTTGCAGATAAAAATATTGGCGATCGCTTAACGGTGCAAGTGCTAAGAAATAAACGTAAAAGCAAAAATTTGAAGTTTGAATTAACCCAGGTTGGAATATCCACTACTGCTAATACTGAAAAATTGGGAATAATGTCTGCAGGTCCGTACTTAAATTCTCCGGTGTCTTACAGCTTCGTTAATGCTGTTTATCTTATAGTATATGATACTAATCAAGGAACTTTTTTTGCGGTAAAAAATCCTTATCGAGGGATGCCTAATCGCGAGGTTTCTAACTGGGTGATTAGTCAACGAGTTGGTAATGTGATTATTGGCAATATCAATGAATCTGATTTATTAAATTTGCAACAGGCAGATTTAAAGGTCTTTGGTGGCGTTTTTGGACGAAACTCCGATGCAATAGCACTGTACCAAAGAGGTAATTTGATCGCAAAAGAGGGGGCACAACCAGTTGCCTTGACCACCAATAAGATTAATGTCCTAGCGATACCTGTTAACCATCCCGATCCGGCAGCGAACGTCTGTCGGGGATTTGAAACAGCACATTATTTTATCAAAGTTGAACTCGATCGCAATAAATATGAAGTTATTACTAATCCCGAGTTTGGCACCGGAAAAACCGATGGTGCGGCGATTGCGCAATTTCTGGTAGATAATGAAGTAGATGCAGTAATTGCTAACCGAGTGGCCGCCGATACTTTGATTGAATTAAAAAAATTAAATGTTGCTGTCTATCGCAACGTAGATGTAAGCGTAGAAGATGCAGTGTTGCAATTTCAGAACAATAAACTAAATCCTTTGTAACTTTATAATTTATAAGAGGCAACTAAGAGGTAAGCACTAATGGGTATAGCAAAAGTGAGGAAAGGTGCCAAACAGCTTTGCAGTGATATTAATTTTCTTGTCTATGTTCTGCTGTTTTTAATATCTGTTGCGGTTCTTTTCCTTATTTTTGGCTGGGGAAAAAGTGAACGTATTTCTTTAAATCAGGCAGGAAGAACTCCTGAGTCTTTGCGTGCTCCAGAATTACCAGAAATAGAAGTTCAGGGAGGCGCAGCGGCAGGCGCAGGGGTGCAAGCACCCGTACCGGCGCAGGCACAAGCGGTTAATGCCTTTGTGTTCGGAACCAAGAGCAAAATGGCAATGAGTGTGGGGAATATCGATCAGTTGACCATGGAGAGCTTGGCATTAAAAAATAAAAACGGAGTAGTTATTCTCTCATTGGTATCTGGGGGAGTCGCGGAGACTGCAGGGTTAAAGAAAAAAGATGTGCTTTTTCGGGTAGCAGGAAAAGAAGTTAATGATATCAAAGATTTTAAAGAGGCGGAAAATAATCTAGTTAATGGTAACCGTTATATCATTAAGTTTATTCGAGACAAGCGAGAGAGAAGTATCGATCTACTTTATCAAACAGGTGAATTGCCAAAGGGCGTATCTGCACAAGCAGCTGCAGGAGCAGTACCAGTCGCGCAAGCAAGAGATCCACATTTAGCATGGATGGGTCTTGGTCTGCAAGATATTGATTCCTTGATGCAACAGCAATTAAATCTCCCTAACAATAAAGGTGCAATTGTCGGAGATGTAGAAAATAATTCTCCTGCCGCGTTGGCCAATTTTCGGCAGGGAGATGTAATAACTGGAATCAATGGACGAGAAGTTAGAACCATTCATGATGTAGAAAAAATTTTGGCCAAAAAAAAGGTGGGAGATTTAGTAGCACTTGCAGTCTACCGCAAAGGGCAAAATCTCAACGTGGATGTTACCTTGAGCAGTCCGCCGAAGATAATAAAAAAACCTTTGTTATTACCAGATGCAACTGTGGAAACAGAGGCCTCTTGGATTGGATTGTCGTTGGAGCCACTTTCTCCCGCTGAAATTGAAGAGCTAAATCTTCCCGCCAATACTCAGGGAATGGCAGTGGCCACCGTTAATAAAGGTCCCGCTGCTGAAGCCGGAATGTTGGTTGGAGACGTAATTATTGGAATTAATGGACGACCGATTACTGGTCTTACTGCCTTTAATCAAGCAACTGCAGATGTAAGTGGTGCATTGTTGGACGTTCTTCGCGAGGGAAAACATCTCTATATCTCTATTTCTCCTGCTAAAGATCCTACGATGAATTCTGGTCAAAAAGGTAATCTTTATCAAGTAGCAACCCAAGTTGGAAATGTATATAAAGACATAGTTCTTCCTTCCTATGGAGATACCCTATTTTCACAAGTCTATCCTACTCTAGAAGATGCGCCTTACTTTATAGTTTATGATTTGAACAACCGAACCTTCGAGGCGGTTACTAACCCCGCGCAAAGAAAGATCGATCTTGCTCAGAAAAAATTTGTAGTCGCGCAATTTTTAATTGATCGTAATCCCGGTGCCTTAATTGCGGGGAATGTCGATAAAGATACTGCAGGGCAAATTGCTACAGAAAATATTGATCTTTATGCCGGAGTTTTTGGGAATATAAATAATGCCATCACCATGTATTTGGGTAGTAAACTTTTGCGTAGTAACTGAGGTTTGGTGAAGAGTTTTACATTTTTAAATTTTTTTAAACTTTATATTCTACCGACGATAGTGGCAGCTACCTTGTGTGTTGTAGTTGTGGCCCAGGGTCCTAGTAGCTATCTCTTTTCTTTGCAAAAAAAGCAAAAGCAAGGAATTGCCAAGGCCAGATATTCAGTTGTGAATGTTAAGGCATACAGTAGCAAAGTCAGTGGTGTGGAAAAAGTTGGTTCTGGGGTGATTGTTGCTCCTGGTGGATATATAGTCACCAACGCACATGTGATAAGCGGATTTGACATAGTGGAAGTGGGAATATTAGGTAATGGTGTCGTTAATTATTTTCCCGCAAAAGTTATTAGTAGTCATAAGGTTGATGATTTGGCGTTGTTAGAAATTGATGAGCAGTTTTTGGGAAGATTTATTCCTGCTTTGCTTTCCAATACTAAGCTTGCGCCCGAGGTAGGGGAAGAAATCTTTGTAATTGGTAACCCCTACGGATTTAACCACACGGTTACTAAGGGCATTGTTAGTAGAGGTGCCCGGACGATCACTATTGCTGGATCACTATATAAGAATATGATCCAAACCGATGCCAAGATCAATCCAGGGAATTCTGGAGGCGCAGTTATAAACATGAATGGAGAGGTTATCGGAATTACTACCGCGATTTTTTCTACCAATGAAAGCTTTAATGGATTAGGCTTTGCCATACCTATCCAGAGAGTACAAACTTTTGTAAAAAATAATTTGCCCGTTGCTGCCGTGAGGGCAAATAAGGCCGCAAAGGCAAATCGAGTGGCCCAGACACAGGCCCAGGCACAGACACCGATACAAGCACAGGTGACTGAAAAAGAAACTATAAATTTAAAGTCTGCAGTTCCTCATAAATTTTTAGGAGATTGTCTCAAATGTCATAATTTGGCCTTTAAAACACCCATAGTGCCTCAAGATCCTATGCCTCATCCTTATATGGGTGTGTGTGCTAAATGTCATACGATTGTGAACAAAAAACCTGGGGATGTTATCGCTGTAAATGCCATGACTCTCAAAGGAGGGGTAATCGCAGGAGGCCTTTCAGACACAATGAAAGAGTATATAAAGGAGCAAAAAAGAAAAAATTATCAGCTCCCACTAAAGCGCTTAAGTTTGTACACCGCAATTTTGTTGATAATTATGGCAACTTGTATTGGAGTTTATAGAGACTTACGAAAAAAACAATTGAAAAAAGAAAAAGAAAAAGAAAAAGAAAAAGAAAAAGAACAAAGAGCGCAAAAAAATAAAGATGGACAATAAAAAAAATATTACTTATGTAAGTGCTGGAATAGTTATCGGACTAATTCTGATATTGATGGCGGTGATTTTTTATCGCCGTTATCAGGATGTTATGGCACGTAGAGATACTTCGCTATTTCGTAGTCAGGGGGCGGCAGCGGCGGCGGGGGGTGGAATATGGTCAGGATCAGGACCAGGAGCAGGGTCCTTCAATAAATTACCTGCGCCTGCCGGCGAGGTCCCGGTTGAACAACAAAGACAATCGGCGTTAAAAGAAATTATAAAGTCCATCAGACCATGTGTAGTGACGGTGGTCAGTTACCAAAATGAAATTTTGCAACCTAGTGGTAATAATTATATTAAAATGTTGGATCCTTATAAAGAAGGAACCAAGCTGACTAGTTCGGGTATTGTTATTGATAAGCGTGGAATTATTTTAACTACTAAGGATGCGATTACTTCCGCTAAAATTGAGGTAAAATTTTTCCGGCGCAAACCCAATGTTTTTAACGCGCAGATTTTGAAATTGGACAATGATTTAAATTTGGCATTGCTACAGGTAGAAAACCTCACGGACATATTTGCATGCCCATTGGGAGATTCTACTACCTCTCAAGTAGGCGATATCGTCTACGCTATCGGTAGTCCATATGGTTTTGCTGAAACTGTGACTTCGGGAATTATCAGCAGCAACCGGCAGAAGGTAAAAATTGAGGGTAATCTTTTTAAAAATCTAATTCAAACTGATGTCATCATAAATAAGGGGAATAACGGTGGCCCATTAGTCAATATTGAAGGAATGGTAGTCGGAGTGAATGCCGCCATCTACTCGGAAAATTCCACTTTTTCGGGGATAGGTTTTGCAATTCCAATCAATAATATAAAAAGATTTATTAAAGGATCGCTCAATGGACTCTAAGAAAAAAGAATTAATCAATACTATTTTGATAGTGATTGTAGTTGTTATAATCACTACTCTGGTTTATTTTAAATTTAATCCTCGTCCCTCTTTCAAGACAACTATGCAACAAGCAGGACGTATGGCATTGGCAGCAAATATGCAAACGCAAGTGCCGGCCGTAGTGCCAGCGCCAGCAGAACAAGGGGTAATCGCACCTGGACAAAATTTCCCACAGAATCAAAATCAAGGACAGTTTATTTCTGGAGGACAATATGTTTGTTCGCAATGTGGACATACCGGGCTTCCGCATTTTGATCAAAATGGAATTCCCCACTGCACTGAATGTGGAGGGGTAATGAAAATAAATCAGATGAACGTTAATGAGGCGGTTCAGGTCTGTGCAAATAACAATTGTCCGCGGTAGTGTAGTTTATGCTAGTTTATAATGACCAAGATCAAGAAAACACAGAGGGCGCAGACGCAGACGTGGACGCTGATGGTCGTGGAATTATCATAATTGCAATCGCTTTTGTGGTCATATTTACTCTAGTTGCGTTAATTTTTCTGAATAACCAAAAAAAAATTAACGTGGATAAAGAAGTAGATGTGGGAAAAAAATTAAAAGTGGACACTCGGGTGGCGCAAACGCTGCGACAACATGTATATGCCAATCTTACAGCTCTAAGGGAGAAACCACTGATTAATACTTTGACAAAGGCCTACTGCCCTGGAGAAAGTAAGGGATACATTCCCCTTTGTTCCCACTGTAATGTTGCTATGGAAAAAACTGATAAAAAAGAGATCTTTCATTGCCCTATCTGTGGGCAAAATGCTACATTTCCTTGCCCTCATGAGCAAAATACAAAAATGGTGACGATGGATAGTCTAGAGCTAAGTCAACTTTTCTATGGCGCTAAATACATTTGTCCAGTCTGCGGCAATGCCGAAGCCCCTATGTGGGACCGGCATGGAGCACCGCTTTGTCCTTACTGCAAAAATATTATGCGAATTTATTCAGGTAGTAATGGTAATGGTAGTGGTAATGGTAACAGTAACAGTATTAATAAAAACGGTGGGAGATTATGATTAGGCCCATATTGGTAATTGTTTTATCTATACTAGGAACAATTTTTATTATTCAAAATTCAGATCACGTACCGGTGCAGTTGTTTTGGGGAAATCCTATTAGCGTGCGTTTGGTTTTTTTACTGATACTTTTTTATATTATCGGTTACTCTTGGGCGACATTCAATTTGCTTAACAAGCAAAGAAGACTACGTCGACAGATAAAGCATTTAAAAATTCAACTTGCTGAGGCAACCGGCAAAAAAATTAATCCCAGGCATAAAACAGCATCAAATTCTTTGGCCTCCAGAATTGGCAGAATAAAAGAACAGTTTGAACGGGAAAGGGGTAGTGAGAGTGAATGAAGCGAATAATAGTGAAGCGAATAATAGTGAGGCGAATAAGAATGAGGTCCACGAAAAATGCCTGCAGTGTAGAAAACAGGCAGGTACGGTTCAACTTGTTCGTCCGTTTTTTTTAATTGTTATCGGGCTGTTTTTTGGAGTGATGGGGAATTCAAAAGGATTGTTGGCCGATGGGCTTTTTTCTATTGCCAATATGCTAATTGCATTATCCATTAGTCTAGGGAAAAAATGGGGGAAGAAAGATGAAGACGAAGCGCATCCTTATGGATATGGAAAGATTGAATTCATTATTGGGGCCTTCGCTGGTGGTAGTATTATTTTAGGGACATTGATGTGGGTTTACAATTTTCGAGATTCAATAATTTTCAATTATGCACTAATATTTCCGAGCTATTTAATTATTTTAGTGAGTATTCTTTCTATTTTAGTAAATGAAATGGCGCTTAAATATCTACGTTGTATGGAAAAACAGTTTGCCCATGAAATGACTAATACAGGGACCAATGCAGAAATTAATTTTTGGGCAATTCGTGGTGAAAGTTTTTCTGCAGTAGCAGTAATTTTAGGAGTGCTAGGCACAAGATTCGGATGGTTACATGCTGATGGAATAGTCGCACTACTAATTACAGTGGCAATTGTGGTTAGTAGTGCTAAGTTTTTTTGGGATTCGGTTAGTGGTTTATTGGACAAATCTATTCCTAGTGAACAAGTCGCACAAATTATCAAAGCAATTGGCGAAATTGGTCCGGATGCCTTTGAATTAAAACGAACTATTGCATATTTGAATGGACGAAATATTCGAGTCAATATAGAAATCAAGATCAATGAGGTGACAGCAACTATTGAGCATTTTGATCAGATTGCGGATGCTATCAAAAAACGAATTTTTCAGTTAAATTCTGCTATCACCCATATTAACGTAGCGTATAGCTTGTAGTTATATGGTATGTAATAGGCTGAGGGAACAGGTGATAAGTGATAAGTGATAGGTGATAAGTGATAAATAATGGAAAATAATTCTTCGACGATAAAAACTTCCGCAGATTATGATTTAAACTTTAAATTTAAACAATTTAAACAATTTAAAACTCGATATGGCCTATTTTATCTAGTATTTGCCACCTTATTTATTTTTTGCCTGGGACACCTCTATTTTTCTAAGTATATATTCCCTCAATCGCTTCCGATTGAGACCTTGAAAGGGGCAGTGGCCCAGCTGCTGTCGTTAAAAATCATTTTAGTTGTTTTCTTGTTTTTATACAGAGGTAACCATCAGAAAAATATTATGCTTTTCTTTGGTACGTTAGCAATAATCTTTTGTGGGAAATTTATAGGTTTTTATTCCCTTACATTGGCATTACAAAAAATCAATATCACGGCCTTGTCATTATTTTTTTCTATAAACCTTATCTCCATCATTATGGCAGAAACCAAATGTCTTGATTTTGTGGCCCATAAGCTGATTGGGCGGTTTGCGAATAGTGCATTCTCTTTGTTTGTGATTCTGTGTTTACTAGCGTATTCCTTCTCCCTCTCTAGCGACCGTTTAGTAGTCATGCTCTTACTTTTCCCCATCACATTTAACATAACTGAAAAACTGAAATTAAACAGTCTCCCCTTCATAGCTGGGGAAATTATCGCCGCTAACCTAGGTGCAAATTCCACGGTCATTGGCGTAAGTAACACCCTGATATTGACTACGCTGCATGTCCCTTTTATCCTCTTTATCAATTATTTATTGCCAATCTGTATCATAAATCTAGGAATAACATTTTTTTACTTTTACTACTCTCGTACACTGCATAAGGCGGCCTCTAGCATGCCACCTATGGATCTACTAGATCTACCAAATGTAAAAGTAAAATATCCCTGGGTATTAATTCTTTTTTTCATCATTATGTCGACGATGATTAGTTTATTTATGCTTTCTACCATCGATCCAGGTTTAATTGCACTTACTGCCAGTTTTACGCTATTTTTCTTTTGTGGAATTGATAAGGGCAGAATTATTCGTAAAATAAAATATGACAATTTTCTTTTTTTACTTCTGCTTTTTGTTTTTATCGGGGGAATTGAATCATCGGGTCTTTTAAAGACGGTTATAAATATTATTACTTATATGGCATTTGGTAGTCCCTTGCTTAAGATGTTGTTATTGATGTGGTTTGCCTGTTTTGTTACCATTTTTTTCAACGTTGCTCCTACCACCATTATTTTTCTCCCTATGTTTATGAATATTAGTGGTGATATCGGTAGTGATGAATATTTTGTTTTCTGGGCGCTTTCACTGGGTATTTGTTCAGGGCAAATGGCCACCCTTCGCGGATCAACTGTCGCATCTTTGTTGGAGATGGGGAGAAATCAAAAATTAGAAAAATCAACATCTCATGTAATTAATTTTGTCAGTTATTCAAAATTTGGTTTTCCCATAATGTATTTTCATCTGCTAGTCTCTACAATTTATGTTACCTTTTTATTTCTTATAAAATAAAATGTTGAATAAGTGTCAAATAAAAGGGGGTTGTTTAGTATGAATATTTGTGATGATTGTGAAATTCGTGGTTACAGTTCTGAATTATGCAAAATGCACCTTAAGCATTTAGCAGAATTGAAAAAGAAGGAAAAAAGAAAGGGAAAGAAAAAGGGAGAGGGAGAGGGAGAGGGAGAGGGAAAGAGAAAGAGTAGTCTAGAAGCAAAAAAGTTATATAAGCAAAGTGCTGATCGCAAGGAAGTGAAATCTGCGCTGTATGGAGGTGGTTGTGTACTGGGGACGACTCTGGCATTGACTGCCGCGCCCTTACTGGGGATTCCGGCAGTTGCCTCAGCGGCCATGGTGGCAGTCAAGATATCAGCAGCAACTGTAGGTGGAGCGGTTGGTCTACTAAAGAAGACAAAAAGTAAAGAATCATAGTATTTACTTATTTACTTATTTACTTATTTACTTATTTACTATTGATAATGGGAGGATGAATGATGCAAAGTACAACAAGCAGCTATCAAGATGAGCAGGAACGAGATTATGAGAAAGAGTTGGAAAAGTACCGAATTCGCAAAAAAGAGCAACTAGACAGTGCGACAAGGACTGTAGTAACTGAAGAGAGTTCTGCTGATGAGGAAAGTGAAGATTGTGAAGCTAGCGAGTGTAGTAAAAAAGTTGCAGGTAAAAATACTCTTGGTAATGTTATGAATTCCAGAAACACTATGCACGTCTTTAAAGTAGGAACTAAAACCGCTATTGGTGCAGGCGTTGGGGTTTTAACTGGAATATTTGGAGCGATTGCTGCGGCCTCCTTGCTAGAGGTTGTTGTTCCTGCACTTTTGATTACTAAGGTTGCCGGGGTTGTCGGTGGGGCCACTGGAATGATTAAGGGTATCCGTGATGCGGAAAAAGCAGAAATTGTATAGTAGTCGTAATAACGGTGATAATAGTGCATTCGTAATGCATGGAATTATTTTCGGAGGGTGTTAGGATATATGGAAACGGTTCAATGTCATCTTTGCAATGGAAAGATGGAAGTACTTGAAGTCCTTAAGTATAATAAAACTTTGGGGATTTCTTTTATTATACTTGGGATTTTGCTTTCCTTGAGCCTCGCCGGTATCGTTTTTGGAATTATGTTTTTGATTATCGGCATAGTTATGTGTAGCTCTAAAAAGGAAGTATGGTATTGCAGTTCTTGTCAGTCGATTATTGATAGGGGAATAAAGGAGTAATTATTATGGATTTTTATAGCATACTAAGAGACGTGGCCAAATTTGCAGGTAAAACTTGTCGCGAGGTTGAAGAGGCCTATCTGCAAGCAGTGGGAAAAGATAAACCGAAAAAACAGCGAGAAGAAAAAAGTCTTAAACAAAGAATACTGGATGATCTTGCAATAGTGTATAGAGAACTGGGAGAAAACACTTTTTCGTATTTACAAAATAATAATGCCTTCGGTGATGAAAAATTAAAAAAATTTGTTATCAGAATTGAAAAATTAAAAAAGAATATGCAAGACCTTGCGGATATTGAAACTGAGATAGAACAGGAACGGGCAAAAAAAGCTGAAGCAAAGACCGAGGTAAAACCTGAATCTGAAGTAAACGCAGAATCTCAAACGCCACAACAAGGAACGTCACCGCAACCCCCGCAAGAGGCGCAATCAGCAGGGGCGTCGACAGATGTGCCTAGCGAAGGATCACCCGAGGTCAAAAATGAAAATAAAACAGAATGAAAATAAAACGGAATTATGATAAAGACGGGATGGAAACTAGATGGATCCAATAGGTGATAAACCGCTCAAGAAAAGAAGGAAGGCCGTTATAAATAGCAAAGATTGCTTAGGATGTCGGAATTGTTATCTGAATTGTCGCCGAAAAGTTATTGGTCACAAAAAGAATTTTCTAGGTGGGCACTGCTTTATAAATGAGGACCGATGTACTGGCTGTGGTAATTGTCTTAAAATGTGTATAAACAAGTGCATATCATTAACCGAAATTAATAGTGATTGAGAACTGATGTTTTTATTACAATTTGCATTTCTTTTTTTATTCGGATTGCTAGTCGGTACATTTGGTACAATGCTAGGAGTAGGTGGCGGATTTATCCATGTCCCCTTCCTTATGTTGGTATTTAACTTTATTCCCCAGGATGCTATCGGAACTTCCATCGGAATTATTTTCTTCAATACCTTGGCGGGTGCTACTGTCTACTATTTTCAAAAACGCATGGATTTTGAATTAGCAAAAAAACTTTCGTTGGCAGCTATTCCTGGGGCGTTAATTGGTCCATTGATTGTGCAACAATATACTCACACCTTTTTTTCCCTCTGCTTGGCGATCATGTTGCTTTTCGTGGCATATCTGCTCTATTTCAAAGATAGGAATCAGATCGTCACGCTCAATAACGATCACAATAGCGATCACAGTAGTGATAACAGCAGCGATCATAGCAAGCAGGAAACTGCCCAGCAACCGGTTAATGTAACGCTGGGGTTCATCGGAACTTTGGGCATTGGATTTTTATCTAATCTCTTTGGAGTTGGCGGTGGCGTTATCCATGTTCCCTTTCTGATCCTAGGGTTGAAGATGCCGGTACATATCGCTTTGGGAACCTCACACTTTATTTTATGCGTTTCTTCTTTTTTGGGAACTATAATGTTTTTATTTCTAGGAAATGTGCAAATAGATTTTATGATGCCAGTTGCCTTGGGTTCGATTATCGGTGCACGGGTGGGAGCTGAATTATCTCAGCAAGTCCCCTCCGCAATGATCCGAAGAATTTTGGCCATCTGTTTGCTTTTAGTTGCCGCCAGGTTGATATTTAATGGATTGGGTAATTGAATACCATGCAAACTATACTTAAGTTTTTAGGCAGTGGTCGATTTGCTGCCATTTTGATTATTTTTTCTGCCATCTATTTTATGGTTGCCACCGCAGTCGAGAGTAGTTATGGTCCTAAAGTTGCGCATCAACTGCTCTATAAATCATTTATTATTGGCGTTTTGGGGACACTAACTGCTTTTTCGTTATTGATCTCTGTTATACAAAGAATGCCGTTTAGAAAAAAACTTAGTGGTTTTTATCTTTTGCACCTGGGAATATTAGTTATTCTGTTTGGATGTTTTATCACTTACTATCTAGGCATTGATGGATTTATCACCCTAATCCCCGCCACACCTAATGGCGAGGTATTACTTCCACAACATCCAGTTGTAGAAGGTGAAGCGACGGTAGTAGATAAAGTATCTTTACCGTTCCAACTCGAACTTAAGCGTTTTATAATCGAGGTGGAAGCTGGGGCGGATGGTACCGTTACGCCCAAAGAGTTTACCTCGGAGCTGCGAGAACCACAGGAAGTGAAAATTTTTATGAACCATCCATTTAAATATGCAGGTTTTACATTTTATCAAAGCTCCTACTTTCCACTTGCTCCCCCGGAACATGCACAGGAACATCACCAGGAATATGCCTCGGTTTTGAACGTGAATTATGACCCTGGCCGATTTTTCAAATATGGTGGTTCGTTCCTGTTAATTTTAGGGATGCTTCTACATTATTTTATGAACTATAAAAAAACAAGATATTAGAAATGCAACAACTATACTCCCAAATTAATCCGCTAGTGCTAGCATTGTTGGCATCGCTTTTGGCCTTGCTCTGCTCAGTACTTGCCAATAAACGTGTAGTGCTCTTTTTTACATTGATAACTCTTTGCTTGCAAACTTTAGCACTGTTCATGCGTGGATTTATTGCTCATCGGGCACCGATTACGAACATGTACGAAACGGTATTTTTTAGTGGTTACAGTGCTTTGATTATCATGTTGCTTTATTACTATTTTAATCAGAAAAAAAGTTTCTTCTTACTGGTTGGGCTTACGGTAAATTCTCTTTGTCTAATGATGATTAACCTTGCTACCAATATGCTCGATAGCAAGATTGCCCCACTGCCTCCAGTGTTGCGGAATAATTTTTGGCTACTGATTCATGTGATTCCTACGATAATTGCCTTCGCTGCCTTTGCGCTTAGTTGGTGCCTCGCCAATATCTATATGCTTCAAAGCATAATTCGTAGGAGTATTTACCATAAATCATTCCTCTGTGCACATTGCGACAGTACAATTAAAATTGGAACAATCTTTTTGTTGGTAGGTATCGTCACCGGAGCGATTTGGGCAGATTACACCTGGGGACGCTTCTGGAGTTGGGATCCAAAGGAAACTTGGGCATTGATAGTTCTTTTAGTATATATGGGAATAATTCACTGTAAATATACGATGAAAGGTGGTCTTTCTGAAACGATCTTTATTGCCTTAGTGGCCAGCGCTTTTCTCTCGGTAATTGTCGCCTGGTTTGGCGTAAATTATATTTTAAACAGTGGATTGCATTCGTATGGGTTTAGTAGTGGTGGCACGGCATTTGTGATACTTTTTTTTATGGCACAACTTATAATTACTTTTAGTTATTTATTTTTTTGCTACTATCGTCCTAAAAAATTATTTAATCATTTACCATAAGTAATTGTTCAATTTCATCCCTATTCATGCCTCTTCAAGTCCTTTTACAAACATACTGGCGTGAATAAAATCTAAATCACCTGAACGATAAAGTCCTTTTGTATAAATGGAAACAACAGCACCGCCTACCAAAATAGTATCAATGCCTTTTTTCTTCAAATGGACGGCAACTAATTTCCAAAGCTCTTCTTCTGTACAAGTTTTTAGATCAATATCCAAATTTAAGCTCCCTTGCGTCCAAATACTGGCTTACCTTTTACTCTTGGACGACGGCGAGTTGGAAATAATTTTTGGTGATCGGAGAAAGGAAGAGATTCATAGTAAATTTTTATCAGTTCAATAAAGGGTTTAATGATAGGTGACTTCATATTAAAGAAGTAGACTCTAGTTTTACCAACTTTTTTGGAGACAAGGACTCCTGCTCTTTCAAAACGATCCAATTGGTTTTGAATAGGACTTAGGGCCACTTCTAAGTCATTGGCGATAGCAGTGGCGTGAATTTCTCCGTGATGATAAACATGGAGTAAAGCATAGACAGCATTATTGTTTCCAAAAATATCTTTTAGCATACTTTATTATAACCTACTATTTAGGTTATACAACCTTTTTTTTAGTATTTTCGATTACCACGGAGGCGATAATCGAAAATACTAAAGGCATTCATATGTGTTCGGGGGTTTTAAGCAGCATTTTTAAATGACATATTCGTTTTTTTGCGACTATAGCTCAGTCGTCTTAATCGTATAACATTACTAGTACTAACTTTTGGTTTAATGAGTTTATTGTACTGGTGAATCCCATCTGGTTTTGGCCATTATCACCAAAACTACAAGGATGATAACTGAAGAATTGCCAATAAAAATCTTTTTCGTGCGCTGGGAATTAGTGTGGAGCATTAGGGAACAGACCCAAAAGGATACTTTTCTGGCGGTTATAATCTTTATATGACCCCACGATCCTTGGCCAAATTTGCACTATTGATTCTTAATCAAGGACGAATGAATGGACAACAAATTATTGCCAAAGATTGGACAAGGCAATCTTTAAGCGCAAACATTAACGTCGATGGTAATTATCGCTACGAATTCCCTGAAATGGATGGAGACCCATTCATCGAAAATTACATAATACCAGCAATAAAGGATCGCTAATTAAAACTGATGTAAATAACTTAAGCGCTTATTTTGGAAAACTTCTGTTAAAGTTCTGTTAAATTTTTTTCATTAGGTACCGACCAGACATTCAGGGGGGATTCAAAATCCAAAAATACGAGACTAAAATAATCGTAAATAAATATAAATTATGAAAGTGTAAAAGTTTTTATTATGAAATTATAAAATTATAAAAATATGAAAATATGAAAGGGGGATGTCCGAATGGAAGAAGAGAAAAAATATGTTTTAATAGTTGATGATGAAAATGAAGTACGAGAAGTTATCGAAGGTGATTTGGAAGGATTGGGTTTTATAATTTACCATGCTTCCAGCGCGAGTGAAGCACTGAAGGTGCTGGCCGATAGATCACGCATCCATGCTGTCCTTATAGACGTTAATATGCCTGATATAAGTGGAATTGACCTTGTGAAAATGATTTATGAAAGAGGCATAGATTCGTCGCTTTTATTGGTGACTGGTTTTGGAAAGTTTGAACATGTACAAACGTGTATTGATTGTGGGGTTTTTGACTTCATACAAAAACCCTACGAAAAGAGTTACTTCATTAATAGGGTTTCCAGAGCTGTCGAGATGAATATTAGTAAAAATATGGAAATCCAAATGTTAGAAAAAATCAGCACTGCATTAAAAATTAATACAAACATTAATATTAAAAAGCTAAAAATAGAAGAACGAGTAGAGCTTTTTAAAAAAGTACTTCAGTTGATAGAATACGATGCTAATTTTGTAGATAAAATCTCCAAAATGAAAGTGTCGTGAAAAACGCCGTAAAAAATGTCGGAGTAGAATGTAAAAGATGACGTAACAGTTTTACTGTACTGATTTTTTACTTGATACCAGTTATGATTGAAGATTCGATTCCTTCGATGGAGATCAATGAAATATTTTTGATGTTATTTTTTACCAACATAGATTTGAGTTCATTTTCAGAATATGAACAACCACTTTCTGTCCCCAGAAGCATATTAAGTGAAAATAACGATGGGAATAGTGGGCCATCTTTTAGATCATTTAAAATAAATTCATGAATAAAAATTGTTCCACCCGGCGATAGTGCTCTGACCGCTTTCTCCACTATTTTTGCTGCGTTCTCTGGACCTTCTCCATGAAGGATATGAGAAAGCCAGACAACATCATAGGTGCTGTCAATACTATCATGTATAAAATCACCGGGAACAAATTTTACTCTGTCGCTTAAGCAAAACTTATCAATGGTCTTTCTTGCAAATGGTTCAGTAGTAGGAAAATCGAAAATGGTGGCATGTAATTGAGGATATTGTTTGCAAAAATTGAGGGCATAAGTGCCAGGACCGCCACCTAAATCTAATAGCATTTTCTTTTCTGCGAGATTGATAGCGGGAAGAATCGACGGAATATTTAATGTAGCGGTATTGAACATGCCCATTAGGAATGCCTCTCTCGCTTCCATGGAATTCGATAACGCTACCTGCTCTCGCTGAGGTCTGCCCTCCTGAATGGCACGATCTAGGAGCGTCCAGGATTTCATCATTTGATGATGGTGATTGATAATATGACCTAGATAATGATCGCTTTGCTCTTGAAGATACTCATTTGCAAAAGAGGTATTCAGATACAGTGCCTCATCATTAATTATTCTCTTCTCTAATAAAGATGTGGCCACCAATGCATTTAAAAGCATTTCCATGGCCCGATAGTTGCAATGACATTTTTCAGCTATCTCTGTCAAAGAACACCCTATGCCACCATTTCCATCACCGATGGAACTAAAAATCTTTAATTTCACAGCAGCATGAATTGTAGCGCCAGTCCAAAAGCTTTGTGAGGTCTTTAATAAATCATTAGGAGTCCATTTACTTCGTTTATCCATAATTTACCTTTATCCTAATCCCCATGACGCATATTACAACATCTAAAAAAGTGTGTCGATTAGATAAAGGGGATATTTTTTGAGCAGATAAGTGACCCTTTGTTTTCCATCTTTATCCATGATCTGTTGGTCAATATTCTCTTCGCTGGGTAAGTTCAGACCGAATTTTATTCCCATTTTAAATTTTCGCTCATGGACCAATTGGTGCAGTGATTTTAATTGTCCGCTGGTCCCCGACTTCACTTCTATCGGAATAATTTCTTGGTCACGACTAATCACAAAATCTACCTCAGCATTACTTCTTTTTTTATCTCTAGGCCAATAGTGTAGTTCAGGTGAAACAGATTTACCGGTATTTAGATAGAGATGTTGTGCCACAAACTGCTCTGCCATAATACCCTTATGTATGAGCTGATCAAAGTGATGGATGTCTTTCCACTGCAATTGCATTGTAGTGTTGAGCAACCCTACATCTAAAAAATAATAATTTTTGCCTTAAACATGAGTTCAAGCGTTTCGCGTACTAACTTTGAGGAAGATTCAGCGCTTAATGTACTATATTTAATCTTTTCCCTAAGGTGAAAAATAATTTCTTTCCAAATTTTTTCTATTCTCAGTAAAGATGAGTGACGCCTGTTATATTTAGGAAAGTCATTGGCCGCAGGCATTCCTCCAATAACTAGATACTCTTTATCAACGTTGCAGTAGCAGATTATCAATTTTTATAAAAAATAACCCCTACTCTATCAATATGTTCAACAAAATCTGAATTAGATACTTTGTCAATTTTTTCAAAAATGGATAAATCTATGGTGTAAGGCAAAAGTAGATCTTCTAGGTCGTTGAGAATTTTATGTAGTAAATCTATATCAAGACCATGGCCAAACAAGGTCAGATCAATATCTGATCCGTTTTTGTAATTGCCTTTGGCCCTTGATCCATACAACACAACCTTTTCCACTTGTGGATATTTAGCAAATATCTCATTGATTTTTTCGATAGTAATTTCAGTTAATCCAAATCTCTTAGTCATTTCACTATTTCACTATTTCACTATTTCACTAATGTCTGTAATTTTTGCTGCAGTTTTATAAACTCTGCATGATATGCTGTTGTAATTTTGGCAGCGATCTCATTGGCAACATCCTGATTATAAGTATGAACAGTTAAAATTCTGCTGCTCACCATACTCATCCACACTTCACCATCAACTAGCAAACCTCGCTTGAATGCTAATCTAAAGGCATCTCGACTCCCAAGAATATTGATTTCCCCTTGCATTTCAAAAAAATCCTTGAGGGTGTTCCAGGCCAGCTCATAAGTGTATTCGAACACTTTGATCAATCCTTGCTGTTCAAGCTCACTCAGATTTTTCTTTTCAATAAATTTCGTTAGCTGGCCCAATGCCTTGTTGAAATTATTAAATCGTTGAACCCAACGAACATCCTGCTTTTCTTTATCTATATCCATATTTTTATCCACATCTTAATGATGCGAAAACATCAATGATTTTGATGTCATTGTCTATTCGCTTTGCCAAAATGGTCTCCATCTAAAAACATTATTACAATGCAGATATACTGTAATGGAGACGGTTTGGAAAAATTTTTGGTATAAATTGTAAAAAAAAAATACCACTTTCTAATAATTTACCAATAGTTGATAGAAAACCTCAAATCAGTACTTGATCGTTTATGTATAGTTGCTGGACTTTGAATTTTTCGAAAGTTAAACGAAGATCGTCGTTAATTTCCATTTTGGGCCACAAAACCCATTAATTTTGAGTGACAACAAGAGTATTTACAACTCCACTTGCTTGTTGACCGTTTACAGTCAATGCTTCCCAAACACTGTTTTTCCAATATCCAGGAGAGAAAGAGATGTCACCACCGACATAAATATTTGAACCGGAAACCGCCAGGGATTTTACATGGGAATTCTTGATATACTCAGAATTCTTGCTTTTTGAGTTTGTCGGTAAAGCATGCCATATTCCATTGATCCAATACCCGGGAATTAGTTTTTGAATAGTCATTGGTCCTCCTACATTGATACGTTTTATCGTAGAATCATTGATTTGTCCGCCAGCGTAGACATTTGAACCAGATACTATCAGTGAGGTTACCGTGGAGTCATACTCAAGGTTGTAACCAAGTGGATTTTGTAGCGGGTTCCAGGTTTTATTTTTCCAATATCCAGGTTTCCGGCCTTCACTGTAATCATAGATATATCCACCAGCATAAACATCATCAGTGCTATCAGTGCTACTAGAAACCACTAATGATGTTAATCCGAGACTTCTACTATCGAAGACAGCAGTATTCGCAGAAAATATCGAATTCCACTCTTGATTTTTCCAATATCCGACGAAGCAAGACAGTGGAGGTGGTGGTGGAGTTGGAGTAGGGGAAGGTAAAGGAAGATTTAGATGTACTGGAGGAGGTTGACGAGGCGGACTATAAGGGTTGTTATAATCTGCATAATTGTCCGGAATCTCGCATTGCTGCCCCCCAGCATAGACATCCGACCCCACAACTACTAAGGATGTTACCGAGGAATCACACTTTGCACTTATTTTAGGCAAAGCGTTCCATATTCCATTTACCCAATAACCGGGATCTCGACGGTTAGGATTACCACGGTGATCACCATGGATATATCCGCCAGCGTAGATAACCGAATTTGAAACCACCAGAGAGGTTACCCATGAATCAGATTCTGGATTCATTTTAGGTAAAGGGTTCCATATTCCATTTACCCAATAACCTGGAACATCAAATTCACCATCATTACTGTATCCGCCAGCATAGACATCCGATTTCAAAACTACTAGCGATGTTACTTCTGCTGACTGGTATCCCTCACCTAGCCTGGGTAAAGGGGTCCAGGCCCCATTTTTCCAATAACCGGGAGTCACAGAAATACCAGACATGTTGTATCCGCCAGCATAGACAATATCTTGGTTATCATTCTTACCATATTTACCACTCTTACTATCATTGCTATATTTATCACCATTAGCATCTTTGCCATCCTTACCACTACCTCCGCAAGAACTTAGTAAAAAATTGATGGCGAAAAAAATAATAGTGGATACCCTCGAAATATTTAAAATTCTCATATCATGTATCTCCTGACTTTCCGGTTTTGCCAGATGTACTTTGCGGTATTAATTGCTTATATGTTAATTCAACATTCTTGATTTCTTGGCAAAAATTTAATTTTTTATCCTAAAATGGATGGCCCGCAATGAAACATTGCAAGAGTATCGCTCATCGCAATTAAGAATTGCGCCTTTGTTTTTTTGCTATTACAATCGCCATGAATATTCAACGTAAGTGTAAGGTAAGTGTAAGGACTGTCATACAAATGGATGAGCAGGAAAATCTTTCGCAAGTCATACTTGACAATATTACTGAGGGCGTTTTTACCGTAGATCTAAATTGGAATATTACCTTTTTTAATCAGGCAGCAGAAAGAATCACCGGATTTAAAAAAGAGGAGGCATTAAATAGCAAGTGCTATGAAATCTTCAAGGCAAACGCCTGTGAGTCAAGCTGTTTTCTGCGGGAGACGATGGCGGTGGGGCGAAACATTTTAAATCGCAGAATCAATATTACCAACAAGGAAGGAAAAGTTGTTCCAATTTCAGTGAATACATCCGTTCTATCTGATGATAAGAAAAAAATAATTGGTGGAATTGAAACTTTTCGTGATTGTCATGATATCGAGTTATTACAAAAACAACTAAAACAATCGTATACTTTTCATGACATTATTGGAAAAAGTCCAAAGATCCGAGATATTTTTTCAATCCTACCTAACGTGGCCCAAAGCAATAGCACTGTACTAATTCAAGGACCGAGTGGTTCGGGAAAAGAGGTTTTTGCCAAAGCAATACATACTCTCAGCAAACGGGAGAAGAATCCATTTATCGCTATCAACTGCGGAGCAATTCCACATAACCTTCTAGAGTCAGAGTTTTTTGGTCATGTCCGAGGTGCATTTACCGACGCAAAAAATAATAAACCTGGAAAATTTAAACTCGCCGAAGGTGGAACCATCTTTCTTGATGAGATTGGCGATCTACCACTGTTATTACAAGTTAAACTCTTACGAATTATTCAGGAAAAAGAATTTGAACCCGTGGGTGGAACTAGAGCTTATAAAACTGATGTAAGAATAATTTTGGCCACTAATAAAAATCTTTTAGAGCAGGTTTCTGAAAAGAGATTTCGCGAGGATCTCTATTTTAGAATAAATGTCGTAAAGTTAACCCTTCCCTCCATTAGCGAAAGAAGGGAAGATATCCCTTTGTTTATTTCCCATTTTATTAAGATGCAAAATAGTATTACTAACAAAAAAATAGAAAATGTCTCAGAAGATGTAATGCACTTTCTAATGCAATATTCTTTTCCCGGAAATATTCGGGAACTTCAAAACATAATTGAGTACGCCTTTATCCTTTGTAACGGTTCGACGATTGAGATGCAACACCTGCCGACAGAAGTAGTTTCCCTTTATCATCAAAATATTAATCGAGACCACCCCTTTTTGGATAACAATATTTCTTGCTTTACCACCTTTTATCAATTGGAAGCAGAAATGATCAAAAAAAAACTTGAGCGCAACAAGTGGAACAGAAAAAGAACTGCCGAAGAGTTAGGTATTAATCCTAGTACTTTGTGGCGAAAAATGCAAAAATATCAAATTTGCTAAGGTTATACTAATTATCGGGTACTCATGGCGAATATTTTAGTTGTTGATGACGAATCATCCGTTTGCAATTGGTTAAAAAACACACTGGAAATGCGCAATTATACTGTTTTTACAGCAAAAAATGGAACAGACGCATTAAAAATGGTAGAAGAGGCCAAATTGGATGTGGTCATTTTGGATATCAAAATGCCTGATATGGATGGTATTGAAGTTTTGAGGGTAATCAAGAAGAAAAATATTGAGATTGAAGTGATAATGATTACTGCTTATAGCACCATTGAAAATATTCTCGATATCTTGAAAATTGGTGTATTTGATTATCTTTCAAAACCTTTTTCCTTTGAAGAGTTAGAGATTACCATCACTAGAGCATTACAAAAACAGATCACAAATAGAGAGTTATTAGAACAAAAAATGATCGCCCGTGAGTTGCAAATAAAACACGATATTTTACAGGAAGGAGAACGCAGATATAGAACTTTATTTGACAATTTTTCTGATGGGGTGTTGATAATAGATTTGGAAAAAAAAAAATATGACTATGCCAATATTTCAATTTGCCAAATACTCGGTTATAGCGTTCAAGAACTATGCGAGATGGATATAGAAAAAATATATCATGCCAACATCCGACCGAGCGTAATGTCAAACCCAGTATGTACCAAAGAAAAAGTGATTAACTTCATAGAGAGCGTACCGTGCTTAACTAAAAATGGAGACATAAAATACGCGGATATAACTTTTAAAACGGTTGATATTGGTGATAAATGGTACCAAATCGATATATTCAGAGATGCGACTTTCAAAATAAAGATGGAGCAAGAAAAGAAAGAAATGCAAAAACAAATAATCATTTCCTCTAGACTGGCATCTATCGGTGAGATGGCCGCGGCCATGGGCCATGAAATAAATAATCCGCTAAATATTTTATCCATAAATTTTGAATGCTTATGTGATGAATTGGGGACGAATGTTTCTACGAATAGTTCTAAGGGAAATGAGATCATAGAAGAACTTTTAGATTCGTCCCACCAGGCCATTGATCGAATTTCTAAAATCATAAAAGGACTAAGAAATTACACCCATTTTAGTGAAGCGATTGAAAAAATTGACGTTAACGAATTAATCACGGAGAGCGTTGATTTTTTAAAATCAATTTACTTGAAAGATAACATCCAGTTTATATTGGAACTTGATCCTTTATGTTTTAAGGTTATGGGAAATAGAGGATTACTTCTACAAGTGTTGAGCAACTTGTTTTCAAATTCTAAGTATGCTATCAAGGCAAAAAAAGCTGGAACCATAACTATTAGCAGTTCAAACCTTGATGATCAAGCAATCATTAAAGTGAGAGACACAGGAAGTGGTATTCCCTCAAGTGCTTTGGAAAAAATTTTTGATTTATTTTTTACCACCAAACCAGTGGGCGAAGGAACAGGGCTTGGTCTAAACCTGGTTTATTCGATCATACAAAGGATGCATGGCCAGATTACTGTGGAATCAGAAGAGGGCAAGGGTACTACTTTTATTATTACTCTCCCAAATATCGAAAAGGTCAAATTGATGGAGAAAAATCCTACTGCCGCTGGTGGTAGTAGTTGAAAATTTTTGCGAAGTATACTGCGAAGTATGCGAGGTAATGTGATGTATGCGAAGGTATTCGAAAATATTTATACTTATTCAGGACACACCAACCGTTAAATACAGTCAGCTATTGTTTATTCTATCCCTCACTGCCTTTCTTTTTTACAGAACTGTACTTGAAAATTTAATTATAAAAGGTGTATCATAGTCTTAGAGAGATATACAAATATCGAAATAAGGATAATTTGTGGAAGGTTTAAACATGGCAGATGGGATAATGATGTCAGAGAGTATAGCAAGTATAGAGAGTACGACGACAAGCGAGGAGATGAAAACAGAAGGAATTAAAGGGATCAAAGAAATTAAAGAGATGGGTTCCGTATGTTGGTATAAAATGGCGTCCAATATTGGAAGTTTTTTTGGTCAAATAGTTGGACAAAGTAATAAATTAGGACCACAAATATGTTCATATTGTAGCGCTTCCATCAATTCTGTTATGCAGGGTTCTACTTGGTGTTCCACTTGTAATTCTGCTTGGCACTCTGTCTATGATTCCATCAGTCGCTCTATCGGTAATTCCATTAGTAGTTCTACTTGTAAACTACATATTTCAACAAAATTATTTTCCTCAGTGAAAGAGATCATCGATCAGATAAAATGGAGAAATTTTTTTGATGTCAAAATTGGTATCGGTACTGGTATAGGTAAGCATCAGAAGCGGTTGAATGTTAAATATTTGTTGTATAATGAGACAGGTACGGCCCGGGGAGGAGATGAAGAAGATAGTATTGAAATACGTGAATTTTATCGACGATTGGGAAAACGAATTGTTGAACTTTCAAAAGAAAATTTAAAAAATGATAATTTGACTATTATTGATGTTTCAAAATTCGAAACTACGCTCAATACTGATCGGCAAGAATTCAATAATGATCGGCAAAAATAATGATAGGCAAGAATGATCAGATTAAATAATTAATTAACTCCGATAATAATATCAATTTCAAAATATTAACTAAATAAGTAAATAAATAAGAAGGAAGGCAAAAGCGTGAGTGAGGCCAATAGTCAAAGCGACCTAAAAGAGTGCACCACCATTGGTGGTGAGCTGGGTACATCATCCTGTAAATTTTGTTGTGATGATACAGTTTTAATTTTTTCTTCGGTAGTAGGTGACGCTTTAAGCGACAAAATGGAAGAAAGTTGGCGGCTGATGAACCGCTCTAAAGACGTTCGTTGGGTGCGAAACCTGGCAATATTCGATGAAAATCGAAATTCTTGGCGATATGTCGGCGCGATGACCAGAAATTCGGATAAGGTTAACTGGTTTACAGACCAAGGGCTGATTAGAGATTATGATGATGCTTTCTTGGCCACTAAGGCCGGGTTGTTGTTACTGGCATTGGAGATGGAAAAGAAGGGGCGGCCTATCAAAAAAGTAGGTCTGGGCTTTGGAATCACCGTTCGTCATGGTGAAAGCATAATCGAAAAGTTTTTTGCCTATATAAAAGAAAAATTGGTTGAGCGGGATGGAAAGAAATTTTTGAAAATTGTCGCTAAAAATGTAGCGCTAGCAGAAACCCGAGAAATTGAAATTGAACTCATGTTTTGCGTGATGCAATATCAAGCGTATGGCGCCTATATGACTTTGCTCTTTAGTAAATATAATATGAATATCTACAATACCTATGTCATAGATATTGGTCATGGCACTTGGATAAAATTACCCATTATTGATAACGAGGCCGAAATTAATCTCTCCGATTCTGTAACCGCTGGAATTCATACTATTACCAAAAACATATCACGAATTATTTTTGAATCGAGCGAACAGAAGTTTAAGATCCCTGAACAACGGATCATGGAAAAACTGCCATTTAAGGATTATAAAATCGAGGTCCCAGGAGTAGGCATTTACGATTTTAGCAAATTCTTGACCCATGAATGTCAGATGATGGCCCGCAGTATTGTACAGCAAGTTTCCAATGATATTTCTATCTTGTCACAAAAAGGTCACAGCATCGATTACTACTTAATAATCGGTGGTGGTTCTCATCTTCTTTTTGATACTATAAAGAGTGAAGTCGGTAATTATTTTGGATGGCAGGGAGATATGCTAGAACAGAAGGTAATCAATCCTCAAACTATTGGGATTGATCCCCGCTATATGAACTGCATTGGATTTATGCTTCTGGCACGCGATCACGTGGCAGTTGAGCTAGAAGCAGAAGTTGATCCTAGCTTTAACATCAAAGAGATTATCCAAGATACCGCCTAATGGTCTACAGAACATATTCACTACACCATATACCATTTAGCAAGGGGAGAATAATGGAAGGGGCAGTAAGCGAAGCCGTAAGCGAAGCGACAAACACCGAGGGACTCTACTATCTTGTGGTTGATCAAGAGCTGAAGGATTTACTAGGTAGCTTTGTAAAATGCCATCCAGAGGCATCGAAAGCAGTATTAAAACTTATTCTCAAGATGTATATGAAACTTGTGCAGAAGAGCAAAAGGAAGGGAAAAGATCCATTAGTCGCTTTTCAAAATTTGATTGAAACTTTCATTACCGGTAGACTTTATGAAACCACTCGCGATAAAATTGATTATTTAGACTTTCTCTTGGAAGAAAGAAACGATAAATTAAATGGCATTGGTGAGTCGACTATTATCGCGGAAATCCGTGAGATAAAATCAATCATCAGAGAAATAAGAAATTTACCTTCGTCCTCCGCTACGACTGGCAGTATCGGCAGTGCCGCCACTGCCGCGGCCGCGGCCTCCTCTGTAAGAAACCTCGATAATTTTTACCCCACAGACGCTGCTCAGCTGGTTGAATTACAAGCAGATAGCACCACCACAAAAAAGCGGAAAAACTTCAAGGAACTTAGAAGAGAAAAATCTAATAAGATAATCAAATTTTAGGTCACCGATTTTTTGTGAGATCTATGAAAAAAATTTTTATCGATCCGGGAGATTTTTATTTCAAAGTATTGGTATTAGATGGGGACATTGGACAAAACGACAAATATGGAACTATCTATGGAAGAACCTTTTTTCCCTCGATGATCTGTGAAATACCTCAATCTTCCGAGCAGCTTTATCCTACGCAGATTCACTACCAAGAAGAAGATAATGATGAAGAGAAGTTTTATCAAATAGGCCAGGATAGTAGTGAGGGGCACAATCAACGTATTTATCCAGATGAGAAATTACCTTTCCTCACCAAAATTACTCACCATAGTGGAAAATTATTTTTTCATAAAATTCTTTTCGATTTTAGTGACCACAATGAAGAGATTGAAGTATTTTTTGTAATCGATGCCCTATCTAAGTTAAACCTTTTTCAGAAAATAATTCGTGAAATTGGTGAGATCTCTTGTCACTTTCCTTATCAAGTAAAGGCCATGCGCAGATTTGATCAAAGAATTATCAGAAAAGATATCAATCTAAAAGTTAACTTTTTATGGGGTAGCGAGGGAATTGCTGCTTTAGTGCAGGAGAAGATAGGAGAATTTCGCCATGCCCTAGTCGTGGATATTGGTCATAATACCAGTAAGGTTTATGCCATCGATTTCCAGGAAGGAGTTCGCTACTTTCAAGTACTCGATATTGGTATGTTCTATTACTATCAGAAACTATTAAAAATGTTACTCGAAGCGGGAATCAACGAGATAAACTATCTTTGGGCGATCAAACAAATTGAATTGGGGTGTGAGGCAGTAGAGATAGAAATTGCCAAACATCGAAATGGCCAGAAAGAAGAGCAATTGCAAAAAAATATTCAAAGTAGAACAAATAGCAAAGGTAAAATACATGGCAAAAATAGAATAGACGGCCAAGGTGAAAAAAATGATTTTGATATTTCTACATTAATTGACAACGTCAGATGGGATCTAAATAAAGATTTTAACAAAGAAATTACTAATATTATTAGCGCATATTTTGTAAATTTGATCTTACCGGTCGATGCCCTATTGATCATGGGAGGGGGTGCTGTCTTTAGCGGTGAAATATTACGAACGGCACTTATTCAAAATGGTTACAATCCGCGACAGATCTATGTAGACCATGCGCCATTGTACAACTTGCTTTTAGGAATCCAGCTAAAGGAACAAAAAGACTCTGAGATTGTCAAAGAATCCGTTTCATCGTATTAGTTTGGCGTAGTGAAGTAAATTGGGTCAAATCCGGTTAGCGAGGGTAGCAGCAAGCAGTGAAGAGAGGGTGCAGGGCCAATATGTCGAATAAATCGTTGACGCACTTTCCCGGCAATTCGCGAGGATTATTTTTTGGACAAAATAATTTTACTCGGACTCATCTCACTTAATCTACAAATTATTACTAGATTAAATTTGTATGTTTTAAATTTTAATTGGCATTTTATTTATCAACCAAAAGTCCGGAGTTATACCATCTAAAAAAATTAAAGTAACCCCCTCATTGTCTCCGATAGCAAACACATGTTACTTGCACATTGATGCCCCCGAGCATTACTAGACCATATTAACCTTTCGGAAATGAGATAAAAATGACAACACCCTCACTGAAAAAGTCAATTTTTGTCACCGCCTGTAGTACCACTATTGTGGTTATGTTGCTTCATTTTCTCGGCCTGGCAAAAGCAGCAAGTTCCTCTTCCAGCGAAGTAGTGACCAACGCTATTATCTCCCTCTCCAGAGTGGCATCTGGTCCGGGATCAAACACAGAAATAAGTTGTCAGGCAGGTGTAAATGCCCAAAAAAATGCTGACAAAAAACATTTCGATGGGATTATGCCTAAAATTGTACAAATGCAAAAGTACATAAGATCCCCCTCGGCGCCTAGCAATTGTTCACCTGAGGAAATACGTAAGATAGCTTCGAAAATAAACGAACAAATACAACCGCCAATAAATCTTAGTGATAAGGAAATAGGAGACCTGTCCAATAGAGCAAAAGAGAATGTCCAAGAAAGGCTTAATCGTATGGTAAGTGCCCAAACAATGTCCGATTTAGATTCCATCAATTTTTCCATTCTTCAAGATTTCGTTATTCAAAAGTGCGAATTAGATGTTGAAGCAGGACAACGGCCAACCATTGTTACAGGTGAATACACAACAGGATTTGCTGGTTTCAAAGAAATAATCAATGCTTTTTCTTTGGTTCATGGCACTAGGATAGCGCCAGAAAAAAATTGGATAAAGAAAGGGGAAAGTGTATTAACTTACGATAGCATCAAAAGAAGAAATATGGGAATTGAGACCAATTCGGAAAGCGAAACTGACTTTGGCAATACCGACTATGTTTATGCAACGATTCAAGCAGATACTACTTTTAGACAAAGCAGGTATACTGGAGGAGATGATGACAATGGTCGTAATATTATTTTTCGTGCAGACCACTTCTTTAATGGGGAAAATACACTAATATATTTTAATGATTTATTGGAAATGCTGGATATCCCTTCTCATGGAGTGAGACCATTAGCAATTGGAAATGGTAATGCACCTTTTAAATGGATGGCGCATAGTAATACTTATTTTAATTGCACCGTTACCTTGAAAAAAGAGGATGGGAAATTTTCTCTAGATCCATCTATACAAGTGTCATTTAACGGTATTTTTCAAAAAAATAAAAGCGAGGCAATGTATTTACAACTGATTGCGAACGTATGTTCTAATCTAGTAAGTGTTAAAAAATCACAAAAATTTACCTCCGCCATCGCTTATATCGCATCAAAACAAGGACCTGATTTGATGCAACTGATTCACGATACAGGAATGAGGATACAAGCATTACTTCCAGGTGATCAAGCACTGGACTCCTCATCAGGATTTCATTCAATAATAGCTCCAAACGGAGCGGTGCTTCCCCTTGATTGAATTTTTTTAAAACGGAATTATATTTCAACAATTCTGCGTTTTTTTAGATTTACAGAAGCAGACTCATCATAATATCAATGTGACTTTTTAATTGGCCACGTCCAGTAGGGGGGAAACTGACAAACTTGTCAAACCGAACTGCTACCAGCTTGCTGCTACTCTCGCTAACCGGATTTGACCCAATTTACTTCACTAGGCTAAACTAATACGTCTCATCTACATCTACATCTACATCTACATCTACATCAGCCTAGCAATTTTATCCAAAATTTGTTCGCGCTTAGAAAAAAGTTTCAACGCTTGCATAATTTCCTGTTTAGAAAAGCTATTAAGATATTGCTTTTCCTGGTTACTAAATTGTTCTAATTGACGCAAAAAGATCTCATCCTCTCGACTTAGTAACCTCGGAATTTCCTCTCGGACTTCCGTTTTCGCACTCTCATTATGGATATTCGCAAACAATTCTTTGCCGATTTCTTCTACATTTAATGCCACTGTTGTAGCCTTTGTTCGATTTCCTGAGTAACATTCATATAGTCAGTGTAACCTTTTCCTGACGCCGATTCAATATCAAAGATTGTTTTACGTTGTGATGGACATGATTTAAAATGAGTATTAATTCTAATGAAATTATTAAAGATTTCCATCCGAAAATTATCGTTAAGGATTTTCATCGTATCCTTCGATATTCCCTCTCTTTTATCCACCATACTTAGCAGTAATCCCAAATTTTTTAACTCAGGATTAAGCCTTCTAATCTTCTGAATTGTCTCAAAAATAGATTTTATTCCAGTAAGAGAAAAGTACTCAGTAGCAATAGGTACTAAGAAATATTCACTGGCCACCAGGGAATTTACCGAAATCAGGCCAGCATGTGGTGAGTTGTCTAATATTACGTAATCAAATTGTTCAATAAAAGGAACCGACAACGCCTCCTTCAAAAAATATTCTCGACCAATTTCGTTAAAAAGAGAAGACTCGAGCCCTTGAAGCGAGTTGGTTGCAGGAATTACGAACAGACCGTCAATGGTGGTTGTTCTGGCAATCGATGACAAGTTAATCTCCCGACGATTAAGAATTGCGTCGGCGATTCCTTGCTCATTTTGTAAACTGTCGCCAAAAAAACTTTGGGTCAAATTTCGTTGTTTATCCAAATCGACCAGCAAAACTTTTCGTCCACTTTTGGCCAGACCTGCACCGACATGTACACAACAACACGTTTTTCCTACCCCCCCTTTGTGATTGATAATGGAAATTATTCGTCGCATTCTTTACCCCCCTCTATTTCTGGATTATTGTTATCATAATGTTCTTATGGAAATTTTACGAATAAATAATTAAATCTGCAAGTATCTGACTTATTTTAGACGGGTGTACCAATACTTGATCAATACAGATGACCGTTCGTGACCGTTCGTGATCGTTCATGACCATTCGTTATAGGGAACTATTCGCCGGAACCTTTTAATTGTTCAATCTCAGAAAGCAATGATTCTCGAGATTGTGTCACCATTTCATATTTCTCAGCTATCTCACTTAATTTTTTTACTGCTTGATTCTTTTCTTTGACAATCAAAGAATACTCCTCTTCAAATTTGTTAGAAGCATTTTCAATCGAACGCAGCTGATCTTCTTTTTCTTTTAGAAGACGCGTACTTTTACTCACCTCATCCTTCAACTTTGATATCTCTTTTTCCGCTTGTGCAGTGTACAAATCAAGATCGCGAGTAATTGTAGAGCGCAAACGATCATTTTCTTCTTCACTTTTTGTTTTTATAATCTGCAATTCCTGGTCTAATTTTGCTTTTGCTGTACGACGCTCCTCCTCTGCACTGTTTTTTATCCGGTAAATCTCTGCTCGCGCTTTTTGTTCCTCTTCTGCGAAATCCCGTTGTAGCTTTTCCTTATATTCTTGTTGCTCTCTGACAGTCCGCTCTTTTTCTTCCATAAACTGCTTTTGCACTGCTTCTAGTTCTCTGCTACTTTTTTCTCTTAAAATATTGATTTCTGCTTGATTTTTTTGTCTCAAAACTTCAATTTCCGCCAATGCTTTGACCTTTTCTTCATCTAATATCTTTTTCTGTTTTTCAACCTCTTCCTTATTTTCTTTTTTTAAGAATTCAATTTCTTTTTCGGCCCTTTCTTTTTTTAGTTGCATTTCCTGCTCAAATTTTTCTTTTTCAGCGTGCATCTCCTTTAACATGTTATTGCGTTCTTTTTCTACCCCTACCTTCATTTCTTCTACCATAGTTCTCAGTTGGTCAACGTCTTTTTGTAGTAGATCATTTTCTGTCCGTAATTTACTCACCTCAACAATAAATTTTTGATTTTGATGCTCCAGCTCTCTTGACTTCAGGGATAATTTTTTGATCTTATTCACTACTAAATTTTTTGCCCCTGTCACGAGATCATTTTTCACTTTATCTTCGCTGTATTCATTAAATCCTTTGATGATTTCACTTTCCAATTCCACGCCGGAAATAGGTTTACTAAAAAATTTCTTAATGTTTCCAGTATTGATTGCCTTGATTGCGGTATCGACCTCTGCGTATCCGGTTAAAAGATTGATCGGAATGAGACTATTTAGCTTATGTAGGTCTCCTGCTAATTCAATTCCAGTTTTTCCCGGCATCATTTGATCGGTAAATACCAGTTTAATGTCTGGATGCTCATTGAACACTTGTATTGCATTTTCGGCATTTATTGCAGTGTAAATTTTGAATTTTTTAGAAAGTAACCTTTCCAGTCCTCGCAATATTTCTTTTTCATCATCAACCAAAAGCACGGCATAGTCATTATTATAAGATGCTGCAGAATTTTCATCATTTATATTTTTAATAATACTAAAATCTTCACTGATCGAGACGATGGCATTTTTTTCAGAGTCACTGACTGCCTCGATTTCATTCAAGCTATCTTGCAATTTTTCTTTCTCTTGCTGTAATTCTTCAATTATTTTATTTTTTTGGGTTATCGATTCATTTAATTTTTCCTGATTTTTATGTAACGAGTGAACTGTCTCTTCCATGGTAGTCAATTTTAATTGATCTTTTTTAATTTCGCCTACCAATTCTTTTACCTTGAGTATACTTTCCTCCTTAATTTTACCTACCTCTGCCAGTTGGGTTTCGGCCTGTTTTTTAATCGCTTCACTCTCGTGTACTTTATCAAATATTGTTCCTAATTTTTTGTAGATGGACACTTTTTCCTCGTTTTTAAGCGCACTGATTGAGGTCTTAAAGTATTTTGTGACTAAGTTATTCCTTAATTCTGAATAATTAAGCGGACTACGGAGATATTTATCAACTAAATTTTTTTCAATCGCATCTAGAATGATCTCAATATTATTAAAATCATTTGAGATAACTATTTTTAATGCCCTCTGACATTTTTGGCCAAGCTTTTGCACAAAACTATTAAAATTATCACCTGCAATTTTGTCGCTAAAAACAATTACATCTGGCATAAATTCTGCATATTTTTTTAGCGTTTCTTCTTCATTAGTGGCGGTTTGTAACTCTCCACAAGTAGATAATTCTTCGACCATTTTTTCTAGTTCACTTGTACGTTCTTCTGCAATTAAAATTTTTATGTCGATTTTGTCTGCAATGTTAGCTTTGTTTGTCATAATACAAACTCCAATTCAAAAGCTTTTAGACATTTCCTATCTATTCCTATGTGTGCTTATCGGAGAATTCGCAAAAAACTTTTGGGATATATTCAAAATATGTACAAAAATTTACAATGATATTTAGCGATGGATTAGTTGACTAAAAAACACGGTTGGTAGAGGAGTACCAACTGGTTGTTATTTCTTATTTTTTAGAATTAAACATTAAACATTAAACATTAAACATTAAACCTCAGGAATTTCAAGTTGATGATAGGTATTATTTCCCCAACATTTAACTATTCCATCCTCACGAATGCCACAGGTATGGTTACCTCCGGCCGAGATTTGGACATAGTGCTCATTAACATCAGGAACCTCAAGTTGATGATAGGTATTATTTCCCCAACATCTAGCTGTCCCATCTTCACGAATACCACAGGTGTGATTATTTCCGGCCGAGATTTGAAGATAGCGCTCATGATCATCGGGATATTTCATTTCCTGATATCCCCAGCACCTGACGGTTCTATCCTCTAATCGTATGCCACAGGCATGGTACATTCCTGTTGAAACTTGAAAATACTTTTCTTGAACATTAATTCCGTACAGTATTATCCAATCCCCCCAACAACTAACGGTTTTGTCTGCAATAATTCCACAGTAATTGATACCTTTTCCAGCAGAAACCTGAAGATATTTATCATAAGTATTAGGTACTCGCACATTTAAATAGGAATTGGCCAACCAACATTTTATGCTCCCATTTACACGAATACCGCAGGTATGGTGGCCGCCAGCAGAAATTTGAATATATTTATCTTGAAGCAAAGAAGCTTTTGTCTTGTTATCTTCTCCACCTCCCCAGCACTTAATAGTACTATCTCCGCGTAAAACGCAGGTATGATCTTCTCCCGCAGCAATCTGAATATACTTTTCATTGACCTCATTCTTCGGAGCATCTGCTTGATGTTTATCATTTATTCCCCAGCACTTAACCTTTCCATCTGTAAGAATACCGCAGGTATGGTGTTCCCCAGCAGAAATTTGTTTAAAGTAGGGAAGAGTGAGGCCAGCAATAACCTCCAATAAATCTTTAGGAAAATATGATGGAGTTAAATCAAGCATTACACCTACAAGTTCATTCTCTGTAACCACAGAAGATATATTTTCCTCAGATAGAATCGGCGTTTTCGGCGCCACAGCACCTGCAAAAACATCGAAGGAATACAAAAACATCGAAGGAATACAATGTTGCTAAAATGGTCAAAGTGGTAGATATAAAACAATAAAATAAAAAAACAAATAAATTAATTTCCTTGTTCACTACATTATTCGCTACATTATTTGCTATATTCACTATGCAACTCCTATTCTTTTATTCTTTATTTCTATTTCTTTCATCCACGCGCAAGCAGCGGTACTGCTAATAACACAAGAATCCGTGCTATACCGTGCTATACCGTGCTATACAGAAAAACACTGTAGTGTTTATAAAATGACTTTATCTGCAATTCAAGATAAATAATTTTGGTTTTTTGGACTTTAGAGTGGGATTCCCTCTTAGGATCAGCATGCAGCTTTTTTTTAATAGTATTATTGGGCCACACATTTCAGACTAAAACCGATAATAAAAGTTGACCATGGATAATTTTTAACCAATCCACAGGCCTTCCAATCTAACCTGTAATCCCTCTACAGTTTTATTCATATAATTCACTAAACCACTGTGTCTCCATTGCAACATACACATTCTAGGTTGGAAATAATAGCGCATCCCAATTTTAATCTCTACTTTTGGTTCTGTAATAATTCCTTCATAACCTTCAGCTATGTAATAACCCAAATCTTTATATCCGCTTTCGCGCGGTTTTAACGGTCCAGTCACACACCAGGTAATAACACCAGTACGCAAATCAACATCAATAACCTCTCCACAATGAGTAATTGGACAACCACAGGACATCCCTAGCGGACGACCAATCAACACATCTCCTAATTTAACGTTTAATTCGCGAGTAATCATCGGGTTATGCGGAATAATAATCTCGCGCGGGCCAGGATCTTCAGGAAAATGCTCTAAGTAAAAATCAAATTCTCTTCCCAAGCTATCACGCCATTTGGAACCAACATCGGCCACGGGAGGGCGCGAACCCAAGAGGTCGGAAGTAGTGCAACAACCGCTACTATCGCTACTGCTACGGCCACAGGATTTGTTTTCAAATGTAGATTGAGGGCGACATTCATTATCTAAATAGATACAACGCTTGAGATTACTTGGATTTTTCTCTACAACAGCAGCAAACTCCTCACATGTTCTGTAACCACAGGCCCCGCAATTAAGTTGAGGAAGTTTAAAGGGAAATGCTTCTTTAGGTGTTTGTGATGACGTTGACATATTGTTATCCTATCTATTCTGAGAGCTATTAATAATTATTATTTCTAGTATTATTTCTAGTGTTGTTTCTAGTATTAATCGATCTTAAAGTTAATAAAGTTTTTTTAAATGAAGCAAGAAAGTGGTCAATCTCCTCCTCTGTATTAAAACGCCCGAGAGTTATCCGCAACATTCCCTTGGATTCATAAACGTTATACCCCATTGCTAACAATACATGAGAGGGAGTATCTTGCTGCTGTGAACTGCAAGCACTACCGGAGGAAACTGCAATTCCCTGGGCATTCATCTCTAATAAAAGGTGAATGGACTGCCCTTCATATCCGGAAATACCAATAGCAAAATGTCCGGGCAATCTTGGACAATGTTTTTCTCCAATTAGGTAGACATCAGAACATAATAGTTCCATTCCCGAGATTAATTTTCCCCCCAGTTGCTTTAATTTTAACTGAGTGCTCTCCATTTCTTCCTGGGCAATTGCCGCCGCCTTTCCTAAACCGACAATGCCCAGTAGATTTTCAGTGGAAGAACGCAATCCGCGCTCTTGTCCTCCACCATAAATCATTGGTAATAATTTTGTTCCCTTTTTGCAATATAGTGCGCCCACTCCCTTTGGCCCGTATATCTTATGCGCAGAGATAGACAACAAATCTACGTCCAAAATTTTTATGTCGATGGGAATTTTACCCAACGCCTGTACTGCATCAGTGTGAATTAAAATATTCTGCTCGCCTGCTATTTGTCGTATTATCTGTCGCAATTCTGCGAGGGGTTGAATAATACCAGTAATATTATTGGCCAGCATCATCGAAATTATTCGGGTATTGGGGCGAATGCTATTTTTTAATTCCCCTAGATTGATTATCCCTGTTTTTTCTACAGGCAAGACAGAAAGGGGATATCCCTCTTGAAACAACCGTTTTGCACACTCGAAGACCGCCGGATGTTCGATCGCGCTGATAATCAAGTGACAATCTGCGGGTGAATACCGACGTGCCACACCTAAAAGTGCTAGGTTATCAGACTCAGTACCGCTGGAGGTAAAAATGATTTCCTCTGGGGAAGCGTTGATTAGATTCGCCACTTGTTTTCTCGCAGTCATTACTGCGCTTTTGGCCTCTACTCCTTCTTGGTATAAGCTAGATGGATTTCCCCAGTTTTCCGTAAGAAATGGCAACATATGCTCTCGAACTCTCACATCCAGCGGAGTGGTTGCCGCATGATCTAGATAGATCCGCTTTGCCTCGATTGCCTCCTCCATCGTTGCCTATTCTCCTCGGTAAAAATTTTGGTTATCTAATGCACGAACTACTCCAAAGTGCGACTGCCAACCGACCTCTTTTTTTCCAACACAGATAGTACACGTACCCACCGGGGGATTTCCACGTAAGAACATATTTGTGGGAACATCCATAAATTGTTTTACTTGCGTAAGCAGTGGATCAATTCCTATTCCATGTAAGGCATTTACCTCTCGAATTTTTACGTTAGGCGCAACTTCTTGAATCCGAGCGCGAAATACCTCTCGCTCTGCCTGCGAAATACGATCGATTTTAGTTACCACTGCCGTATCTGCTAAGGAAAGCATCGGGCCAACTTTCAAAGGTAGGTTCATTCCACTAGTGGCCTCCAATACTACTAATCCTAAACCACCATCAACATATGGGGAACAACGTAAACATAACCCCGCGGTTTCTACAAACAGCATCTCACAATTATTTTTCTTGGCCCACTTTAATCCATCTCCTAGCACCATTACATTACAGTGATCGGGACATAATTCTCCAGAATAAATCTTCTTAGTAGGAATCCCAAATTCTTTTTGCAACAAGATATCTTCTTCTGCATATTGCACATCGATTTTTAAATATGCGACCATAATATTTTCTTTCAAAAGCTTTTTGATCATATGTCTAAGTACTGAGGTTTTGCCGGTAGTCGCTGGTCCAGCACAAATGGCCAATTTCATAAAATCCCCGCTAAGCAATCATTAGTAATTCGTTCTCCAACCCTGATGCGATTTCGCAACTCACTAAGTATGTCGTCTAATTTAGAAACTTTCTGTGCAAACTTATGCTCATACTCATCGGTAAAGAGCACCTTGCTGATTGCTCCTTCTTTAACCACGATCCGATAATCCGAGAGCAGAGCAATTCGTGGATCGTGGGTAACAAAAATAAATATTTTTTTGTACTCTCTTAGCAATTCAATTGCCTTATTTCTATGTATCCCCGCATTCTCCACTTCATCTAATAAAATAATTGGAGTTTCACAAATTATCGTTGCATCAGCAATCAACAAGGCCCTAGTTTGGCCACCAGAAAGTTCGGTCATTTTGCTATGAACCATAATCGGCTCACCAGTCAACTGATTAGCAAAAGATAGTGTTTTTTGCAGAAAATAATCAGTATTGCGTGCGCGCTCACTTCTAATTTTAGTATGGATGGTGAGAAACTCTCCTACTGGTAAATCGGAGAGAAAAGTGGTGTGTTGGGTAATCAGCGCAATCGGATTGAATGCCGGATTATCTCTAAACTCTGGGGAAGGAGGATTACCATTAATTAATATCCTTCTTTGGGAGGGAGTATTCGCATCAGCAAAAAGTTCTATATCATTGATCAACGTAGTTTTGCCGGAACCTGTAGGCCCAACAATACTAGCAATATCCCCCATTTTAAAATTGATTACTCGGACAGGTTCTTCACTGCCATCGCGCCCTCTGCCTCCTAGGATCGTAATGCTGTCTACCACATATTCCTCCTCGTCGAAATAATTTCGAGATAATTTCTGTGATCATCCCACAGAAAAGGTATGATAACCATAATATATGGTCAATATTTTTAACATCGGTTATCATTTTTTTATTGGTGTTTACAAGACGTAATGCCCCTTCAGTAAGGCGAAGAGCATAATGAAAAATAAAATCTGCTGGCTATGCAGAAAATAAATCCAACGTTTAATGGTGGAATTATAATTGAATTTCAATAAGAAACCCCCGAAGGTGAGCCACCCCATCAGTATTAATGATATCTCTAACCAAATATTCACCCAGTTGGTTAAATAAGCATGAATACAAGCGACAATGAATGCGGCGATATTAACTGAGCAATGAAATACTAAAAATGCCTGAAAAAAATCTTCTACATTTTTAAAATTATAGATAAATCTTAAACCTTTAGCGGGAATATAAGTGTTGGCCAAGCAAAAAAGAATAATACATAAATTACCTGACCCAGTTGCCATATTGTAGTCAGAGTAGAAGATAACCACAATCCCCAACATAAAGGAGAACAACAGAAAAACCAACCAGGTTTTGGCAAAATTAAAATATTCAATAAGAGACTTTCCAAAACTTTCTTGCATCTTCAGAGGCCTTAAAATAGTTGAATGACTTAAATCCCAAAAATAAATTAAAAAAATTACCAGGAAAGGTGTTTATAGCGGTAGTCAAAAGATTAACCTTCGCATTATATTCCGCATTGGCGGCATCCAAAACTTTTTCGATTTCTACCAACGCATCGGTGAATTTAAGAAAATTTTGTCCTAACTTTAGATCAGGATACTGCTCGGCCAACGCAAAAAGTTTGGATAACAAATCGGTGGTTGTTGATGCTTTGGTTAGTGTTTCTGGGCCACTTTCTGTTTTAGTAGGCGCGTTGCCAACCGCAAAAAGCTTTCGTGAGTTCAAAACGCCGCTAAATACATTCTTCTCATGATTAGAGTAGTCGAGTACTAGCTGGGAAAGATTCACGGTAATGTTTCTTCTTCTTTCCAGAATCGATTCAACTTTGGCCATAGATTCTAATACGTTATAGTGTTGATAGGTAAATTTATTATAATAATAGATGGTTAAAATAATACAAAGTGAGACAAAGATAGTAGAAAGCACTACCGTGATTTTCAAAATGCGATAGTGCTGATTATTTAATGAACCCAATACTTCGCCTAACCATCTAGAAATCCCCAAAAAAATACCCTTAAAGAAACCTTCTTTTTCCTCAACGGTCTCGTGGCCATATATCTGTTGAATGATTTGACTTGTTTTATTGCCTTCCATTTTCTATTTCCCTGGCCATAGATATTATTCGTGATATTACCAATGATATTATTCATCACCGTTTGAAATATTATTTTTCTGATTGAACTCGATCTCCATCGCTTTTTTAAAGTGGGGAATTGCCTCTTTATGACGATCCGCAGATTCATAGATAAAACCAATGTGTTGATGATACTTGATCTCTTCGGGTTTTATTTCGATTGCGCCTTTCATATTTTCAATTGCTCGCTCAACATCACCTTTTTTATCATAGATGACACCTAGTTTATAGAACATCTCATGACTTTTAACTCCGTTATTTAGTGCTTCCTGGTATAAATTTAGTGCTTGATCAATATTATTTTCTCTTAAATAAAGTCCGGCCAATTTTATTCTGACATCATCTCTTTTCGGTTCAGCGCTAAGCAATTTTTCATATGTTATTCTGGCGCTATCAAAATCCCCAGCAAGAGCGTATAGCTCTGCTAATTTTTTAGTTAGCATTACTTTTTCTGAGGAAGGTGCGCCACGTAATGCTTTTTTAGCCGCTGTTATCGCCTTATCGAGATTGCCTTTCTTGCGGTAGCTGGTGGCCAAATTACTGTAGATCTTATATTTATCTCCCTCGCTCAAACTAAAGTGTTCTTCATAAAATTTAAGGAATTTATGAAACAAGTTACCCAACATCAGCAGAATCGAGTGAACAATAAATTCAAGATCAAATTCTGATTCATTTGCAGATTTGTGACTAGATTTTCCTTGAGAACTATGTTGATTATTATTTTGAGTGTTACTTTCTATATTTTCCATTATACTTCTTCCTTTTGTTGAAATTTTTCTGTGATAAACACTGATATTCCAATTGAAACTATGCCAATTAAAATCATTGCCAGCGGCAGAAAACCCTTAAAAAAATCGGCTACATAGTTCCAGGAGTCAAACAGACTCCATAAACCAAATGCCAGCAAGAACAGCCCTAATATTACTTGAATCATAGGTAAATACTCCTCCCGAATAAGATTAAGTTAAAAAGTAAAATCCAAATTTTTAAGTTTTTAATTTATTAATTCCTGTTATTAAAAATAGTGCGCCAAAACCTAAACAAAAAATGGGAAATACTCCTTTCATCATATCAATAAAGGCGTACCACTCGTCATAGAGACCATACATTCCTATAACTAAAACTACTACCCCACTTCCTAGCAGGATATTTTTAAAGATACCTTCCTTTTGCAGACCTATAAATATCAGCAAAAACGCTACCAAGAAGGTAAGTGGTTGCACTGCCCCTTTGATCAGATCAACTACATTGAAAATCTCATCGTAGGCACCATATACGCCCAAAACCAAGAGTCCTCCCCATTGGTGGACTAAAAGAAAAAATTCTTGCCGCCAAATATGCAGGAATCAAAACCGTAATCATTCCAGATAAAAATCAAAAAGATCTTTTTCAAATTGCGGCCGAAATTAAAGAA
>JADGBS010000069.1:6015-16045 GCA_015231325.1 Oligoflexia bacterium | reverse complement strand
TTTTTCTATTATAGCGGAGGTTGGATCATCAAGATGGTGGCATTTTCTTTGATGATCTTGATGTCAACAAAAAAAATATTTGAAAGAACCATGACCATTGGTGGACTGTCATCCGGGATACAGTATCTTAATCAGTTTGTGGATACGGTTGGTTTTTTTCTGCATTTTGGAGAGGGATGGCAAAATATTCTTGTCTCATTAAAGCGAATCGATGAAGTTATGGCATTAGAAAATGAGATAAGTGGCACTGAGCAATTGAACTCCGTCAAGACGATCAAAATTCAAAACCTCTCTTATCGGTTGGACAACGGCAAGTACTTATTTCGTGGGTTTAATTATACTTTTTTTCCGGGAAAGATTTATTGTATTCAAGGAAGTAACGGGGCAGGAAAGAGCACTTTTCTGACAATCCTTGCAGGCATGGAAAAAAATTACGAGGGAGCTATTTTTTATGATCGATTTTCTGCCACTGATCTCAATATGGTTCACTTGAGAAAATCTGTAATATCGTTTGTTGAACAACATCCTTGCATGTATTTTACGGACACGAGTAGTATTTTAACTTTTAATCGGGTGAAGCAGGAAACTCTGGCCGAGGAGAGCGAGAAGACTGAGGATGCCGAGGAGGCCCAAGAGGTAATAGGTGCGGTGATTCGACATGTAACGGCACTTTCTGGCGATAGTACTGGTTTTCTTGGAGTTATAAACGAACATGTGAAGAAGGCCGAAGATTTAGATACTATTTTGTCAGGTGGAGAAAAGCAAAAACTAGCGGTAATACGGGCGTTGGTCAAAGATACTGATGTATTGATACTGGATGAACCTACATCAAATTTGGATGCGGCCACGGTTGAAGCATTGATTTTGTTGCTAAGAGATATTTGTAAAACTAAGATAGTTATCGTTGTATCGCATGATTCAAAAGTAGCGGAAAGTGCTGATGAAATTATTAATATTTCTATGGCCAATGTTGCTGCTGCCAGTGTACAGGTCACTAACGCTTTTAGGGAGTTGAGTTACCAGTGAATATTTATGGATTGGCAATTATTCATAATGGTGCAAAGTTTGATTTTCCATTTATTGAATCACTTCAATCAATGGCACCATTTGTCAAAAGTATTGTGATAAATTATGGGGAGTGTACAGATGAAACCCTACCCCGGCTGCAAGCACTTCGCTCCTCTTTAATGACGCCACTGGAGATTTTGCATAGTAAATGGGACATGTCTCGAAAGGACCGTGGGCTCATTTTTTCCGATGAAACCAATCGTGCTCTTAAATGGCTTCGGGATAGGAGCGATCGCGACTACGACGATCGAGATGCCTGGGTGATCTATTTGCAAAGCGACGAAATCATCCATAAACAGGACTTTGAAGTGATTCGCCGGGATTTGCAGTTGGCAGAAGAGAGTGGGTGTGACGTAGTTCGCTTTCGTTATATTCATTTTTGGCAGGAACACAATAAGATTGCTATCAATAAGAAATGGTATCCTCAGGAGATTCGTGCCCTTCGCCTTTTTTCAGATGTGCTAAGTTATGGTGATGCGCAAACTTTTTATAAATATAAGAAGATTTATGATTCGGATGCCCACATTTATCATTATGGGCATGTAAGAGAAAAGAGTGCCTATCGGGAAAAAGTGGACAATATGATCCGCTTCTATCATGCAAATCAGGACTATCAAAAATATGCTCGAAAATGGAAGCGACGTGACCGTTGTACGGAGACGCTTGATTATTTCGGTCCACATCCGCAAGTCATTCATGAAAGGATTAAGCGCTTGGGAGGAGTGATTACCCTGCCCGAAGTAGAAAGGGTTTACATAGTAGGTAAAGATATTACTTTTTCACCAGAAACCATTCAGCGAATTGCCTGTAAGAAAGTAATTTTTGTTTCGTCTTTGAAAGATGTCCCCAAAGCTTTCTATCCTTGGACTATCGTCTTTTATCCACGAATTCGGGACAAAATTTTTCATCGATCCCTCCTTGATGTCGTTCCCCTGCAAATGCGTTCTCCTCTGGCCCGTGCTTGGTCTCAGGATTTTGTTCTAATGCTAAAGCTGTCTGCCAAGGGTATCAGTCTAAAATAGTCGGAAAACAGTTGGAAAATGCTCCCAAAATGGTCCAAGTACAATAGTTTGACCTAATCTTAAGCTTTTGAGATAGTAAATCTTTGACTTTGACTTTAATTTTAACTTGGAGGAAATTATGAAAGTTATGAGAGTTATGAAAGTTATCTTGGGATTATTTATATTTATACTTATTGCGATGGGACAAGTTCTTCACGCTGCGGATGTTGTGATTAATGTCGCATATGAAGACAAAGAGCAGCCACCGTACTATATGGGGAATGATAGTACAGTCCTTGCGAAAAATCCAGGATCGGTAGTGGAGATTGTGGCCCTTCTTGCAAAAAAGATTCCTGGGGTTACCATCAAGTTTACTCGCTATCCTTGGCCGCGGTGTTTGTCAGAATTAGAGAATGGTGCTGCAGACGCTATTTTTAATTCTAGTTACAAAAAAGAGCGCGAAAAAAATGGTTTATACCCAATGAAAGATGGTAAGGTTGATGATTCAAAACGTCTTACAAACATAGCGTACAATTTATAAGTTATGTATTGTTCCAAAATCACTTGGGATGTGAAAGAGTTAAAGAATGGCGACGGGGTAATTGGTGCTCCTGGCTGATATTCTATCGTAGGTGATTTAAAAGCAAAAAAGCTGGAAGTAGAGGAAGTTGGATCTGCTCTTGTTAATTTAAAAAAATTGGTTGCTAAACGGGTAGCTGGTGTCGCGCTTCAGGACGTAACTGCCGATGGAATTATTAAAGCTAATGCTGCTGAGTTTAAGGATATTAAGAAAATTGAACCACCATTAGCAAGCAAGGCATACTTCCTTATGTTCAGTCATCAATTTCAAGCAAAGCACCCTGATTTAGTAGTTAAGGCGTGGGAGGCCATCGAACAAATTAGAGAAAACGAGTATAAGTCGATTGTTGCAAATTATGCTCTCATCGGTCAATAGTGATTTACGCTGCAGTGCTGCGGATTTGAGCGGTAAACGAGCGTGAATCTTTCTTGAAGTTACGCAGTGAGATCCAAGAGAAGAGGGCGGCTATTATATATGGAATCAAAAAAGAGACAAGCACACCTTGGAGCGTGACGTATACAGGAATTTTTTGTTCAACAAAAATATCTGGCATAACATTTGGAGCGTAGCGATCTAGTAGGATCAGCAAGATCGCGCCACAGAATAATCCAAACAGTGTACTACTAATGCTTAAAATATGTACCAGAAACGTTGCTGCTTGTTCTAGCTGTTTACGAGAACGACCGAGCATCCAAAAGCTCACTAAGTCTAATTGAATCTTGTCGAAAAAGAGCATCAACCCAGAGGTAATTGCTGCCCCGACGAGCACTGTCATGATCATAAAAAGGAAAATCATAACCCGAGTTTCTAGATTCATTGCCCACACTAATGCCTCGTTTTCTTGTTCCCAAGTTTTGAGGATAGGTCCTCCCTCCTTGGTCTGCATTTGTGCTTGTAGTTGAAGTTGTTTGAGTCGTTTATCTAGGATAGTCGCATCAAAGGGTGCATAAATACGAATACGATTGAATGATTTCTCACGAATCAGGTTATGCACCAACGAAGCGCGTGCCCACAAATGGTAAGCATCAACTTCCGGGACATTGGTTTCGATAATTTCACTGACGTAGCTGCTTACCTGTCGAGGAACATCTCCCATAAGTTGGTTAGTGTGAGAAGGAGAGATCATGGAAATTTCTGTTGCGATTCCGATCTTCAATTTACTTGAAAGCTCACTTCCTATAGTGATCGAGTAACGGTTTCTAGGTAGGAATGAGGGCCAACCAAAATTATAATCCAAACCATGAAGAATTCCCGGTGCTAGTTCACTTCCTTTTCGAATCAACAGTTCGATCTCGTACTCCGGATATGCCGGTAGTTCCATTGCCGACAGCAGTTGCAATACTTTTTTTGTTTGCTCTAAATTGTAATTTGGTAGATATATAGTTCCATTACCAACGACTTTTTTCGAACGCAACACTAGGTTACGCTGCATTCCCCCCATGGTGCTCTGCAATATTAGCAGTGCCGCAGAAGAGATGGTAAGACCCAACAACGCTAGTACCAATAGGTGTTGGCGGCCCTTTCCCCAAAAAATATGTTTGACGAAGTATTTTACAAAAGCAGTTAGCATTCGAAGATATTAACTTCATATTGATAGAATTTCCATAACAAAATTGACAATCGGCATTTGCATTTTTTATGTTAAGCTGTCTGTATGAAAAGAAATTATTTTTTCCAACTGTTTGTTGTGGTGTTGTGGGTTGGTGCCGCCATCTGCGCTATCCCATCGATTCGACAGGTGAATGCCGCTGCTGAGAAAGACGGAAATGGTGAGAAATGTTTTACAGAAAAAGAAATTGAAAAAATATCGCAAATATTACAAAAAATGAATGTTGAGGCGCCAGCGCCAGCATCCTCGCCAGCCTCCGCGCCAGCATCCGCGTCGGCGCAGGGAATACGGATCTACCTAAGTTCGTCCTGTCCAATATGCATACAACCGTACGAATCTGACCAGATGATTATGGTTCTGACTTCTTGCGGGCATGCATACCATGCAGGATGCGTGAGCGGATGGTTGTTAATTAATCGGAATTGTCCAAATTGTCGCAGAAATGTGGAAGTAGAAAACGGAGACTGTATAAAATTATACAACACTCACAAAGAGCAGGGAACTATTAGTGTGCAGCGAATATTCCCTGTCGTTATTGTTGTACCTATTGCAGATGCGGTTGCTGCCCCTCATGATGAGGATGAGGATGAGGAGTTGGCCATGGAAGTGCCCACGGCGGCGGAAGTGGGCAGTGTTATTGGTGGTGCTATCGGTGGCCTTGTTGGAGGATCAGCTGCTTTTACTATTTCGGCCTCTTTAGGCACCGCTTTTACTTTAGCATCCGGCCATGTTTGCGGTACCGTATGCGCGGCCGCCTGTGCAGCACTGGCCCCACTAACGGCCATCCCCGATACTGTCGAACAAATAGTTTCTACATCACCGCTGTTGTTACCGATTACTATACCGCTTACACCTGTTATTTATGTGACAAATGTTGCAGCAACTGTTGGATTGGCAAGTCCTATTTGCTACGCAGCAGGAATGATGGCCGGTAGTACCGTCACGGGCGTTCTGTCCGCCGTTTGCTGCGTTGGCAGCACTGCTGTTGGGTCGGTCGTAGGATCGGTGGTTGGTGAATTTACCGGTTCGCTGGTGGGAACGTTATGCGGAGGTGTATCCAGTTTGTTGTGGGGAGGAGACATAGTAGAGGAAGCAGCGGCACCATAGGTATTGCGAGGGGGTCGCTCATGAGGTTAATAGAAACTTTTGTCTTCACTTGCCAATTTTTTTAGCAGTGGAGATGGTGAATAGCGTGACTGATTGACGTTTTTTTCAAATTCTTGAATTGCTTGTAAGATACGGGGCAGTCCAGAGTGATCGGCATATCGTAAAATGCCTCCTCGAAAAGCGGGAAACCCTGCACCATATACTGCGCCTAGGTCTAATACACTAGCATCTTTGACTACTCCTTCATCCAAAATGTATGCGGCCTCATTAATCATCGGCAATACCAAGCGCATTTGGATGGTGCGTTCATCCATAGTTATGGTGTGGTTAGTGTTTTTCGCCGCGGCGGTAGCTGTGGCCACAGCATCAGCTGTGGACGCGCCGGCAGCTGGTAGTAGGTCTTTGATTACTGGGTTGATCTCCAATTTGCTCTCCGCGGCGGCGGGGTAAGTGAATGATGGCGGGTGATATTCTTCGCTGCTAGGGGTATAAAGATAAAATCCCTGACCTCCATTTTTTCCAGGTAGTGTAAGTGTAAAAATTTTATTGAGTAGTGCAGAGCGTGCAAAGTGCTCAGTTGGGGCCGCGCTTGTATTTATTGTATTCGTGGTATTTGGTAGTGTTAGCAGCTTACTGAGTTTATTAGCGAAGGGGAAACCCATTTGGTCGAGGAAGCGCATCGGTCCCATGGCCATGCCAAAGTTGAGTGCTGCACGTTCTATTTCATCTACCTTCACTCCCTCTTCCAATAGATAAAATGCTTCATTGACATATACCCAAATCAATCTATTAACTAAAAATCCGGGAGAATCTTGCACAATCAAGGGAATTTTCCCCAATTGCCATACCCATTTGCTGAGTGTGGTTAAGGTATCTGTTGCAACTTCTGGATGGGCCACTAATTCAATGAGAGATGTTTTATCGAGGGGGTAAAAGCAATGGAGTCCAGCGAAACGTTCAGGGTGCTGTAGTGCGCTGGCAATTTCGCGGGTACTTAAGAAAGATGTATTAGTAACCAATAGTGTCTTTTCAGCAACATTACTCTCGATTTCTTGGAATAGTCGCTTTTTGATCTCTATGTCGTCAAAGTCATTAAAAATTGATTCAATGACCAAGTCCAATAGTTTAAAGCCTTGATAGTTTGTGACTGGAATAATTGAGCGTTGTCGTGATTCCCACTCATCTTTAGATATTTTTCCTTGTTGGTGATAGTTGGCGAAGATGCTACTTGAATGTTTTAATCCAACCTCTAGTGATTCGTAGTTAAGGTCCTTTAGTATAGGATAGGTGAGGGGGCATTGTGTTGCGGCCACGACCGAGGGACAGCTGTGCCCTAATGCTAGCAAGTTAATCAATTCGCCGCCAGTCGTTCCCCCTCCGATAACGGCACAACGTTGGGGTGGTCTGAGAGTACCGGTGGTGTCTGATTGCTTGTCTCTTTTTTGCAACTCTTCTTTTAATGAAAGGAGGTAACGTAGGTTTTTACTTTGATAGGAAGCGTAGAGCTCTGTAAATACCTGTGATTCTTGGTGAAGATAGGTGGCGCGCCCTTGATCCTGGAATATTTCCATCAGCTCTAACGCTTTCAATGGAGCTTCATGGAGTCCCCCCGTTTGTTCCATTAATTGGTTTTTGGCCCTTTGGTAGATCATTCGTTTACTTAAAAAATTTCCTTTCAGAAAATCAGAGATAATTTGTTTGAAGTCTTGCGTTTTGTTGAAAAATTTAGGACGCTGAATAATGTTGTGCGCCATTTTTAATAAGTGTTTTTGATGGTACGCATCAGTGGCAAGGCCTATACGCAGCGCCTCCTGCGTGTCCAGGGAACGACCGCTGATAACCATTTTTAATGCATCAGGTAGAGAAAGGCGTTCTAGCAACCGATAAGTTCCTCCGAAGGTAGGGATTAGTCCTAATTCGATTGATGGAAAGGCGAGGATGGTTTGTGTGCTAGTGGATAGCAGCAGGTAGCGAGTAGAGAGAGCAAACTCCAGTCCCTCTCCTAAGCAAGCACCATCGACGCAAGAGATAGTGGGAATATTTAAATCCTCGATCGTATTCAACAACATTTCTCCTCGGCGGGCCCAAGAGAGAATTCGTTCCTTTTCAACATGATCGGTTATGGATTTGCTTAAAGACAAGCTTATGGTTGTTGGATTACTGAGAAATCCTGCAGGATGATGTGAGTAGAAGACTAGGCCGTCGATTGTGCGATCATCTTGTATTAGCATAATCGCTTGTTCTAGCTCGGTAAAAATATTGTTATCGAGTCTATCTTCATTGAAACCGATGTAGACGATTTGCTCTTTTATTTCCCAAGTGAAGGTTAGAAATTTAGCGTTCATCTAAAAATCCTTATGCATTAATCTTGATGTATTAATCTTGGTTTTCGATAATGATGGCCGCGCTTTCCCCCTTTCCCGCCCCGCCTAAGGCGGCGAGTCCATATTTCCCTTTTCGTCGTCTTAACTCATGAACTAGGGTCACAACCATGCGAGCTGCGTTTGCGCCCAGGGGGTATCCGAGTGAGATTGCTCCCCCATTAACGTTTATTTTTTCCTGAGGGATAGGGGCGAGCTCCTGGGCAATAACTTTTTGTAGTGCTAGGATTTGAGAGGAGAAGGCATCTTCTATTTCGAAAAGATCAATATCTTCGATTCGGAGTTTACTTTTTTGCAAAACATCAACGATGCAACTCTTAGTTTCAGAACTGTTAGGTTCAGAACTGTTAGGTTCAGAACTGGTCCTGGAGGAGAATGTTATAATTTTCGCTAATGGTTTTAAAGAATATTCTTGTAGTACGTCCTCTGCAGCGAGCAGTAATATTGCTGCACCATCACTAATGTCAAAGCTATTTCCAGCAGTGACGCTTCCGGATTTTTTGTCAAAGATCACTGGTAGGTTCGCAAGGCGAGTGAGCGAGGAATCAGCTTTTGGTCCGATGTCGTGAGTGAGAATGCGATCGATCCGTGTTCCAACTACCAAAGGTACCAATTCGTCGTAGAAGCGACCTTCTTTTTGCGCCTGTATGGCCCTCAAATGAGAGTTATGTGCATAAAGATCTTGCTCTTCTCTGCTGATGTCAAATTCTCTGTTTAGAGACTCTGCCGAACTTACCATACCGATTGGGTAGTTGCAGTACTGTTCCATTGCAGATACAGGGATAAAATCCTTCAGGCGTATTTTCAATAGCGCTGCCAGGCGTTCTCTTATTCTGATCCCCACTTTGCCCCGTTCTTGATTTAATTTATGCAGGTTATTGAGGATATTGGTCAATTCACGGGAAAGAAGCAATGGATACTGCGACATCGATTCTATCCCCCCTGCAAAAATGAAGCGGGAGGATGTTTTCCCTGTGGCCTTAATTTTGGTTGCCGCCTGAATCAACGCTTGCATTCCTGAAGCAGAGTGTTGGTTGATGGTGTACGCAATAGTATCTGCAGTATTTGCGGGCAACCCTGCCATTGAAGCGACAGCACGAGCGATATTGTTGTATCGAGGTGGTGAATAAACATTGCCCAAAATCAATTCGAAGGACAAGGGAACCCCTTTTTGTTGGAGGGCAGGATAGTTATCCAGGATATTGCGTAAGAGGGCGGTTCCTAGGTAGGGGAGAGGCAGATCTTTTAGATCCAATCCCGCCTTGACTATAGGGGTTCGCTTAGCAGCGACGATATAGACGTTAATAGTTGAGCTTGTTGAGTCTGTAAAATTGGTCAAATGGGTCATCGGAGATATCTCCACTTTCGTATATTCCTGTGCCACCTATGGTCCACATTATAGATGAATCAAAAATTATAACTGTACAACTGGAGTTCATAACCACATTTAAAAGCTTACACCAATTAAAGCTCGATCACTACTCATAAATATCGATAGATATTTTAATATTTTCGTACGTGTCTATGGTGTGTAATTTATGGTGTGTAATTTATGATGCGTAGTCTATGTAAAAAAAACAGGTCTTTGTTGTTCTATTCAAAATTAACTTAAAAATAATTGGAAAATAGGTGAGTTACTGGTGCTTGGCCGTTATAGTCCCCTGCGGGGCATAGTGCTCTAATTATAGTAATTATGTATGGAGATGAATATGTCTGGTGGTTTGGTAATTACAGAAGCGAGGGAGGAAGATCTCGAGCAGCTGTTAAATCTATATTTTTCCATCTATGGCAATGATTATCCTTTAAAAATTGGTCTTGAACGCAATGCTACTCAGCAAGCGTTGGCAGACCATCAAAATTATTATTGGTTAGTGGCCAAAGTGACTGATGGTACGATCGTTGGATCATGTCTTTTTGAGCTTGATTGGAAGTACAAAATAGGAAAAGTCTCAGGAGTGGTAGTGCATAGAGATCATCAGGGGAAGGGGATTTCCGGCAGGTTAGTGCGCGAAGGCAGTGATAAAATTTTAAACCAGCAAGTTGGAATCAATACTCTTTATACTACCACTAGGACGTTGTCAGTGGTTCCACAGTTAATGTTTTTAAACAATGGTTATATTCCTCTAGGAATTTTTCCTAATGCCCACAAAATTAAAGAGTACGAGACATTGACTTTGATGGGTGCATTTCGACGTGGTGTTTTACGCAAAAGAGCGAAAGTAGAGAGCGTGCCCCCGGAAGTGTTGCCGATTCTTGATATTGTCAATGAGTTGCTTACTCAAGA
>JADGBS010000069.1:0-5945 GCA_015231325.1 Oligoflexia bacterium | reverse complement strand
AGATCGAGAGTTATCAGGTATACACGAAGAATTCGAGTTTATTTTGGCCCCGAGGTTTGTGCAGAGGCGATTTTATAAAACCTTTGCAGGAAATTTGGATGCAACTTTTTATCCCTTTCATCGCCCTAACCTTTTGATTGTTGGGCAGCGCAGCGAAGTGGAAATTTATGCAACGTATAATGAAAAGGATCATTATTGTGTGGTTATTGCTTGTAATCAAAAATTGTCCAATCTTCGTAAAAAGTTCAAACGATTAGTTTTGGATATGAAAGATTATGGTATTTCCTATATTGAAACATTAGTGCCATTAGACTGCCATGAAGAATTGTGTTTTTATTTAGATAATGGATTCATTCCCTCAGCGCTATATCCGGCAATGCGGGAATTTTCAGGACAAACCCACGATTATCTTTTGCTTACGCGAACGATGGAGCCTTTGGATTTTAGGGGAATCAATATTCACCATTCTTTTCGTCCGTTCATTAATCAATACACATCCCAATGGATTAATATGCATATAAATAGTATCGAAGTTTATTATGGTAGCGAATATCGTGCATGTGCACAGACGGAGTCTGCGATATGATTTATTCTGTTAATGAATTATTAGCGCACGCAATAGAATTTTCACCTTATTATCGACAGTTGTATTACAAGTGCGACGGAGAGTGGAATTCCATACCAATAGTCCGACATGAACATTTCTGGAAGGCAAATACGATCGAAAATAATCAGTTATTAACCCTCCCTTTTGAACAAACAGATGGGGTAGTATTCAAAAGTGGGGGAACTACCGGTTGCCCCAAATTTTCCTTGTACTCTATTGAGGAATGGGAGGAATTTACCCAACAGTTTGCGTGGGGGATGGGGCATTTGTTTTGGGGTGATGGTAATGCAAAGCGAGTGGCCAATCTTTTTTATGCAGGGGGATTGTATGCATCTTTTGTCTTTATTATGCGATCGTTAGAAAAATGTTCCTCGCCTGCTAGTGCGGCCAGAAGATTATTGCATTTTCCCTTGTCAGGACAGGCGCCGATTAGTGATAATTTGAAAGCGATTGCAGATTATCAGATCGACACGTTGGTGGGAATTCCTACCACTATTGTAAGTTTGGCAGATGAAATACACCGAAGACGGTGTTTGGGCCCAAGGGCGGGCGTGGGCGCGAACGCGGGCGCGAATACAGATCCAGGGAAAATGATCAAACGAATTTTTTTTGGTGGAGAGAGTTTATATCCTGACCAAAAAAAATTTTTAGAAGATATATTTCCGGGCGTACATATATCTTCCATTGGATATGCCAGCGTAGATGCTGGACATTTGGGATATTTCAGTTCGGAGTGTAGTGAGGGCGAGCACCAGGTTTTTGCTGATTCCAGTATTATGGAAATTGTTGACGAAGAGACCTTGGAACCAATAACTATACCTTTAAAAGTGGGAAAATTGGTGTATACCAACTTAACTCGCAAGGTGATGCCGATAATTAGATATCCAGTTGGAGATCGTGCTTATTGGACGATATTTGATGGTCAGCGTTCTCCTCAAAATCGTTTTAAGCTGCAAGGTCGCTCTGATGAGGGTGCGCGGGTTGGGACGGTAACGATCAGTATCGATGATTTAGCTCCAATATTGCACCAGGTTCCCTCGCATATGCATATTATTCAAAAACAGCTATTGTCAGAACGGGTCGCAGGTAAAGATCGTCTGACCATCAAATTAGCGTTGGCCAATTTTGCGGATCTTGCGAGTATAGGTGATGGCAATACCGAAAGTTTACTGTCGGCCTTATATGAGCAACGTCCGCAGCTGCAAGGTGAAGTTGATAACGGAAAAGTTTTGCCTCCTCAAATTTTGTTTACAGATATAAATTCTTTAGAAAGTAATCCGCGCACTGGAAAAATCCCCCAAGTAATTGACCGACGCTAATAAAAATTAAAGTAAATTAAAGTAAATTAAAGTTTCTAAAAAAAAATCCGAGCAGTTGGCAGCGTGAGCGTTTTTGCATTAAGAATCATTTATAAGAATCATCTAAAGGTAAAGAGAGTAAGAATATGGAAATAGGCAAAGACTCAAATGAGGTCAGCAAAGAGACCCATAAAGAGATCCAGAAAGAGATAATTCTAAGTGTGAAAAATGTGAGCAAGCACTATTATGGAAGTCAGGTACTAGACAATATCTCGTTTGATCTAAAAAAAGGAGTGTTTTGTTGCTTGCTGGGAGAAAATGGTGCGGGCAAATCAACGCTCTTGAATATTTTAATGGGACAGGAGTGCCTGGATCATGGCGAGGGCGAGATCATGGGGGTTAGTTTGCGGCATGACTTAGCAATGGTTAAGAATAGTATTGGGCTGGTAAGCGAAAAAATTAGTTATGATGTCTCAGTTTTGGTGGGGAAATTTTTTGAGCAATATTCAAAACTATTTGAATGTTGGGATCAGTCTCTTTTTTTGTCGCTAATGAAAGAAAGAAAATTAGATCTGACGCGCAGTTTTGGTGATTATTCTCGAGGACAGAGGATGCAAACCGCCTTAATTGCTGCATTGGCAATTCGACCAAAATTATTACTGATTGACGAAGTTACCTCTGTGTTGGACATTTGGGCCAGAAAATTTTTCATCGAAATTATGAAAAAATTTACGCGAGAAGGGGGAACAGTATTAATTACCACTAATATTATTAGCGAAATCCAATATGCCGTTGACCAAATTATTTTGATTAACAAAGGGGTAATCCAGCTGCAAGAGAATATTAGTGAAATTCCATCTAAGTTTATTAAAATTCGCAGTGTAGCAAATATTGAACTTCCTATTTTCAAGGATCCAAGTTGTTTTTGGAGCGGTGAAAATAGTGACGGAAGCCACTCATATATTGTTCCCATCTCCGTCGCCCAACAATATTCTATCCCTGATAAAATTCGTGATAGAAGAGCGGTGACGTTAGATGAGTTGTTTATCTACTTCATTAAAACAGGAGAGAAAAACATTGCGTAGCTACAAAATATTCTTCAATCTTTTTTGTTTGCGTTATACCGGTTTACAGGCTTTGCTGACGGTATTTTCCTTTTTGGTTTTTTTACTTTGGATGAACGTCTTCCCTGAAGATTTCAAGAACATGGAGATGATGTTTAATTTTTTGCTGGTATTTTATATGATATACCTAATTATTCCTGTTTGCTGGGGGATTAATTTCGGGAATAATCTTAACTGGATTTTGTTAACGCCGCTTAGCAAAATGCAGATATTTCTGAATTTCGTAAAATTAAAGGTTTCTTGCTTTATTATAAGCATGTTGTTGCTAGGTATCTTGTTTTTTTCTATGTTTTTTGTCGCCAAAGTATATTATCCCGATTTGGAAATTTTCAAGAACGCTGCGTTTTTTTCTGCTTTTTTTCCAGCGCTACCGGCGTTTATTTTTTCGTGGTTTAAAGGTGGTCATGCCGTTGGGGTCATAACCTTTTTGTTCTCTTTTGCAGTTTTTGTTTTAATGTGTATTCCTCGCGGATACGTGGAGTATGTGCAATTATTAAAAGGTGCAAATACTTTGCAGGGAAGTAGGTATTGGGCATTTGTTGCTAGAAAATGGGGTTGGGGTTGGGGAGGATTGGCGCTACTAGGTTTGTCATCCATGTTGTTTAAACAGTACATGATGACTTTTTTCTTTGTTTATTTTTTGACATCCATAGTGTTTGTCAGTTTTACAATCGTAAATAATTTGAAGTTATTAAAAGTAGGCGATTCTATTTGGTATAAAATTTTATTATCCGCCACTTTCGGTGTCGTCACCCTAGTATTTGTGTATAGTTACATGGTATCTACCCGTATCATCAAAAATGATGCATCTCCAGTGGAGGACGTTTTAAATCAAATGAACTACCTTGGTAGTTGGGGACCAGCGCTCACCACTGAAAAATTGGCCAAAATGTTCGAGAACGACGGAGCTGGTAAGCAACTTTTACGAATGTTGCGAAATCCTGCGGTTACTATTCATCGCGACAGATTAGTGAAAGATGTAAAAATTGAGAAATTGTTACATTATGTGGATACTTGGGGACAGTTTATGACGTTGTTGGAATTTTACAAGATTGGTACTTTTTCTGCAAACGAGGTAGTAAAAATTTTAGACAAAGCTTCAGTACTAACCTCTAAAGATAATAGCTATATGTATTTTCGTTTGAAGCAGTTAGCAGGGATTATTGTTAATTCTCAATTTACCCCAGAAGATTTAGAGAAAATGCTAGATGATTCTCGCCCCATGGTGAGGGCGATGGCGATTTTGTTGGCCAGGACGCATGGTGATTTGCCATTAGGCATGAAAATTATTAAGCAAGTGAAGGCCCCGCCCTTAGACTTAATTAATAATGTACGAGATACATTATTAATTCTTCATGGTATTGATTATACGTACGCGGACCTATATGAACTTCACACATTATCTTTGAAAAGCGGAGAAAAATCAGGAGAAAAACCTGGAGAAAAGGTCAGTGATCTTTTTAGGCACATTAAGAGCAAGAGTGTACGCTGGCAGGGGAATATTGATTGTGATGCTCTTTTTACCAAGCTAAAGAATAGTTTACACTTACAGATCAGCGCAACCGCTGCTGGCCAAGGTGGTCTCGAAGAAATATCTACAGATGGTTCATTCGCGCCGACGACTGCCGACATTTTGGGAGTGAATGTTTGTTTACGTGATCAAGTCATGAACGATAAAAAGTACTTGCGATCGGATTTCATCAGATGTGCTCCGATTGCTCTTCCGCTCAATGATTGCGCCCTCGGTTTACTTGCTCAGTGATTTTTTCAGTTTTTTATCAAGCTAGTGACCGCAATATTTCAGGATCCACTCTTATATTTTACCTCTAAAAATAAGTGGTAAAATAATAATTGCATAAACAATAAATGCCTTGCAATTTGGAGTTGCTATAAATTCAGATAAATTTTTTCTATTGTCAAATTTAGTACAGGTAGTGTACTAGTTCAAATATATTTTGTCACAAAAAATTGAAAATCGATTATAATGGGCAGAGGAATATCGATAGGTCTTATTTTTTATGTCGCTGACTTTAAAACTGGGGTATGTCAACAAGGGGATTAAAGATGAAAAAAATAATTTGTTTTATGTCGTTTATTTTGATTTTATCGCTACAAATAAGTTTTGCTAGTGCTAGTGCTAGTGCTAGTGCTAGTAGCGACGAATTAAGAGACGCTATTTATTCAGGAAATCTTCCGGCAGTCGAAAAAATTTTGCCAAAAGAAGATCTAAATCAAAAAATCAGATATCGGCAACGATCAAACAACTGGGTTGATAATGCAACTCCACTTCATCTTGCAGTTGAATATGGTTCAGTGGAAATGGTTGGACTCTTATTGAGAAATCACGTAGATGTGAACGCTAGAGATTCCTTTGGCCAGACTGCCCTTTTTAAGGCAATGCGTTCAGATCGGGGGTTTGATATTGCTAAACTTCTCCTCGAGAACGGAGCAGATCCAAATATTCCACATAGCTTAGGAATAACCCCTCTTCATCAGGCGATTGAAGCAGTTCGTTTCGGTGATACGCGTCTAGTGGAGCTCTTGCTCTGTTATGGAGCACAAGTAAATGCAACAGACGAAATTAGTGGTGCCGGCCCCCTTCATGTTGCAGCAGAGCATGGTTTTACTGGCGTAATTGAATCCCTTCTCAGCTGGGGAGCAGATGCGAACTTAACGGACAAATATGGCCATCGCCCCAGTCGGTATGTTCCTGGAGGTCCCTATTGGGGTGCAGTTTATAAGCAAGCTCTTCTAAAGTTGGAATATGCTGAACGGGAACCTCAAATCCAAAAAATTATTCAACAAGAGGGCGATTTGCCTTATCAGATTGCCCAAATAATCACGTCCATGTAAAATCTGTCTTTATAGACATTTATCTCTTCCTAAGAAAAAGTAATGAGCGCGGCAAAGGTAGCT
>JADGBS010000068.1:614-16298 GCA_015231325.1 Oligoflexia bacterium | reverse complement strand
GCTATGCACTAGATTTAAGAAAACTAATCAACTGGAATCATGCTAATACACAAGAAGCAGTTTATCCGGGAGAACCTGATCGTTATCAAAATGCTGCTTACTTATTTAATCAGAAAGAAGAAGGAAGTAGCACAAAGACCACTGCTGGGACTGGAACTGGTGCTGGTACTGGTGAGTCGAACGAAACCAACCACTTTACTATCATGGATAGCGAAGGAAATACCATCAGTTCTACCCAAACCATCAATGGATTAATGGGTTCTGGAGTAGTAGTAGGCGGTACTGGCATAGTCTTAAATAACCAAATGGATGATTTCACATCTAAGGTTGGAGGGAGAAATCATTTCGGAGCTATAGGTGGTTACAACAATCTAATTACCCCGGAAAAGCGACCACTATCCAGTATGTCACCTACTATAGTATTTGAAAAAACCAAATCAGGATTGCAACCGATACTAGCGCTAGGTACCGCTGCCGGCACTAGAATTCTCACTTGTGTAACCCAAACAATATTAAATTATTTAGATTTCAAACTGCCATTGGATCAGGCGGTGTTGGCCGTCAGATATCACCAACAGTGGTACCCAGATGAAATCCGAATTGATGGTAAATATTTACCTGAGAGCACAATCAATATCCTCGAACAACTCGGTCACAAAATACACTATGAAGACCTAGATTGTCGCATTCAAGCAATAGCAAGAGAGGGCACCGGTCCTTCTGATATCGTTCTCCACGGCGTATCTGATCCCCGTGGTGGTGTTGACTGCTCTGCTAGAGGAATCTAATCTAAGGTCAAGGTTTGATAAAAATCGACAAAACCCAATGGAGGGAGCGAGCACTCCCTCTCACCAACGCTGCCAGCCATGGCCGTTCGTAAATAACATGTGCATGCTTGGGTGCAAATCCATAATACCAATCGACAAATCGTCTACCCCACTCGTGCTGCAAAAAATGATGGTCCCGAATCCAGCGAAAGTAGTCAAGTGTTGGCGAAGGAGCTTGAAACCCTGCAGATAGCAGGTAGCACCCCTGTTTCTTTAAAAATACCTCCAAGGACTTCGGAGTTTGCGTCTCACTCTTTGATATTTTTGAGACAAAATTGAATTTATTAACAATTCCCAGGGCCAAATGGTAGGTAACATCATTGACCAAATTTGGTACCTTGACCCCGGTCCCTGTCTTATCGACGGGCGAGTGGGGGCCGTTATCAAGTGCGGCAGCAACGGCGGCCTTGTAATCCATTTCAAGTTGCGAAGCAGAATAAAGGAAAAGAACTGTCTCAAGATAATTATCAACGCCAACAATAACAGAGTCGATTGAACCATTGTTGTAATCCAAAAAAAGCTGTTCATCACCGCAAGTAGTCTTAGTAATCACTGGAGCATGACCTGCAGCGCTGTCGTATTTACTGCTAAACCTCAACTCCAGGTGAATACCCTCTGAATAAGAAGGAGAACTACTCAATATAAAAGATGATGGTGGTAGCGGTTCGGTATCAGCGATAAATATATATATACGTTGAGACTTATTAATCTCAGTTTCAGTTCCCTCCAAATTAAGAGTGGAATATCCAGGATCCGATATCTCCTTGAGATTAAAACTCACTGTATACGCTACCCCAGTACCACTCTCCACTCGCTCGGAGTCACTCACTGCCACCGCATTTCCAAAAATGTGGTAGGTGTCCCCTCCATTTTCTTTTGATGCTAAATAGTAACTTTTATTGTTAGTAGTCGATGCTGTACCTACCTCTAATCTCAACTTTAATTTGATGGTCAGCTCACCATTAAAGACAGGAACCGCCGGCAATCTGTTGAATTTATGTGCATTCTGCGCAGTGGCGCTGGATCCAGGATCAGGATGGGCGGAAACAACCGGAATATAAATTTTTGAAGGGGTAGAAACACCATTATCGAGGACGTCTACGTATACCCCACTACTGGCCAACTGATAGTCAGCAGTCACGCTACTAATATAGGCATGCGTGTTGCTATCTGAATCTCGAAGATAGATCCGATTGCTAGTACTGCTTCCAGTTCCAGTCGTCGTCCCTGTCCCAGTTCCGCTTCCACTTCCGTCGTCTTGGTCCGACACGTCCGAATCCGCGCCCAACACAGGCGCGGACATTGAGACGGCAAAAATAAATGCGAACAACAACCTAAACGATCTATAAACTATACTTTTTTCCATACTTGATTAAACTAAATTCACTGGGCAGTGGCAAGACAAAATCCAATTCCGGATATAGCTGACGTGCACCCAGTTCATTCAGACTATCTCCAACGCCTATCCCTTCCCTTCCATCAGAATCAAAAGACATTGTAGCAGAGCGTGCTGTTGGTTTCACTAAATTCCTGGAGAGAGCGATCGCTTTACTTAAAGGGTATCGCCTAGAAAGTTCTGCGGCCTTCATAGCTCGTTGCTTATTTACCATTCCAGAAGTGAGCACTTTCCCTCGCAAAAAAGATTTTACATCCACTGTCTTCATGATTACTTCTTTTATCTGTGCAGGAGTAAGTATGGGATTCAAATTAAGCACCTCTGCGGCAATATTGCTAACGGCCGGGGCGGCCTGGCTGGTGCCGCTTAGCCCCAAAAATCTGTCTTCTGTAGTGGATGGTACTGAGGAGCTGATTGCTACACCCGGAGCGGCCACGTCCACCATTTTTTTCCCATAATTTGAAAAATCGGCCAAACTTCGATCCCCTAGGGTCGCGGCCACAGAAATGGTATTTAAGCGCTTAACATTGGCAGGAGATGCAACAACAGTATCATTATTGCTATGAGAATTACCCGCAGCAAAAACGAACAAGGTGTTTGGTGCTTGCGCATAAACACTATTCCCAGCATTTAATAGCCTATCAAGGAAATATTGGGTGGCCAACAAACTCTCCCGAGGAGTAGGAGTTCTCTTTATGAATTCCTCAAACATGACCTTTACTATCTTTTGCCCTTCCTCCATGCTTGTTCCAAATGAACAGTTGGCCACTCGCACTCTTTGATGATGAAGGTATTTAACAATCTCGCCCATATTCTTCATCTCTCTCCCTATCAGCCCATTCAATAAATATCTAATCAATGCCATTTCTTTGAATCCGTGAGCACTCGCCTCCCGATAATCAGTGTATATCGGATCATTTTCATTTGCAGATCCAGATGTACCAGTTGCAGCGCCCTCCGCAGCGCCGGTGATTTCAATTTTGGTAGAAATTATTTTTACTGACATCACTTTGTTTTTGGCGCTCTTGTTGATGGATATTCCCGCAACATGCGTACCATGAATAAAATTTCCGAAGAGTTCAGTCTGCTGCAAAAACTTTTCATCTTGCACTCTTTCTCGGGCCCAAGCAACATCTTCAGACGTAATTGTATTGTTGGTTAACTTACCTTGAAGCTCAAGAAAACGATAATGATCTTCACTAAAACTGCCCATCAAGCTCCGATCAAAAACCAGATTATCACCATCAGCAAAATTCCAACCAAAGAAGTCATCAATACAACCATTAGCATCATCATCGAATCCATTATCAGGAAACTCCAGAGGGTTACTCCATATATGTGAGCTAATAAAACTGTGTTGCAAATCAACCCCGGAATCTACCACTGCGATAGTCACTCCCCCGGTAACGCATCCAGTCATTCCTCCTGTGAGATTATCACTGGTAATGCCACTGCCATTCACAATGGAAGTATTAACAAAGATAAAACCCAGAGCTAGCAGGGTCCAAAGTCCAGAAGATCTTCCTGATTTAAATTTTAAGCATGCCCAATTCTTCATTTAATTCTCCAATTTTGGTCCTCTTTACAGACACATATACAACATAAATATTCTGCATCCTGAACACAATCACGCCATTGTAACGATGCAATAACTCCCGTCAAGCGGCAAAAAACTTACATATTCTAACATTGGTCATGTAATAAATTTAGTAAACGAATTATCCATAGACAGAAAGCATTTTTTTAGCAAGAATGGAAACGCAGTTTTTTGGAAAAACATAATAGAAAAATGTAACCGTAAAACGTAAGGAACGGGAACTTATTAAGTTCTCGTTCCTTACCAAAAAGGGTGTGAAAAACATGTCGAAAAGAAAAAATTCAGAGATCGGCAACAAGACTAGAAGAAACATTAACCTCAATGCTTACAAACAACATTTAGAAGAACTAAAAAAGAAAGGAGAGGAACATTACGCTCCTAAGATCGGGCGACAAGCAGCGCAAGTAAAAAAGAAAATCCAGCGTCTAGAAAAAAATATTCGCGTTGCTAGTAATGCCAAGGCAAACGCTAAACTGAATGTAAAAGGTAGTCAAGGAGGTCATGTACATAATGTTTCTTCGTCTCTTCCAAGCAACAAAACCAACGAACATAAGAAAGAAGGGAATTAAGTAAAGGCAAAACCTGGGGAGAGTTAGAGAGTTGGAAAGTTGCTGATAATAAGCTATTTTATGCAAGCACTAATTAATTCGTTATAATCCAGATCGCAAACAGAAGCAGCACCTGCTATTGCGGGTACACAGCCTGCCCCTCCTGATGCACCACATGCACTTGCGGCCGCGACTATTGCGGGGATACAAGCTGTTGCCCTAATCGCACTAATATGAAACCTGTGGCCACAAAGTGAATAAGAGACACCAGCTGATGAAATTATATGTATCAAATCCCCGGCCGCATTCCACACATCTGCGGCCACATCCCCAATCTGATGGAAAAAATTGCTTGAATGAACTGGTATGAAACCAGCATTAGGGTCACAGACATACCCAACAGGGTAATTAAGACCATACTGCTCTCCCCAACCGTTTTTTTCGGCCATCATGCATGAGTAAAATATCGAAGGAGGATTTCCTACGCAACGACAATAAGCTGCTCGGCCAGCAATCGTGAAAAAACCATGAGGTCGTCCAGGCCAACCGGCATCAACGGGCACAACACTTCGATAGTCGTATTGATGGGCAATTCTCACGGGGTTGTCTATAGGTAAATCTGTATTAAGATCGCATGCAATATAGAGGGAAGAAGGAGTTCCTACTTTCCTGCAATACTCAAGCTTGCCATCACCATTTACATCGATATTACCGCGAGTGTCTGGATATCCCATGTCATATCCAGCAAAAGCTTGGGAAGAGAAAGCAAGAACAAACACCAAAAATGTAACAAAACTTCTCATACAAATCTCCTGTAATAAAATGGAAAGTTTGTAAAAAAGAGGGCCACCGGGCCTTGAGACCCGGATGATAAATCAATATTTTTTAGAAAATGTAAAAAAATCAAGCGTTCTGGAAAAACACTACGATTTCATATAGATATCATGTCTAGTTTTTGTATGCTGATTGGTCGTGATGATTCAATTATTTGGCATTTACCTTGCATCCACTAATCGCGAGTACATTCCTTGCTTGGCCGCTAGCAATTGGTGGGTGCCTTCCTCTATAACTTTCCCTTGATCCAATACCACAACGTAATTAGCAAGTTTGATTGTCGATGGACGATGAGCAATAATGACGGTAGTACGATCATAAAATAATTTCTTTAAATATTTTTGTACTAAATATTCAGTATGGTTATCCAAACTAGCAGTTGCCTCATCAAATATGACAATCGCTGGATTACGAATAAGCATTCGGACAATAACTAATAATTGCTTTTCGCCTATGGAAAAAAATTCATTTTTATTGGAAGTAGGTGTATCCAATCGTTCGGGCAAAGACAAAACTTTTGCTTCCAAATTCACTTCCCTTAAAACATCATAAATTTTATTATCAGTGATATTTCCATCATAAAGACGAAGATTTTCTCGAAGATTGTCTTCAAACAAGAACAATTGCTGAGTCACAATACCTATTTGTTTATAAAGCAGACTGCTCTCAATATTGCTGATCGGATAGTCGCCTAATAAAATATCTCCACTTTCCCAGGGGTACAAACGACAAATCAAATTGGAAAGAGTAGTTTTTCCTGAACCAGTACATCCAATCACCGCTGTCACTTTTTTAGCTGGAAAGGTAAGATTTAAATTATCAAAGATAATCCGATCGGAAGAATAGCTAAAGCGAATATTTTTGAATATGATGGGATAGTTATGAAAGGATGGTAGCTTTTCTTCTACATCTCTAAGTGACATCGGCCTAAGTGACATTGGTCTTAATTGTAAAATCTCTTTAATCTTACTCATTGAAGACATGGAAGACTGAATTTCGGTAATGCGATGGGATATCTCATGAAATGGATGAAAAATCATCGTAATATAGTACAGGATCGAAACAAAATCTCCCAAGCTAATAATCGAGTGTTTCACCTGATACACACCCAATACAATAGTTAAAACATATGCCAGACCAATAATCATGGTATGACCGATAGGGAATCTTCCCCAAAGCAAGATGATTTTATTTGCAGAAAAAAACATCAAACGAATTAATTTATTATAATTTTTCAGCCATAAGGAAACATAATTTTGCGCCAAAATAACTTCAATGCCATTAATCGTATCTGCTGTGTAGGTATTAATCTGCGATAAAATCGAACGAAATCTTCGCTGTTTTCTTCCCAAATGAGTGACAATATACATTAAAAAAAATATTAATAGCGCTAACAATATTGTATGGCCTAAACCAATTAAAGGCGATATAAACATCACACTGATAACAGAACCAAGAATCATCACCAAATCACTGACGCTTGAAAATAACATCGGCGAAAAAACCTGCGCTAGATTACTAACATCATTAACTGCACGACTAATAATTTTTCCTGAAGAATTGAGATCAAAAAATCTCATAGGCATGTTCAATATAATATTCACCAAATCTTGCCTTAATTCCAAAAGTGCCTTTTCGCCAAAAAGTATAAACGTCCATCGCTGAAAAAAAACTGTTGCAATTTTCGCCGACGAAATTGCTATGAATATTCCAAAATAATAAAAAAAATCCTGTTGATTTTTTAATCCAAAATCAATGATTTTTCCAATCGATCTAGGGATATATACGATCAATCCAGTTGAAATAATAAAAAGAAAAAAAGAGAGCAGTGGTAACTGCCACTTACGCAACAAATATGGCCATAAGTATGCAAAATCCTTTACTGCCTGATAATCTTTAAACTTTAAAATAGTTCTAAAATTGACTTTATGCTCTTCATGATAATCATCACGTAACAAAAATTGGTTGTTCATATTCGTATTTCTGTCGCTCTTGCGCTAAATCCAAAATTTTTTCTTGAAAAAGATATAATCTATAAAACTCACCCTTAGCTTCAATTAATGACCAATAATCTCCTACCTCAGCTACATTTCCTTCCTTCATAACATAGATCCGATCAAACTTAGTCAACGTCGACAAACGGTGGGTGGCCAAAATCAGAATAGATTCACTATTAATTTCAATAATGCTTTTAATCAGCTTTTCCTCAGTGTCTACATCTAGCGCGGAAATAGTATCATCCCACAGATGTAGCCGCGCCCCTGAATAAAATGAACGGGCAATGGCCAAACGTTGTTTTTGCCCTCCAGAAAGAGTTACCCCCTTCTCTCCTACCATGGTGTGGATGCCTTGGGGAAACTGTTCTAGTTCGTGATGCAAATTAACCATCTTTAAAGACCAACAAATTCGAGAAACATCAGGAGAATAACCAGGATCAACATTTTTCAAAATTGTGTTATTAAAAACCATAGCATCCTGAGGAATATAGGCAATTTTTGAGCGCACGCTCCAAAGATCCAGTTCACTATATGGTGTGCTATTATAATAAAATTCCGACACTTCTTTAAAATCTGAATATTGATACAATGTGGCCAAAACTCGCAGCAAAGTACTTTTACCGGCACCCACATCTCCCACTAATGCAATTTTTTCTCCCTTAGATGCATTAAAAGAAATATTTATTAATGGCCCAAAATAAAGACCGCGTACCTTAATGCTCTCGATATCAAAAGCATAATCTGGCGACACTCCTGTTTCTGCGCTCGTTTCTGCACTCATTCGCGTTAAACCACAGTTCAACGAACGTAGCTCATACAAAGGTTGCAACCTTTGTATTGATGATTTTGCCCGTTCTAATAAGTTTGCAAAATAAGCAAAGGCCATCATTGGCCATATAATTTTTTCCAGCAACTTTAAAACCAAGACAATAGTTCCTAGGGCAGTAAATGCGCGCAAATTCTGATTATTAGGGTTAAGGGCAAAATAGGCCAACAAAAAAAGAACGGCCATCGAAAGCAAAGAAAGAACACTGACAAATGTATCTAGCAAAATATCGACCTTAGAAATTTTTAGTCTCTTTTCATAGAGATCTTGCAACAGTAGATCAAACTTCGATGTCCGAATCTCTAACATTGAAAGAACCTTGAAAATTTTCATGCCGACGGAATTTTCATAGACGGCATCAGACATTTTTCCTAATATTTTTGATGAATCCCCATAGAGGAGATTCATTACTCTCTCGTAAGTAGGCATCACCATCGGTAAAAAGATAAAAACCAATAACAACCACCCACCTGACCAACCAAGAATATAGAAAAGCATGCAGGGAACATACACTAGGTAACTGATCATATCAAAAAAAATTAATACCCCTGGACCAATAAACATTCGAAAATTTTCAATATCTTGACCCAAAAAACTAACCACTGAACCAGGGGTAAGCGCCGAAACGTCCCGATAATTCCCTTTTAGTATTTTTTCAAATATATTTTTTTTTAGATCTACATCAATTTTACGTGCAGTAATCATGAAGAAAAAGCGCCAAGCAAATCGCAACCCCCCCATACACACATAAATAATCGCAAGGGCCAAACTCAAGTAAGGCAAGGGAAGTGTAAACTTTCCACTTTTAGTACCATCGATTATATCTTTCAATATGATTGGAGGAAGCACATCCAATGCGTTAATCAAAACTATTGCCAATACCCCCCAACCAAATTGTCGACGAAAACGCCAAATATAGTATTTGCAAATCTTCAAAAAAAACTTACTGTTATCAGGCACAATCAATTTGTTCACATCCACCAATTTTATCTGCGCACTCCATCAGAATTATAAATAAGAATTATAAATAAAATGAATTCATTGAAAACTTGGTATACTTTACAATTACTTCCACATTAAGCCAACCATATAAAATACCAATCACTTATCAGGATCAAGGAGTCATTGTTTGATGGATAAATTTGAAAAAGGAAGAAAAAGGAGCCTTGCGCCTTTTTTGCGGCGCCTTTTTTGCGCCTTTTTTCGACATCAGTCACCTCACCTGTTCGTCGGCATTAGAAAATAAAGTTATTTGTTTGTGGAGTTGTAGGCGCCGCTATAGAAATCCTTCCACATTTTATCTAACGTTCCATCTTCTTTGATTTTTTTAAATCCATCGTTGAATATTTTTAGATATTTTATATTAGCAACATTTTTTTTGGATAGAATAAAATGGTACTGCCAGTCCCCTAGTGATTTAGTGTGTTGAATTTTTGCAACATCGCCTTTGGCAAGTCCTTTAGCTATATATGTCAATCCAACATTTTTTGTCTCATCAACAGCATCTATTCTCTTGTTTAATAATTTCATAAAGATATTATCATCCGTTGATCCAGTGTCGTATTTTAATATTCCCTTGTCTTCAGCCTGCTTTAAAATTTCTGTTTTAGCACTTCCTAAAACAATACCAATTGTTTTTCCTTTAAGATCTTTAGTATCGCCGGTCCAATTTATGGGTTTATCTACATGATAAAACAAGACGCATTGATCCACTAAAAATACATCTGAAAAAAAACATTCTTTTTCTCTCTCTTCAGTTTTTCCCCAGATAGCAGAGCCGTTCCACGTACCATCTTTTACATATAAATATGATCTTGTCCAAGGGAAAAAGCCGTATTTTACGTTTACGTTAGCATCATTGTAAATTTTAGTAATAATATGTGGGACAATTCCGTAATTAGGCATCTTTTCGCTGATATATGGTTCCCATTCTCCAATGGCAACAGAAATTTCTTCTTTTGCTGTTGCTAAAGAATTATGGTAGCAAAAAACAAAAAATAATAAAAATATAAAGCTACAAAATATTTTTTTTTTTATAAACCACAGACCCTCCATTTTAAATATGAGCAAATTTATATTTTCTAGTGATTTAGTGATTGAATTTCAAAACACTATATCAACTATATCACACCCACACTTCCTGTCTCCTCGGCAAAGAGGATCAGATATTCGTCGCCTTCAATTACCCCCAAATTATCACGCACTAAACGCTTTTGATGTTTTCTGTCATTTTTAATTTTGAATATTTCGCTATCCAAAGATTTATTTTCTTGATCTATTTTGCGTAGGGAAAGATATTGTTCATCAATAACCTTACCGGTCCGCAAATAGTCCAAAAGCCCCCTATCCGCAAAAACCAAACGAAAGGAAACTACCAAACAAAGTCCCCAACCAAATATTGAAACGATTTTCATACCCTTCACCTCTGGATGGCATGTAACAAAGCACGTTAAACAATGCCATATTATCTATATTTTACCAGCAGTAAGAATATGGAACAACCACAATAATTACTCAGGTATTTGTAGCCTTGACGACACTAACATCCAAAAACGACGGGTACCGGATAATTCATTAAAAAAATAATACAATGTTCGGTCAAGATGCTCTTTTAATAGTTGATCTAAAGCTGGCGTCTCTTTTCCGCTCAATAACAACTGCTGAAATGCTTCAAAATAATATCGCTGTATTTGTCCATCCTCTTGCACCATTGTGCTTTCATCTAAACCAAAAGAGACCTGACGATCATCAGCATAAAGATTGCTCAGTGGAAATATTTTTTGTAATTGTAAATATGCACTTTTAAACCTCTTCGGCCCAATTATCGAGTCGCCTACAGGACCCAATCTTTCCAGTATTACTGGGTCATATACCGCATCTGGTACACTTCGGTTACTATTTTCTTTGATAATATTTTTTTCAACTACTGGAGTCCTAAAAAATATTTTCAAAGAATTTCTAGTAAGCTTCAACCACCAGTGAGGACCAGGATCACTAACGTTACATATCTGCTCCTCGTTAATTATAAAACGGCGATTACTAATTTGCTCAACGATGACTTCCGCTAACTCGAGATAATCCGTGCTAAAATAATCTAAAAAAGAATAATTGTCTAAAAAATCCTTACAGACTTTAAGTTCCTCTGCGTTTTTACTAACATGATCGTCTCCAATATGAGAAAAAAAATTGTGAATCGCAAAAAATGCTTTACTAATATTAGTAACTGCTTTCGCTCTAACAGTAAAAGTGCTGCTGTTTTGTTTTAGATAGAAAATAATACCTGAACTCTCTGGATAGACGATTTGGCCCTCATTCAAACGTTGATTTAATTCTCCTTTAATATTTTCGGGAATCGCTGTTTCCACATAAGGACCTGCAGCAGCAAATGGATTCATGCCATCGAATGCCTGCGACATTTCCATCGTTTGTTGCACTAAAAAATCCAATTGGTCTAATGACATTTTAAAACCTCCATTGTGGCGGTCCTCCTTAAATATTCTTCATTAAAACTTCTTCATTAAAACTTCTTCATTAAATTTTCTTTATCTGCTCGATGATTTACGACCAAATTATTTACAATTTTTTTAAATTGTGCTCTTTTGGTAACTTCCCCAGCAAGAATTGCGTTTTTAACCTCACTTTTTCTAGCAAAACCATCATCCAAAACTTCATATTCCAAAAGGACATATTTTTCAATATTATGTACCTTGGCAGCTTCCTTTAACTCCCGGGACAACTTGGCGATTTGTATAGAACGATGGACCTCTGTTTTACTAATGCCTAACTCTTGCTCTATTTTTCTCTCTGAAGAACCAGTAGCTAAATAATAGTTATAAATTCCATCGGCCTTATCTACATAATGCAATTCTTCGCGAGCAGAATTCTCTGAAAATTGGATGGCCAATAATTCTTCTTTAGTTTTTCCCTCAATCACAAAGCAAGGGGCAGATTCTTTAGCAATTAATTTCATTGCTCGATATCTTCTTTCTCCACATAACAAAATGAATTTATTACCCTCGCGATGTATTACCAATGGCTGAATCAAACCGTTAAGTCGAATATTTTCTGCCAATTCTTTCAACGAATTATCATTAAACTTTGTTCTAACCTGATCTCTGACTGTAATTTCACTCAACTTAATTTCAGATAATTGTGCGCCTCTCAACAACTTTTGCTCACTACTTTTAATCACATCTCTGGTCACAGAATTAGTAATATTGATTATTGCCCGTTCTTTTTTTGATTTTCTAGGTGCAAAATTTTTTACCATTTTCCCCTCCCTTATCCCCAATTTATCCCATATTTATCCCAAATTCATCCTAGATTCAAAGACTCCCACAACGCATGAAAATCGTCGGCACCTCGAGATTTTCTTTTCATCATAAAAATCGGAATTTGTGTAGATACTGACTCCTGCATCTGCACCAAATTACGAATTACCGGGGTAATGTTGAAATTTGTCGACAACTCTTCTAGTCGCTGACGTTCAATTTTTCTTCTTGGATTAACCATCGAGGGAATGATGGCAAATTCTAACTTAGGATTTTCACTTTCCTTAATTATTTCAAAGGTATCCATCAATTCTTCTAGCCCATCAATTGAATAATCTTGTGCCTGAGTGGGCACTAATACCCTATCGGAGCTTACTAATGACATCACTAATTCATCGCCCAACATCGGTGGAGTGTCAATAATCACGTAGTCATAATCATTAACAACCTCTTGTAAGCGAATTTTCAATAATCGCTCTTTTCGACCTGCACTTTTACGAACTTCACTTTCAGAAAGAATCAATAGTTTTGAAAGATTTGCCAAATGGCGACTGGCCGGAATTAATGATATATTCTTGTAAAAATCCTCATTACCCTCCACAGAAATAATCACCTCTTTAATGGAGACATCACCAATTAACCATTCTGGAATCAAAGTACGCTCAATATTGACGCCCAGAGTGGAACTTAGGTTCGCTTGTGAATCAAAGTCGATCGCCAAAACTCGATGATTTTTATGGCCTAGATGACAAACTAATTGATAGGCCTGCATAGTTTTGCCGACCCCTCCCTTATTGTTGGCCACAGTAATAATCTCTTGCATAATCCCCCCTCCGCAGATAATAAAGAAGTAACAAAGAACGACACTACATAAAAATTTTATGAGAGCAAATACAGTTCGTCAAAATAGATTATGGATCTATGTTAAGATCAAGTAATTTTTTATGACCTTTTCAAAAAAAAGCGGAAACATGGAGGCAATTTAATGATTAATATTAATAGTGATACGAATCCGTCGCAGATTAATGACCGTAATGACCAAAATAACCAAAACGAAATACTATCGACCATAAGTAAACTAAAGCAAAAACTAAAGGATGTTGTAGTGATTTTGGGTCACCATTATCAGCAAGACGATATCATCCAATTTGCGGACGTGGTTGGGGACTCTCTAATCCTATCGCAAACAGCGGCAAAATTAGATAAGCCGTATATAGTATTTTGTGGCGTACACTTTATGGCAGAAACTGCTGACATCTTATGTAATTCCCGACTGTCTAATTCCCGACAACAACAAAAAGTAATACTTCCTGACCTCAGCGCTGGATGCAGTATGGCAGATATGGCCAATATAAACGACGTAGAAACCGCTTGGAATATTCTAACCGAGGTGCAACAACGTACAAAAAACGTCAACAAGATTATTCCTATCACTTATATCAATTGCGCTGCTGACCTAAAAGCATTCGTCGGTAAACATGGAGGTTATATCTGCACTTCCTCAAATGCCGAAAAGGTTATATCGCACGCATTGAAATTCGCAGAACAATTGCTGTTTTTCCCTGATCAACATCTCGGACGTAACACCTGTTACCGAATGGGAATTCCTCTGGAACAAATGCCGCTTTATCGTCCCACTTTACCCTCCGGAGGACTCAGTTCCGAGGAAATAGCAAATGCGAAAGTAATCCTTTGGGACGGATACTGTTCAGTACACCAGGTCTTTCTAATAGAACAGATAGTGGCCATTCGTGCTACCACCCCAGATATCAAAATAATCGTTCACCCTGAGTGTAGCTTTGATGTGGTGCAAGCGGCCGATTTAGTCGGTTCTACTGCCTATATATCACAAGTGATCGCCGATGCTCCTCCAGGAAGTAAATTTGCAGTAGGCACTGAAATTAATCTGGTAAATCGCCTAGCAAAAAGATTTCCTCAGAAAGAGATCCATTCCCTCTCCCATCCATACCCGTGCCTCTGTTCAACAATGTACAGAATCCAACCTAAAGCTCTGCTCGCCGCACTGCGATCCATCGAAAATAAAAAACCGATTAATGTGATCTCTGTGAACGCCGAAATAAGAGAGGCCGCACTCCTGGCACTACAACGGATGCTGGAAATATCTTGAATAGGTCGTCAATATAAGACAAACAGAAAGATATTTACTTACCACCGAGGGACAGAGGTAAACTCAAACTAACCAGAAACTCTTTTTTCTTTACTTCTCGTCCGTTGTCCAATTTATAGCGTTTATTCTCGACCTTTATATCAACTAAGTTTAAATTAAAAGTTCTATACTCAAAATTTATCGAAAAAAAAGGTATCGGTGCAATGCCTACCCCTGCAACTATACCATTCCCCATAAACGCGTCACCATTGCAAAAAAGACCATTGTCATCGTCTTTTTTATACTTGTTATAAAATAGATATGTTCCCCAGAATCGCAATACGGGCAGCGAAATACCAATAAAGGCACCATAATTTTGTCCACTCATTTTCTGATCAGAATCGTTGATAAAAGTAGTTTTTGGATCTTTTCCCTTCCATGTTTCTTGGACTAAGTTGCCTTGTCCTCCCAATAAAAAAGGTCCAAAACTAAGACCTGCTCTCATCCCGTAAGCAGTACCGGTATATTCCCACTTGTAAGTGTCTCCTCCCGAAACAAATTTTTCCTCCACCTCTCCATTGAAAGCATATCCAGCAAATGGTTCGATTAGCAGTCCAGCATGCACATCTGTTGGACCGCAATAGTAGATAAAATTAAAAAACAGTGTTCCAACTATAGCAAAATAAGCCGGTCGACCCAGTCGCCCCAATTGACGAAAACAAAGACCTGTACCCCGATTAACCCAAAACAGTCTCATGATTTATCCCCCTAATAAATTACAAAATAGTCCTCATATATCCATTTTAGATTATTTATAAAACTGTGGAAGCAAAAAACATTCAACCTAACTGATATATGACCTCTTTGCGATAAATAGACTGTTTTGAGGTAAGTTTACTAGAATAAAGAACAAACTCCCGAACCATAAAAATAGAACTACGATAAAGATTATACATTTCTATAAAGTCTCCTATTCGATACCATTGACCAATACCTCCGTGACCACCGTTCGCCTCCCCCGTAAACCGCGCTAAGGTGACATGAGGAGAAAATTTACGTTCAGAAGGGGGTAATCTTAATTCTCGTAAAATATTCTCCACTTTGTTGTATAGTTTTTTTAACGCAACACTCTTTTCGACTCCTACCCATAAAACTCTTGGTGCCTGCCTCGAACCAAAAAAACCCACCCCTGATAGCTGCAGATCAAGGCCCTGTGTCTTTACACTATCGTCACTAAATGCATCATTTAATGCCTCAGCAATTTCCCTAAATACCGGTTCT
>JADGBS010000068.1:0-603 GCA_015231325.1 Oligoflexia bacterium | reverse complement strand
ACCAATGAAACGTAGTGTCAGGTGAATTTGATCTGTGTCTACCCACCTAGCATTTGGCATTCCAAGTTTTAACATCGATAGTTCCTGTTTTATTGCCTCTGGTAAATCGATGGCCACAAATAATCTAATCACGGATTTTTTACTCCTGCCTATACTTTTCACCTTGGTCGGATCCAAAGGGTTATGATTGAAGAAAATTGTTGATATTCTTTGTCAAGCTTAGTGTATATTCATAGTTAGCAAATGTGTTGGAAATAAAATCTGAAAAATACTGTCTCTAAAATATAACGGAACGTTGCAAAATTCACACAGCATCTTTTTCGACACCTTTTTTTCTTAATATACCCAGGGCAGCGTCCAAAAGTTTATTTTGCTCATTAATATTCAATTTCTCAAATTCGCCAGTATTTACCTTACAGAATATAGTAACTAATTCTTTCGCCGCACAATAAAGTAACCGTTTATGCTGAGCATATTCCAGGGCCTTGCTCACATTCAAAACAAAGATATGTCTGTCTATCGGCTTTTTGATAAAGCTATAAGCACCGTTGCTAAGGGCATGAATTACATCATCATCGTCCCCATAAGCGCTTAAGAAAATCA
>JADGBS010000067.1:3039-16484 GCA_015231325.1 Oligoflexia bacterium | reverse complement strand
TACTTACTCTTAAAAATCCAGAACTTTTTTCTAAAGTTTATATTGAAGCACCAGCAATTTACAGCGTGAATCCATTTACTGCAACATCAGCAGAGATAAATGAATATATCAAAAAATCAGGTGGCCGATCATACCTATTAAAATATGTTATTATCCCCATGGCCAAGATGAAATATAAAAATGCAGAAAATTATGATAAAAATGATATCATGAAAATGGTTACGGATGGTCAACATTTTAGTGAAGCTACTCCTAAAATGAAATTAGTGATTGGAAAAGATGACATGTTAGGAACTGTTGATGAAATGAAAAAGGTACATAGGGCCGCAAAGGCAGCAGGGGCATCTTCCTCATTAAAAGTAATTCAAAAATTTAATGGTCCTATCCCATTTCCTTGGAATATTTTCCTCTCTAAGGGTGTTGCTGATCATACTGTGGAAGAGCCATTCAAAATGGCCAATTTTCTTTTTCCTGGATTGCGAGCTGATACTGAGTAAGCTTTAAATCCCAAATTTTTCCTTCCCCATCTCTTTTGTCATACATAACATTTTTTTCGTTTCACCTCTGATCGTACATTCTGTAAATCCTAAATGGAGATAAAACGCCTTAGCATTTTCAATTGGAGTTAAATAAATACCCTTTTGTGATGATAACAATACATCTATAATGGCCGCTGTACCTAATCCTTTTTCTGTAGAAATTGGAGATGCTGCTAAATAATCCAATTTTACATACTCATTATTTTGATCATCTGTAAAAAATGACTGCGTGGAAGATTGTTCAGAACCAGGGCCAGGGCCAGGGCCAGAACCATTAGTTGTATTTACTTTCACAGACGCAACCGAAACTACAGCACCTGATAAATTACAAATTAAAATAAGATTATTATTTTTAAAAATATTTTTAAAATATAAATAAAGTCTTGGTGTGAGTTTTAGTGTAGATCTTGAAGATCTTAATTGAAGAAAATGCACTAATTCTTCATAATTAGCAAATTCGCTAAAAAGAATACTTTGCTGAATATGTTCTACAATCTTTTTTATATCTAAAAAATTTTTAACCGAAATAACTTCTTTCATCCTATCTGCATAATCAACCCACGCAGACAAAATCTCATTGTATATATAATTTTTTTTATCCGAATTTCTAGAGTCATTCTTACAATTTTGATGATTATATTTTTCCTTAAGTTGCACAAACTTTTGATATTTTAATGCCATTGCAGTTGTAATTGCGGATGTAATTGCAGATGTTGATACGGTTGTTGTTGCGATTGTAGTTAAATAATTTTTATGCAATAAGCATTCGTTTACGCTTGTATTTGTCAAAGGCCGGAATGGATCCATCTGCCCTTCTTCAAATGCAAATGTAAATGTAAATGAATTAGTGACACTTTCAAAAAATAACATTAGAAATAGCAAATAAATTAAATTTACTTTTTTCATTTAATTGACTATCGGTCATATTATTTAATACTTAAGCAATTTTATAAAACACCGATGAATGAACAAATAATGACGATGAAACATTAACTTTGGAGAATTTTATGAGTAACAATCCATCTATTTTGGCAAACCCAGGACCACTTGGGCTCATGGGCTTTGGCATGACCACCGTACTTTTAAACATTCATAATGCTGGATTTTTTCCAATGAATGCAGCGATACTCGCAACGGGAATTTTTTATGGAGGGATAGCACAAATTATTGCTGGTATTTTAGAATATAAAAAAGGAAATACCTTTGGTCTAACTGCTTTCATCTCCTATGGCTTTTTTTGGTTAACACTAGTTTTTATTATTCTAGCACCAGATTTTACTTGGATGGCCGCTAAGACCACACCTAGATCATTCTTAGGTTGTTTCCTTGCTGTATGGGGAATTTTTACATTGTTCATGTTTGTAGGTACTTTAAAATCAAATTTCGTTTTAAAATTTATTTTCTTATCTTTAACAATTCTTTTTTTCCTTTTGGCCTTAGCTCATTTCCCCATAGGAGAGGAAGCTGCAAAAATGCTTGGAATAGTTGCTGGGTATGAAGGTATCATTTGTGGTGCTAGCGCAATTTATTTGGCCATGGCCGAAGTTATTAATGAAAAGCTAGGTAGAACTGTATTACCTATAGGATAGATGATAGATGATAGATGATAGATGATAGATGATAGATGATAGATGAGCTTAGACTCAATTAAATTAATTTAATTAATTTTAATTTAATGACAACAATTTGTTTCAACTAATTTCTAAATTATCTCTAAATATTTTTTTTTGATAACTTAAATATTGGAAAATATTTAAGTTAAAAATACTTTTATTTTTTAAAACATCTGATTCTCTAAATATGTTATTTTATAACAGATTGCTAATAACAAATAACAATAGTTATACAAAACGTAGAAGGAAATCAGTAATGTGTACCAAAAGTAAAAAAGCGCTGATATTTTTACCTTTAAAAATTTTTTCAAGCTCAAATTTGGTTTTAAGTTTATTTTTTATTTTTATTTTTCATCTCCACTTATTTGCAGAAGAAAATGATAAAACAACAACAGCAACGGCAACAGCAACGGCAACAGCAACGGCAACAAAGCTAAAGGATTTATCAAAAAAACTTAATGAAAAATACCTTGAAATGGATGGATATTTAGACACATTACTTATGGCCATTCTAACTGAAAATCATTTGCTAGCATTTGGCGGTCCCGGGGGATCGAAAACTCAGACAGCAAAAGATGTACTTAAAGCGATGAATGGAAAAACATTTTCTTTACAATTTTCTCCTAATACAAAACAAGATCAGATTGTTGGTGCTCTTAAAGGCAAAAAATATATAGACGATGGAAAGATGGAGTTTGAAATCAAACAAAGTTTACTCAATCATCCTTACGCCATACTTGATGAGCTTGACAAAGCAAATCCCGAAGTATTGGCCTCTGCACTCTCGGTATTACATGAACGGAAGGCCATGAATGGCAATAGCGAAATAAAAGGTAATTTGAAAACTGCACTTATCACTTCAAATATGACCTTAAATGAATTTTTAGAAAGATTTCGTAACACTAATGATGGACCAACTGGAATGGCCCTACTTGATAGAATATTATTTAAAGTGTTAGTGCTTAATCGCCTCTCTTCGCCTGAAATTTTGTATAACTTAATGGAAAAGTGCTCTTCAAGAGATGATAACGCTCTCGAAGTTGGGCCTCTTAACATTAACCCTCAGGAGTTAAAAAAAGAAATTGATCAAATCAAAATCCCAGAGGAAGTAAGAAGACTGGCCACTCATTTGTGGATGCGCTTATCACAAGTACTAGAGAAAAAGCAAAACGAAGAACGAGATCTCTGTAACGGTGACCCTACATCTCTTGCATTTCCTTATACTATGACTAATCAATTTTCTACAAGAGGGGCCACTAATTTAATTAATATTATGAAAGTTGGAAAATATCTTGATGAATTAAAAAATCCAAATCCTAAATCAACAAAAGATATCAGCTTAACTCCAGAAGATATCAAATTTACAAATCATCTAATGATCATGCAAGGACCTGGTAAAATTGAATTTGGTACTTCACAAAACCCTGCAACTAATCCGGCCGGAGAATTACTTAATAATCTGCGATTAGAATACTTAAATGATTCGCGCACGCTTAAGATGATTGATGATCTTAAATTTGAGCGCACAACATTTGTAATTGAATATTTAAAAGTCCTAAAAATTTATCAAGATGAACTAATTGATCTGGGAACGGATTTGCTAATCTCTGAAATGATGACGAAGGGGGATTTAAGTACATTAACTTCATCGGACAAATTAGAAATTTTAAATAAAATTTCTAAAATTGAAGGAAAGATAAAAGTTAAAAGAGATAAAGAAAAAAGTTTAACTCAGGCGCTGGCGCAGGCGCAGGCCAGAAGTATTGCTGAGATTGCTGAAATTGCTCGAGTTAAAACTTTAAAAGATTTATCTATTTTAAAATCCCTTTTAAAATCTGATCAAATAACTATTGCAATGGTAGACCAAATATCTGCCAAAACAGCAGCGGAAGAGAGCGATGCTGCTGAAAAAGAAAGAATGGCCAAAGAACAAAAAGATCGTGAATTAGAAGAACAAATTAATAAAATAAATAAGCAAAATCTAGTTTTCAAAGAAGTTTTCTCTGATCAAATGTTTACATGGAACCATTATAACGAGGTAACATCTTCAACCTACAGTAATGATAGTAAACTGCTTATCACCAATTCGATCGACGGAAATACTGCTGTTAGAGATGCACGCGATGGATTTACAAAATTCACACTTGAGGGCAACTTTGGAGCAATATTTGATAGCAAGATCATTTTTACTAGCTCATTCCGTGCTGGAAAACTTTGGGATGTCAGCAATGGAAAATTACTTCTTAATCTTTCTCATCCTTCTGGTAGTATTAATTCAGCTGTTTTTAGTTCTGATGGTAAAACTATTCTTACTGCAGGCACAGATGGTAGAGTTATCCTCTGGGATACTAGTGATGGTAAAATACTAAAAAATTTCCTATGTCATTTTCGTGACGTTGAAACTGTACTCTTTAGTCCTGATGAAAAAACTTTTCTTACGGTAGGAGGATTTGATGGAAGAGCAAAACTTTGGCAATTAAGTGATGGGAGAGAACTTGCTACAATTAATGATAGTTTTAGCTCTGGCACTAGCTCCATTAAATCAGCAACTTTTAGTCCAGATGGAAATACCATTCTCACAACCATGCATAATAATACTGCAAATCTTTGGGATGTTAGTAGTAAAAAAATTTTTGCCACACTTACAGGCCATACTGGCCCAATTAACAAAAGTATTTTTAGTCCTGATGGTAATACCGTTCTTACAACTTCTGACGATAAGACGGCCAAACTTTGGGATACTAATGGTAATTTAATTGGTACTTTAACGGGACATCCTGGAAAAATTCACTCAGCATCCTTTAATTACCCTACGGGAAATTTAATCCTCACTGCTTCTAAAAATGATATCATTCCCTCTCTAGCAGATAATACATCCATACTTTGGGATGCAAATACATTAAAGAGACTAGCAACTCTTACTGGACATACGAATGAAATTGTTTCAGCAAATTTCAGTTCAGATGGTAAAAACATCATCACTGTTGGAAAAGATGACATCGGAAAAATTTGGAAGATTATTTATAAATAGAATAATAGAATAAATTTTATTTTTTTTTTGGCACAACAACAGTTATCCCGTTAGTTACAAAAGTCAGGCCATTCACCAGTCCTCCAGAGTTGAGAGTTGCGAGAGAAAGCAAGAGTCGAGCTTAATATTCATGATGGCGGAGAAATAGATTTAATTTTAAGCAAACCACGAAGAAAACCAGTTTTAGTCAAAATCAAATCAAGTGATAGAATAGATGAAATTGAAATTAATCATTTAGTAAAGTATGCACAAGAATTGGGTAGTGATAAAATTTTTTATATTTCTCAAAATAAGAACGGCCAAAAAATTAAAAATGTTAATTGTATGCCTTGGGATCTTGCTCTTAAGGAGATTTTTAGCTTAGGGTAGGGTGTTTTTTAGTTTTCGTCGCCTAGATTTTTATATTTTTATACTCAATCGGTATTGGTTTTTCGGGAATTGGTCCAAAGATTTCCCAATACTCTTCTAAAAAATCTAAATATTCATCAAAAGTCATCTTTGTTTTTGTATCCATGCTCTATTCCTAATTTTTTCAATTTCTGGCCATTCATTAAAAAGATCTGCATACATTTTTATTTTTGACCAATTTAAAGAATCACCGCCATTTTCAATCAAAGATAATATATCGGCCTTGTCCTGAAATTCTCTTCGGTTATCATTGCTATAAGCTTGAATTTTAAGTCCAATAATATCTTCTTGACCGAGACACTTTATACCATGTTGAGGAAAAACTACTGCATCTAAAAGCATCTGTTTGCTGATTGGTCTCTTTGCTAATGAAATATCTAATTTTCCTAATCCAATATTAAGTCCAATAAAATGTAATACTTCTGCAGTTTCAAAAATAAGCGTAAATCCATTCTCTAACAATGTTTTAATCAAATTTTCACGATCTTTATGATCTATGAGCATATCGACATCTGATGTCGCGCGATTAATTCCAAGTGTCGCTAATGCAAGTCCTCCAATTAAAGCATGATCAATATTCTGATCCGTCATCAATTGATGACTCTTTAATAAAGTTTGTTTTAAATTACCCACATTTTTTTCCTTCTCTTTCTAATTACATTTTAGAAAAAAATAAAAATTTATTTTAATATAATAGCACAAAAAATTACAATCACAATTCACTTGGATCGGTGTATATTCTGCATATTCTGTATATCGTGCTATAATCTTGTGGCCATAAAATCTCTATAATAATTTTCAAACATCTTAGCGTATTGTATTGAGGCCGGTGCCAGCTTCTTTTTTGATAAGCATAGCAATAGCAATAGCAATAATTCATAAATAACAATTCTTTTTTCAAAAATAATAAATTCTCTTAATTATTACTAAAAAACATTTCTTTTTAGAGAAGTCCCTGCTAAAAATCACTCCTTACAAAAAATAAAATAATAACATTAAAACATCCCAATATCTTATGCCACAATTGTTATGCCAAGAAAAAATTTAATTAAAACTAATGAATTTCACTATCACATTACTTCTAGATCGAATAATAAAGAATGGTTCCACTTACCAATTTATCAAGTCTGGGACTATTCACTACAATCAATGGAACTAGCATATAATAAACACAAAGTTGAAATATGCGCTTTTGTTTTAATGAAAAATCATTATCATCTTTTGCTTAAAACACCTGAATTAAATATAGATAAATTCATGTATGAGTTTAACAAACAATTAAGTAAAAAAATTAGAAAAACCAGCAATAGAATAAATCATGTTTTTGGAGGGCGATATCGATGGTCCATAATTGATAATGAAAAATATTTTTATCAAGTACTAAAATACATTTATCTTAATCCTGTAAAATGCGGGGAAGTGTCTTCGGCCGAAACCTATCCATATAGTACACTTTTTATTATTTGGAACAATAAAAATTTTGTTGTTCCACTTACTCATGATTATACAAAATTTATGGATTCTAATGACATTACAACTTTTATTAACTGGATAAATCAAAATTTCGAAAAAAAGAATCATTATGAAACAATAAAAAAAGGATTAAAGCATTCAATTTTTACAATTTCACAATTGCGCGAATCAAGTGAAAGAAAAAATTTTTCTCATTATTAATTACATTAATTATAACTCGACCATTTCAAAATTACTATTTTGCTATCTTACTAGCTTAGCATGTCTTAGCATCTTAAAATTAATTTTTGCAGTGACTATCAAAAAAGAAGCTGGCACCTATGGGAGGGGCACCTATGGGAGGGACTATGGGAAGTATGGGTCTTCAGAGTTGTAGAGTGCTTCCACTTCTTCTGCAGGGAGCGCGCGCTTGTAGATGCGGATGAATTGCATTGAACCGTTGAAGATTTCTGAATAAGTAACCTTAGTACCAATAGTTAAATTTGAAGTACTACGACCCTCTAACTTAGTACAAGCACTAATATCTAATTGGTTACTGCTTACAACTGTTCCACAATAACCACTTGTAATATTTTGAAGTTGTCCATCTACATAAACTTTTTCTCTCTGAGAAGTACCATCATGAGTGAAAATTACCTGATGCCAATTACCATCGTTATATGTATTTGTTGTAGCTGAGTACGTTACATAACTAACTGAATTGGCAGCACCCATTCCAAAACGAATGGTTCCTGTCGTATTAAGTCCCAGCATATAACCAATCGTTGCTGCTGAAAAACCCTTACTAATTATACGCGAACTAGCAGAAGAATTGGTTGTCTTAAACCACGCACTCAGAGTGAAACTATCAGTTCTTGCAAAATCGAAAATTCCGCTTGCAGGATCACCTAAGGTTACATAATCATCCGTTCCATCGAAGTTCAGTACGTATGGAGTAGAAGCACCACCCGTGCCATCCCATCCGCTCGTACCCGCCGTACAGGCGGCCGTTGGGAAGTTGGTGAGTGTTCCGTGATTTCCATTCATACTTAAATCGTAGAATGTATGAGCATCACAATCACTCTGATCTCCAGGTGCCACACCCCACTTCGCGTTTCCAGCATCTAAGAATAGAACAAGTGTTGGATCATACTTAGGATAGTATGGAGTTAGCGATTGTGAACGTACACGGTTTCCTTCAGTCAAGAAGTTTTGCTTGAGCTCGTTTGCATAGAGGGCGCGGTTAAGTACTCTCGCCTTCATGATACTACCTGTGAGGTAGTGTCCGGCCATACCATCAAAGCCAAGCTTCAATGTGCTGGCATTATCATAGACAGAGGTACCAGTTGCACTCATATTGTTTAATTCAGCACCATTTAGGAAAATTCTAGCAGTAGTTCCATCCCATGTTCCGGCCATATAATACCAAGTACCCGTGATAACATTGGTAGTTGTTGTTAGTAGGTAAGCAGTCCCATCCTGATTCTTCAGTGCAAATTTTGGATTAGTGTTGGTTGCAAGATATAAACTATATGAGTATTCTGAAGAATCATTTTGTTTAGCAAGAAGACTATTAAAGCTACTAGCAGTACTATCAAATTTCACCCAACCTTCTGTCGTTACTTCTGTCATCCCTGTTCCATCTAAAGCGGCGTTATCTGCTGTAGTGATGTAATTTGAACTTCCATCCATCTTAATTGCATATGGCGATGATGTTGTACCCGTTCCTTGCCAAGCATAGGTATCACAGTTTGTGGTAAAATTAGTGAGCGTAAGCGTGTGGGCATACGGAGACAAATCAATTGGCGATGTAAAGAGGTCAGAGCAGTTTGCGGCCGCAACTCCAGGGAATTTCGTTCCAGCGGCGGCATTAGCAGCATCAAATTCATAAACTAATCCATCACGAGAGACGCGCTCAAGAGTAGTCGCTCTAAAGCGTGGAGCTTGCGCCAAGTAGTTTTGTCTGATTTGGGTTGCAGTTAAGTCTGAACTATAAAGCATCACTGGTCCCATTTCATCGTTATATAAATTATTATATGTACTGTAACCTATGTACTTGGTATCGGTTGTAGATGTAACAGTAAGAGGAGTACCAAATTGTGTAAACGTTTGAGACACTCCGTTTTTATAGAATCTAGCTGTGTGGTCTGTAGAATTAAAGGTAAATGCAATATGAGTCCACTCATTGATTGGGAAGAAAGTATCTACCGCAGTTGAGATTCTAAAACCATTAAATCCATCAGCAACAAAGTAGAATGCATACGTTCCATTTGAAGGACCAAAAGTTGTATAGAAACCATTTCCATCATAAGCACCTTTGGCATACAAAAGATTTGTTTCATTATTCGCCCAACTCTTAGTACGTTTAAACCAACCCATGAAAGTTAAGTTTGCAGGTTGTATGGTTGCAGATGTTCCTAGATTGATTTTATCATCAGTACCATCAAAGACTAATTTGTACGGACTAGATGTAGCGCCTGTTCCACGCCAACCGACCACGCCAGCATCACAACCACTGAATCCACTTAGTGTGCCGTTGATTCCTGACTTAGATAGATCGAAGAAGTTTGTATACATGTCAGCGCAAGTAGCATTACTGCTCGTACCTGGGAAGCTCATACCTTCTTTCGCGTTCGCTGGATCGAGATAGAGGACGAGATTAGAGGTTACGATATTTTCGGCCGCGAGTCCTCGGAAACGGTTAATGGTGTTGATGAAGTTATTCCAAGAGGTGTTTGCATCACCTATGGCCGCGCCACTTGTTCCGTAGACTTGTAATTGTGACATCTGACCGTTAAAGTATGTGCCTGCACCACTGCCACCTATGCGTAAGTTAGTTGTTCCGTTTGCGAGAGCGTTGTCATTTGCAATGCTACACTCAGTTTGTCCATTGATGACGAGTTTAGTATTTGTTCCATCGTACACGCCTCCCACATGGTACCAACGACCGTTAAGCATTGATGTAGTCGAACGGCAGCCAACGCCCGCTTTGTAGTGATTAGCAATTGTTGTAGCATCGAGGGCGGTGTTATAGAATGCGACCTCATCGATTCCACCTGTAAATGGATAGTGAGTTCCAGCATCAGAACCAGCTCCAATATTCATTTGATTTACATTATTTGGAACAAATGAGAAAGTAGCACTATCAACCATTACTCCGTCTAGGTATAACTTACCAACACTACCATCATGTGTGGCCACAATATGAGTCCATTTATTAGGTGTAGCTGCAGAAGCAGAGACTGCAGTTCTCCAGGCCGTATCATCTCCCCAGTAAAATCGCCATACATTTGTTGTCAGTGATCTATAAATCATATATCCTTTCCAGACGGTGTTCGCATTACGAGAAGTAACTACTGAGCCCCAATCGCCACTATTTGTACCATCCCAATACGCCCAGGCCTCTATAGTAAATGTTGATGGGTTCAAGGCCGCATTGTATGGAACATAAATATTGTCATTTGTACTATTAAACTTCATCGAGTAGTTCGAATCATTTGCAAGAGCACCTTCCTTACCAACTTCCACATAACTTGTGTTCATTGTAGCATCACATGGAGAACCACTGCACACATTTGCACCTGATGAATCGTACGCAACAGATCCGCTAGTCTCATTAAAACGCCAGTATCCAACAAGTCCTCCGGTAGCGGCCACAACTGAAGCATAGTTTTTCGTTCCAATCATTAATTCCGCTTTAGCTGCGTTTGCTTTTGCTTGAGCGAGTACGAAACCGTTTCCGCTTGCAGTACCGTCTGCGAGAATGATTTTTCCTTGGGCCGCACTAGTTACATCACTTGGCTTGATCCAAGTATTAAATAGCATACGAGTAGCAGGAATATCATTAAGTGGTGAACCAAGGTCAGCGTAGTCACCATTACCATTAAAGGTGAGCGCGTATGGAGTAGTGTAAATACCATTACCACTCCAAGGATTGGCCGAGATGAATTGAGACAAGACTGCATCGTAGTTAGAGTTAGCGTTTTTCATATCAAACCAATCTGTGCTGGTCACATCATCGGATGAATTATCAAGGCGCGGACGAAGTGGTACGCCACTGAATCCGGTGTAGTCTGTAGAATAGATTGCATCGTTTGCAACTTTTATGTTGGTGCTTAAATAATTCTCACGAACTGTCACATAAACATCTTTAGTGGAAACGATATAACCATCACTGATTGAGAATGTGAACTTGTAAGTTCCACGTTGATCGAGAGTTGGAATCCAATATAAATATCCTTGACTCGTAATAGAGTCGTATCCAAATGTTGCTTTAGAGAGTAAGGATACAGAGTTATCGGTTGCATACGAATCAAGAGCATTACAATCAACTGGGAAGCCGATGTAGTTTGGATCACTGGATGAAAGTCCAACAGTCTGATAAGTACAAGTCATCGTTTGAAGAGCATCACTATCTGGATCAGACGCAGTGATAGTGATTCCTTTCGCACTTCCTTGAACAAGCGGTTCATCAGTTCCATCAATTGGGAATATTTGATCATTGGTATCTGACGATAGTGTTGGTGGACGATTTGCTTTGAATACAACAGCAGAATAAGAGTTGTCATATCCATTAGCGCTGGCCACGCTGGCCGCAACTGAGACAGTTACATCGTGAGTACCGGCCGTTGTATTAATAGTACAATTATATGTGGTTCCAGATCCTGAACAACTTGCAATTGATCCTCCAGTCACAGTTAATTCGGTAGTTGGGTTGAAGTTAGTGACTGCTTGATTAAATGTAATTGTCACTTGGAATGAACTTCCATTGGCCGCTGGTGAGGAAGCATCTGTTAAACTACCAGATGTAATTGTTGGAATGAGATATTTACTACTGCAAATAGCATTTGGTGTGGCCGTAAATCTTGATTCTTCAGCTAAACAGTTTTGAATTACTTCTTCGTAAGTTAAGGCCTTAGTATAGAGTCTTGCAATCGCTAGATCGCCAAGCATAGGACTAAATCCTACACTTCCAATATAAGTAGCTGATCCTGTATAGTTAATATCTCCAATTATTCCAGAGTCTTCTATACCACCAAGCACTCCATTTACATAAATGGAATACCGTGATCCAGAGCGAGTTGCAACTATATGCTTCCAATTCGCATTTCCACAAACAGTACCACCGTTAACTTGATAAAGACTACCATCATGCCTCCAATTAAATTTTGAACTAGTATTATTCACTCCAAGTATCCAACCTTTATCAGCTCCACTATATCTTCCCAAGAAATATCTTACACCATCTGCCGTTGGACATCTGACAAACACTTCCACACTAAAATCAGCAGTGGTTGCGTGAACGGAGTTGTACGCAACAGAAGCATAGTCATTTTCGCCGTCATAATTTAATAAGTATGGAGAGCCAACACTTCCATCGCCGCGCCAACCATCAGAACTTACATCACAAGATGCAAAGTTGGTGAGTGTTGCTGGTAAGCTAGAAGTTGATAAATCAAAGAATGAGAGGTCGGTCGCCGCACATCCGTTTGAGTATGGACGCAAACCTTGATTTGCATTGGCAGCATCGAAGTGTAGGACTAAGTTGCTTTTCACTATGTGCTCAACTGGTTTTACGCGGAAGCGATTTGCGATAGCATTGAAGTTATCTTTGAGCTGAGTTGTTGTAAGCGCTGAAGAGTAAATCGCTTCACGAGCAATTTTGCCTTTGAAATATTGAACTGGATCAGGTGAATCAGTGCCAAGATTACCAATACTAATTGGACGATCGGAAGCAGACGGAGTGATATTCATTGCTTTGGTACCTAACTGACTCACGTTTTTATAAAGGTTTGCTGTTGTTCCATTGTAACTGGAATTCATTAACCACCATTCATTCTTAGGAACACTATTGGCAGCACTAGTAATAAAATCGGTTTCAGTAGCATTACTATATCTGGTTTTCACATGACCGGAAGGAGTATCACAGTAATAGAACATTCCAAATCGCCATAACATTTCTATATGGGTACTGGTATGACTTTGACCAAGTAAAATACCATACTGACCAGTATCGCATGAAACATCCGCCATCGCCCAAACCTCTTGAGTTATCGATGCAGGATTTATGGTTGTATAGTTGGCCAAAATATAATCTGAATCACCATCGAATGAGAGAGCGTATGGATCGCTGTATACGCCTGTTCCGGCCCATGGAGAAGCAGTGTAACCACTTTGTAAGACTGGAGTGAGTAGATTTTTAGTATCTAACCAGTTTGCGGTATCGTTATTTCCAACAAGTGTAGTGCGTGGACGGAGTGGAATTCCGGTCATACCGGTCGCATCGTCTGAGAATAGTCCGTCCACCATAAATTGCAGTCCTGTAGTTAAGTAATTTTCTCGTACAGAAACATAGAGGGGGTCACTGGTCACATCCGCATCCGCAGTCGCAGTAAATGGAAA
>JADGBS010000067.1:0-2974 GCA_015231325.1 Oligoflexia bacterium | reverse complement strand
TGGAGTAGGTTGCAGTCGATTTTACGAAAATATTTCAAATTGTAGCGAGCGATGGCAGAGTCGTACAACTTGCACCGGCCGCTGCATAGTTTGGATCAGAGGTGTGTAGTCCAACAGTTTCATATGTACAAGTGAGTGCAGAGATTGGAGAAGCACTGTTCGCCTCCGTTGAAGTTATGCTGACACTTATTGGAGTACCTTGCACCAGTGGTTCATCAACGCCATCGAGTGGGAAGACGCGGTTGTTAACGTTTTTCGTTACTGTTGGAGGATTAGATACCGTCCAAGTGTAAGTTGTAGCACTAGAAGTATTTAGAGGTGCACAGTTAGTAGATGAAGTACAACCAATGATGTAGACGGTGTGAGAACCGTTAATTAAGCTGGAAGCGCTGAGGGCGGTAGCGATTGTTTGGGCCGCACTCCAAGATCCACTATCAACTTTGTATTTGTAGTGAGTGATACTTGATTCACGACCAAGAATTGTTAAAGAAATCGAAGACGCAGTCGTGGTCGCTGACGGAGGATTATATATCACTGTTTGCATTTTAGCATTTGAACGATTATCGTCGAACCATTGTGGGTCACTGGATTCGCTTGCACCATTAGTTCCTCGGACAGAGTGATTGCGATTACCGCTGAGGTCTGTTACGTATTGTCCTTTTTGTTCGTTAAAATCATAATAGACTAGTAATCCACTATACTCTGAACTTCGTAACTGTCGATTCATTGTACTTTTAACTTCAGTCGCACTTAAGGTTCTGTTATAAATCCTAACTTCATCTAAACTACCATTGAGGCGATAGTTACCATTAAAATATTTACCTAAATATAAAATACCACTGCCTTGATAATCTGCATTTGCAGTTCTAGATTTAATTTCTACACCATCACGATATATTTTTTGAGTTTTAGTTGCACTATCATATGTGGCCACCCAATAATGCCAACCAGGATCATAATTTTGAAGTGTAGTGTAAATAGCATCATCGCTCCAGAATGAAAAATTCATTTGAGTAGCATTATTAAATAAGAAGGACAATCCAGTATCTGCAGTTCCAGTTCCTTGAGCAATAAAAGTCCTCTGACCTGTTCCAGTTGGTACAGCATTCGCCCACAGAGCTATCGTCATATTAGAATTGGCCAAATTAACATTTGAATTTAAAGTTTGCGTGAAATCATCTGTACCATCAAACTTAATTCCTTTCTGAGTTGGAATATTAAAGTCACTAATCATCTGCCAACTTGGATCGCTGGCCGCATCTGTTCCACTTGTTGCTCCCAACGTTGCATTGTTTGCATTAGTAGATAAATCATAAATCGTCTGACCATTTCCTTCGTTCATTGGGTAGTAGGCAAGTAATCCTGTTTCTGAACCAAGCGATGGACGAGTAGCATTCGCTGCAATTTCAGCGGCCGTACGAGTGACATTCCATACACGCACATTTTTCATAGAGAGAAGCGAACCATTTCCGAGTAAGTAAGTATCACGAGAGTCGCCTGCGGTGATTGGATTCACGGTGATTGTGCCAGTTGCGGAGCTAAAGCCATTGTAGTAAATGGTTGCGGCCGATCCGCCACTAATTGTGAAGGCCACGTGAGTCCACTCGTTCGCGACTAAAACGTCTGTTGTGGTTGCAAGTGTGAAATCATAACCACCGGATGAGGCGGAACGAGTTTTAAACGTAATATGCCCGCTAGAGTCGTATCCACCGTAAATGGTCTTAGCACCACTTGAGTCTGCAAAATTGAAAATTTCACCACTTCCGTCTGCGAGAGACCATGGTTTAATCCAGGCCTCAAAGGTGAATGTGGTATCGATATCAACGGTGCCTGGCACTTTTGCGTATTGGCCAGAGTTGTAGAATAGGGCGTAATCACGGAGTCCTGCGCCTGAAGGCACGCGAGTTGGATCAAGGTTATCGGCCGAAGTTGAGTTAGTTCCAAAGGTTCCATTATTAGCACTTGAAGATTTATCATATACAGTTTGCCCTTGGTCTTCTTCAAAATCATAGTAAAGGACGAGTGTTGAATCAGCTTGCGAAATTGGAGCGTACATAAATTCTTTAATTTGATTTGCTGTACGTACAACATTCCACACGCGTACTTCATCGATTTCTCCTCTAAAAGATTTTGTTGAATCAAATGTTCCACCCACACTTCCTTGCTTTTGTCCGATGACTACGGTTCCTGTGCCGTCTGCTGTAAATGCTGAAGTATCTGCTTGAGTATCGGAAGCGGTTTCTACTCCATCTTTGTAAACTTTTAGTGCGCCTGTAGCTGTATTTAGAGTGACTGCAAGATGATGATAACGACCATCATTGAATCCAGCACTGAGTGTAGTGTATTCTGTCGTATTCTTACCCACTTGAATTTGATAAGTTCCATCTGAATCACGAGCAACTTTAAATTCATCGAGTGAACCAGGGACTGCATACGAGAAGATGGTTGCGTAATCTCCACTATGTAAATAATCAAAACGTACCCAAGCTTCGAATGTAATCGCAGTCGTTGGGAAATTTTTAAAGCTTGGAACGATCACGGCAGAATCAGCAAAGTTAAGCGCACGTCCACCGATCTTCGCGGATTTTGGAGCGTATTGTTGGTAGATCTTAATACTATGCCCATTTCCACCACTTAAAATATATTCATCTTTTACTGCAATAGAGTGCGGACTGGATTGTCCGGTCATTGTTTGCAGTCTTTAGAGTGAACTCAATAGCAAATACTGGAATTTTATGTTTGCCAGGTAGAGATAGTTGGACCGTTAATGGTTATACAAATTACAATGTAATAAATGCCAATAAAGAACCATATTACAGTCTATACGATAATGGTGGCGAGCGCTTCTTTGCAATGGGTACGAACGTTAGTAGCAATAGCAATAATCTTATCAATGTGGTTGATGATGGAACTAACGTCTATCAATTACATAATGCTACAGTTAAAAATACTGCCTATACTTCAGTCTCAACTA
>JADGBS010000066.1 GCA_015231325.1 Oligoflexia bacterium | reverse complement strand
TGGATATGGGGAGAGTTTCCTTTGGAATAAGAGGAACTGAATTTTTGGCGAATAGGAGCATTGATAGCGGAAAAGGGGGAGAGGAAAGTAAGGGTGCAGAAATCATAGAATTAGCGCTTCTCTCGGGAGAGTTAGGGGTGGAAGATGTGGGCGGTCGTAAGAACTTACTTCCAGGGGATTATTATCTCGTAAAATATAAACCAGCGATTAGCGATAAAAAGGGATTTGCTGAGGGTGAGCGTTACAACGGAAAGCTATCTCAGGAATTGATGGAAAAATTTAATGCTAATCCTAATATGTTGTTAAATAAATACCCTGGAAATAAAATTATTGATGAAAAACATAGTAAAAAAGTGGTCATCAAGGATGTTGATTCTATAAGTAGTGATGCTGATGATGGACCTGCCCGAGGAGTGGCGTCGCAAAGGGGAGACGGAGTAGGCGCAGTTGGTACAGAAAATGTTGATGACGATGGTGGTATAGAAGATGAAAGTGTAATCAGAGTAAATAAAAATAGTGATAACAAGTGGAGAGGTACACTAAAGCGTTTGAATCGTACGCTTAAGGAAAATAAAGATAGTATTGTGGGTGAATAGATTAAGATAAAGCGTGAATCACATAAAAAGTTTTTTACTATCACTTTTGTGGTGTACAATGCGTCGCCAGTAAAAACTCCGTAAACATAGTGCATTATATGGGGCTTAAATAGTATGGAGCTTAATATGGAGCTTAAGATGAAGTTTAAATTGAACCTAAACAATCTAATCGATTTTAATAGGAATATATTCAAAATAGAAATGTTGATGGTAATGCTGTTGTCAACCACTCTAACTACGTTAGGGGTGCTACCCCAAAAATACCTATCTGGTGTGCTTATATCACAAGCATTGGCATCTGAGGTAATTCCACATAATGAAGAAAGAGAAAAAATCACAAGATTGAATTTTTCAGCAATGAACTTGACGGAAATTCCGGAGAGTGTGTATACTGATTTTCCTAATTTAGAATGGCTTGATCTCAGTGACAACAAAATAACGAGTGTTGATTCAAGAATTACATCTCTGACCAAATTGAAATTTCTAGATTTAAGAAATAATCAGATCATTGATTTTCCTATTAGAGAATTTAAAAGATACTTAAATCTAGTAGAGAAAAAAAATGGATTTTCTTTTTCAATTGAGGGCAATCCAGTTCACTCCCCTAAAAGCATTGAGGAAATTATTCAGTGTAATAATTTTTGTATAGAGAGGGGACTAAGTGAATATTTGAATTTGATACCGGAACTTGACAACGTTTTAATCCAGGTGGCAAATAATAGGGATATTGCAAATATACACATTATAGATGGCGGTGCAGGGGATCTCTTTTTTGAAAACGATATTTTGTCGGCCGGTGCTATTGGACCTGTCACTGGAGACAATATAGATGCATCTCGGGCGTTTTCCCTTTCCAATAAATTGTTGCTGACTGCCATTACTTATAAAATAGAGGGGACTGCGAATTATGAGCGAATTTGTAATTCGTCTAGAGTGAGAATTTTTAAGGATAAATTTTTCGAAGAAATTGAAGATCAATTAATTATTAAAGATTTTGGTAAAGCAGACATTATTGTTGATCTTTATGGAATTCTTGCCTATAGCAAATATCCTGATGTGGTTTTGGCCAAGTATTTTAATCTGTTAAAAGATAATGGAACCATTTTTATCTATAATCCCAGTATTGGTTCATCTCATATCGCTTTGTCAAGGGAAGGAATTTCAGGGGTTATTTCACTCGATAAATGGATGAAACAACAAATAACAGGTATTGAGGTTTCGGTATTGCGCAATTCTTCCAGCGAAGAGTATTTTGTTATAAAAATAATCGATAAAGAAAAAATTAAGATGCCCAAATTAAAATTTGAGTACTTTTCTTGCAGGCGTCCGCCGATACGTTTTTTTCGTGAGGAAATTGATTGAACCTATGGCCCTTTTATCGCATTCCCCTGTAGTGCTAACAAACCACTTCTCCCTGGAAACTCACTCATAACAATTTGATGTGCTGGCAATGCAAATGTTTTCTCTGAATTGATACAGATATCGTATGCCTCTTTGAGCGATACTATTTGGTACCCTTGTTGTCGCCATCCTTGTAACAGCTTACGCATTACTGGTAAAAAACGCATTCCTTCCAATTCTGCATGCAATGTATAGTTATGAAACATAGATTCTATTTTAGTTATATTTAATAAATAATCAGTAACATTATTACCGTCAATATTGCCATCGATATTGCCATCGATTACTTCCTTGCCGATTAATTCATCTATTGTTGGAAGGGTGGTAGGGAATTGGGGGCAGCGGATTTTTTTTCCTTGTATCATTGGAATAAACGGAGTTGTTCCCCTAGTATCGGAGCAGTAAGTAAATTGCATCGAGTCTTCTAGTTGCAACGCGTGTTCGTTGATTTGCCATCCAGCTGCCGCATGGGTTTTTGCTGGTCGTTGAAAAACTTTTGAAAAGGCTTCGGCGGCCAACTGCAGCTGTTCTTTTGTCCAAGCGTAGTCCTTTTTACTAACATAATCTTGCCATTTGATATGGTTATAAGTGTGAATTCCTACCTCAAAACCGCTTTCAAAAACCTTACTCATAACCTTTGCACATTTAACGGCAATATCTGGAGAGGGTAGCAATGTCCCATAAAGGAGAGTTCTAATCCCATAATGCTTTAACACTGAAGTTCTGGAGACCTTTTTAAAAAAACCCGGTCGAAAAATTCTTTTTAATGCTCGACCTGTTTGATCTGGTCCTAAGCTAAAATAAAAGGTCGCATTAACCCCCTGCTCCAAAAATAGTTCTAATAATGCAGGAACACCTTCACGAGTGCCCCTGTAGGTATCTACATCAACTTTTAAAACTAGGATTTTTTTACTAAACATTTTTACCTCCATTATTTATAATCAGTGGAGTACAAAGTTGAAATGATCATTGAACTAAACCTTTGAACAAACCTTGGAACGAATCTTGGACCGAACATATCATATACAAAACGCTTATCATAAGGAGAAACGATGAGTATCCATATTGCTGCCAAATTAGGAGAAATTGCTCCTACCGTACTAATGCCTGGTGATCCGCTGCGCGCTCAGTACATTGCCAATAAGTACTTGAAAGATGCTATTTGCTATAATCAGGTCCGGGGGATGCTTGGATATACCGGTACATACAAAGGTAAAACTATTTCGATTCAAGGGAGCGGCATGGGGATACCTTCTTGCTCGATATACGTCAATGAGCTGATCACTGCCTACAAAGTGCAACGAATTGTTCGCGTTGGTTCATGTGGCTCACTACAAACAGATGTCAAAATTAGAGACATTATTGTTGCGCAGAGCGCCAGCACCGATTCATCTCTTAATGAAAGGGCCTTTCACGGGAAAAGCTTTGCACCCGCCGCTTCATTTGAGTTACTGTTACGTACTTATAAAAAGGCAGAAGAACTTAAGACTAAAGTGCGTGTGGGTGGGGTCATCTCAACTGACATTTTTTATGATGAACCAGATTTTTGGAAAATATGGAGTAACTATGGAGTGCTGGCAATTGAAATGGAAGCCGCTGCTATCTATACTTTAGCTGCCAAACATCGCATTGATGCTTTGGCCATTCTGACCGTTAGTGACCACTTGGTAACTCACGAAGCATGTACAGCGGAAGAGAGAGAGAAGACTTTTGATCAGATGTTAGAATTGGCGTTAGAGACTGTGATTACTTTTTAGATTTGTGATTACTTATAATGTTTTTTTCCAACTTACCTCAGCAAGCTAAACTTACACAAAACGATCACAAATCCATTACAAAACTATTACAAAACTATTACAAAAAAATATATTCTTTGTCTATTGTTTTTTAGACTCTACTGGCACTTTATGATACTTCTTTATGGTGCTCCTTTATAATGGTTTTTTATGGTAGTAGCAGTTGTGTTAGTGGATAATTATGAATATGTTTATTGGAAAAGACAGATTCAAATTGATGCTTGTTAGACCGCCTGGTCATATTTGGCCATTGATAAATGAATCAGATAATTGGTTATTACCGCTTGGATTGCCATCAATTGCGGCCTATCTAAGAAGAGAAATCAGAGGAATTGATATTCAAATTGTTGATTGCCTCCCTAATCAAATGGGATGGAAGTCATTGGAAAGAACTATTGCCGAATATCGGCCTGATGTTTTTGGTGTTGGTGATTTGCTTATTTATATGTATGAAGGTATGCGAGCAATATCGCTTGCCAAAAAAATTAACCCCAACACAATCACCATTGCAGGAGGTCATGTATATAGTCACATACCAGAGTATTCTCTTAAAAACTTCAAAGATCTTGACTATATCGTTCGATATGAAGGGGAAGAAACTACCTGTGAACTGCTAAAAACTCTTCGTGATGGAGGTGATGTTTCCTTAGTTAAGTCAATTGCCTATCGTGATGGAGATAGAGTCGTTTGTACCAAATTGAGAAATCTTATTGCAGACCTTGATAGTTTACCCATGCCCGCTTATGACTTGATGCCAATAGACAAATATGCCCCATATGGCCGCCTTTATCACCGGGCCATAACTATCCAAGGAAGTAGAGGCTGCCCTTATAGTTGTAACTACTGTGCATGGACTGCTCTGGAGTGTGGACATCAAGAAGATAGTAGCGGCAAAATTACCATGATACCTTCTTTTCGCCAACGAAGCGTTGGAAGAATGTTAGAGGACATTGGTCTTTTATATCATAACTACGGAATTCGTTATCTTTTTTGGGTGGAAGGTACCTGGAATTATGACAATCAGTGGGTTGATGAATTGTGCTCTGAAATAATTAAAAGAAACTATAAAGGATTGGGATGGTGGGCATTTGTACGCGCTGATAAAATTTTAGAACAGGAAAAACTAGGAATATTACCGAAGATGGTTAAGGCAGGTTTCAAGCATGCACTGATCGGCGGTGAACGGCCCACTGAGGATGAATTAAATGAAGTCGGAAAAAATAAACTTGATTCTGAGGCGTTAATTAAATGTTCTCATTTATTAAGACGTAAATACCCTCAGGTGGTACGTTTTTCAACATTTTTAACTGGGATTCGTTCTGAAACTCCTCAATCATTATTGAGATTAAGCGATTACAGTATTAGGGCCAAATTAGATTTTGCTCCATTTCATCCACTTACCCCATTCCCAGGAACTGCTCTCTACGATGAAGCAACAAAGAATAATTGGATCGAGGAAAATGATTTGTCAAAATTTGATATGTTCACACCAGTGATGCCCAGTAAACACTTAACCCGCCAAGAAATTAGTCATTGGACCTTAAAAATTCAACAGCGTTTTGTATACAAACAACCATTCCACTATCTTCAGGGATTTTTTTCTCCAGTGGCCCTACGTAGAAGATTGAGATGGTATTTAACTTTTTCAATTTTAAAAGTTATAGCAAGAGATTTTTTTATGGCCATAAAGGGCAAAAAAAAATTCGAGGGGTTTGGTGCTATTGAAAAAATGTGGAAACCAAAATGGTATGACAGCTAAAAAAATGTCCATTTTCATTACCGGTGCCGGCGGGATGATTGGGAGAAATTTGCTACCCCATCTTTTGGGTTTGGGTTATCAAGTTACTGTTCTCAAGCATCACCAACAAATTGATTATAAGCAGATACAAGTGGTGGAGGGAGATATTAGATGTTTTAACCCGCTATGGATAAAAAACTGTGATATTGTCATCCACCTTGCAGCAGCTACTGTACCACCATGTTGGAAAAAAAATGGATTTGGTAGTGCTGATAGAGTTGCTAGGTTTAGTCCTGAAGATTCATTCAATTCAGTCAATTCACTCAATTCAGTCAATATTGATGGCACTCGTTCTTTAATTACGGCAATTAATTCTCAGCAACACAAAGTGCGTTTGATTTATACCTCTAGCATTGCAGCACTGGGGCCCTCGAGCAATTATTCAGGTCCAATAACCGACTATGGTTTTAGTAAACTTATCGGAGAAAAAATTTCTCGAGAAGTGAACGATCACGTAATTGTGCGTTTACCTATGGTCATCGCTCCAAATGATCGGGTAACTCCTAGATTTAAGAAGTTATCGGCACTAAGATGCATACCCATTACTAACTCAAAATTTAGTGCCGTAGATGTGAGTGATGTTCTCAAATTCATTGCGTTGATTATTAGTGATGATTCATATGATGGACGAACGTTTATGCTTGGAGATGGGGAGGAATATTCTTGGAAATCAGTCGCAAAATTTTATCAAGAAAAATATAAGCATAGAATATTCACCCCTCGTATTCCAAAAATTTTATTGCAACCATTTATTTTTTCTCTGTTCGGAAATGCAGACATTAGTTACTATCTTAAATACGATTGGTTTCATCCTCCTGAGTACCCTACAGTTCTTGATCCTTTGAAGCGAGTTTTTACTTATGACTACAACTAAGAAAAAAAAAGTTCTATTATTAAATCCTCCCTATTTTCGTCCCATTATGCGGGATACTTTTCATCCGACATCTAAATCAGCACTATATATTTGGCATCCACTCGATTTATTAATTCAATCCGGATATTTAACAGATTGTGATTTACAAATATACGACGGCGTAATTAATAAAAATCCTGCATATTTGAATGATTTTTTGAAACAGTTTCGTCCAGATGCGGTTTTATCATTGATTTCTTTTCCTACTCTCAATTCTGATCTCCAGCTTTTGAAATTAATTAAAGAAAAATATCGAGCGATTATTTTTGCGGTGGGCGACATTACCTACGGAGAAAAGGAAAGTTTTTTGATAGACCGTCCATACATTGATGGCATTCTTGCTGATTATACATCTAAGGGTTTTGCCCAGTATTTGAAGGGAGTGCAGATTAAAAATGCTGCTTGGAGAGAAGGAAATAATATCAAAAGTGAATGGACTCACGAAGATATCGACTACCGAACACCTAGGCATGATTTATTAAATATGAATGCATATTATTTGCCGTATTGGCAGGCCCCATTTGCTTCAGTTTACACCTCCCACGGTTGTCCTGCCAAATGTAAATTTTGTGTAGCACCTGGGTGGGGTATACCCAGATTTAGAACTACTGATGCCGTAATAGAGGAAATTGATTTTCTATATAAGCGTGGAATAAGGAAAATATTTTTTCGTGATGGGTCATTTAATCAGGCACCCAAAATTATGATCAATCTATGCGAGCAATTGGCCTCTCGTTATCAGGATCTCAAAATCACCACCTGGTTCAAACCAAAACCGCTTAATGAAACTATGGCCCAAAGTATGCGCGCAGCAGGTTTTCAATACGTTCACATAGGCGTAGAAACAGGATCAGCAGATTTTTTGCGTAAAATTGGTAAAGATTTTGATCTACATGAAGTGGCGCCTGCGATTGATTTACTTCACAAGTATGGAATAAAAGTAGTTGGACATTTTATGTTGGGAGTGCCTGGCGAAACAAAAAAAGAGATAGGTCTGACTGCTAAGTATTTGGCCAAAACTAAACTAGATGTAATATCATTTAGCGTATTTGAATATTCTTATGGAATTTCCATTAGAAATGAATTGATGAGTAAGTCAAAAACCGAAGATGAAGATTATGCACAAAAGGCCATACCACGCCATGCTGACGATAATTTTATAAAGATAATTTTAATCTATTTATTGTCGCGCTTTTATTGCAAACCAAGTCGCTGGTCGAAGATATATTTTTTTGAAAGCATTTCTCATTTAATGAGTTCATTGCCGAAAATTGCTCAGTACATATTTGATTTAAGATTATATCCACGTTTTCGTTCACTCGAATAAATTAAAATCAAAAATAGGAATAACAAAGTGAAGGTAACCTCGCTATTAATTTTTTGCAGATCCAAAAGAATTAAGCTTAATGTTTCCGGTTATTATCCTATGCCCCCTCTTGGAATATCAATGTTGGCAGCGATGCTGGTAAAATCAGGATATGATGTCAGATTATTGGATATTGATGCAGAAAAAATGACCAATGATCAAGTAATTAACTATTTACGCAATAATCGCTTTGATCATATTGGTCTGTCAGCAAATATTTTTTCTATTGAATATGCGCTATTTATTGCCAACGCCATTAAGTCTTTTTATCCCGACACAGTTATTTCTTTAGGCGGACCAAGTACAACCTTTCAACCTAAACAAATAAGATCTTACTCAAAATCGATAGATATTATGGTTCGAGGAGAGGGCGAAAATTCAATAGTTGCTATCGTTAAGGCAATAGAAGCAGGACAAAAACCGAAGGGAATTCCCGGAACAATCTATTTTGATGGGGATGAAATAATTGAAACTAAATCTACAAATTTAAATTTTATTGATATGGATACTCTTCCCTTACCAGCGCTAGAATTATTGCCGCCACTGAAAAATTATAAAATGCACCCGCCTTTTGGTGTTTATTCACCTTACTTATACATTGAAAGTGCTCGGGGATGTCCCTGTAAATGTAACTTCTGTACCCTACCGAAAGAATATCGCACCAGGAGTCCAGAACTAGTATTAACGGATCTAATCTATTTAGTTGAAAAATTCAAGATACGTGAGGCACATTTTGTAGACCCATCATTCACATACAATAAAGAACGTGTGATGCAATTATGCGATAATATCAGCAGATCAAATCTAAAGTTATACTGGACCTGTAAAACTAGATGCGACTTAGTAGATCAAGAAATGCTACAAGCAATGGCCGCTGCAGGTTGTTATAGCATTAGTTATGGAGTCGAAAGTGCATCTCAGAAAATTCTTGACTCTTATAGGAAAGAGCTGACTGTACGTCAAATTGAAAATTGTTTTACCATGACTCGTAAGGCAGGTATCCGCATATTAGCATACCTAATGATCGGCGCAAAAGATGAAAGTGACTATACGGTTTTAGAAACTATGAAAATGATGAAAAAATTTCGTGCTGATTATGCCATATATGCCCAAGTGTTGCCCGATCCTTGTAGCGATCTGAGTACGGCCAGCATGGAAAAGAATGTTTTTTCGGAAAAAGAGATGTTAGATTTTTACTTGGGTGGAAAAACGGGATTATTATCACAAAAAGGCACTACAGGTATTCCTGCCGAAAAGATTGAAAAATGGGTAAGCAAGGCCTTTAACGATTTTTATTTTAGACCGAGTTATGTTTTTCAGCGGTTACTAGACATTCGTTCCTGTCGGGATTTTTTTAATCTATTTCAAGGTGTTATTGTAATTATTGCTGACAAATTAAAAATAACAAAAACTACTGGATAACTGGATAACTGGATAACTGGATATCTGGATATGACAAACGGGACTCAATTATGCCCAAGATAGCTATTATTTCACCTAGAGAATACGGCATCCCTTTGGAGACAACTAGTTTTCGTATCAGAATGCCCATCTATGGAGTAATTTCCTTGGCCTCTTTTCTCAGGAGTGAAGGGCATGTAGTAAAGGTTTTCTGTGAACTTTCAGGAGCAAAAGTTGATTGGAAAGATATTGCTAACGCTGATTACGTGTTTTTTTCATTTCTGTCCTTTTGTGCGCATCGAGCATATGAAATGGCCACAAGGATAAAAAATAATTACAAAGCGATTGTAGTAATGGGGGGATCACATCCTTCGGTTATGCCAGAAGATTGTCTAAGGTTTTGCGATTATGTTATTAGAAATGAAGGAGAAAAAGTCGCAAAGGAGCTACTCGACTACCTAGCGGATGAAAAGCGGGGTGATATCTCTCTTATTAAAGGTATCTCCTATCGGAATAAAAACAATCAAGTTATCCACAATCCTGATCAAATATTCGATCAGGATATCTCATCGGCCGTGGACATGTCCATCATTCCCCAGTATAGCTCTCAGCGGTTATGGTGGAATATTCGCGATACGATCGCAAATGGTATGCCACGAGTACCGATGCCCGTAATTCAGGCATCTCGTGGTTGCAACGCTCATTGCAAATTTTGTGTTGTACGTTATCAATTGGGGATAACCCATCGAAAACGACCGATAGATACCGTTTTTCAAGAGATTGATCAGTGTTTTAAGTTATTCAAAAACCCTTATTTTCTTTTTGCTGATAATGATTGGTCGATTGATGAGGATTTTGCGGTAGAATTTTTTGAACGCTTATTAAAGGAATACAAAAGCAAATTGAGACCATACGTATTTGCAAGAGTTCAAGTTTTTCAGAACCAAAGATTTTTGAAAATTTTAGAAAAATTCGAGCATGCTACATTGGGAGTTGGTTTTGAATCATTGCATAACGAAAATCTACAAAATTTTAACAAATCTCAAACAATAACGGATATTAATCAGGCAATAGCAACGATTAATAGATATAAAATCCACCTTAATGGATTATTTATTTTTGGCAATGATTATGATACTCCCCAAACTGTTCGAGAAACAGTAGATTATTGTATTAAAAATGGTCTTTTTAGTGTTGGCCTGTTTTCTATTTATGATTTTCCAGGTAGACAAAAGGTATTGCGACAACCACAAATGATTCAAGATCATCATTTTATTCATAAAGATTTTAGGTTCTATAATTTAAATTTTGTAGTTAACTATCCTAAATTGATGCGCCCCAGCGTATTGCAAGAGTGCATTATGAATGGGTATAAACAATTTAATGATCGCTCAGCTAATTCCATGTATCAATTTTTACCTACTCGACCTACTTTAAAACGTTATATCGAGTATCTACAAAAAATTGAAAAAAATTATTATACTAGTGAAGGATTACGCATTGATCATCGATTACTGGAAAGAGATGTCAATTCCTTGGAAGAAAAAATTCCGATTACTTGTAGGCGAAGTGAAATATATATTGAAAGTGGAAAATTTATTATTAATAATTTATTTCGTAGAGTTTCTTGGCGCTTACTAATAGGCATGTTACTCCATAGAGAATCACCTAGTAGTAAACTAGACTGAATACATTAATGGATACATTTATCACAAACAGATCACACTTGGTTTTTATCTATCCGCGCGAAACAGATCCACCTTTGGAAATAACCAGCTTTAAGTGCAGAATGGCACGATATGGTCTACTTTCCATTGCATCTCATTTACAATCGTTATCTTATAAAGTAACTGTATTTGACGAATTAGTAGGCGGTAAAATCGATTGGGATATTGTGAACAGTGCAGACTATGTTTGCATATCATTTCTTTCCTTCTGCGCTCGTAAGGCATATAAAATTTCTGCGAAAATTAAAAAAAATAATCGAGCAATAATTATTATGGGCGGACCCCATGCCTCAGTGCTCCCAGAAGATGCTCTTGAACATTGTGATTATGTTGTGCGCAACGAAGGGGAAGATACCTTAGTAGAATTACTAAATTTTTTGGAAAATAAAAATAAAAAAAAGAATAAAATTGAAAATGAAACTGAAACTGAAACTGAAACTGAAACTGAAATAGGAAAGGAACCAATATGCCTACAAGGAATATCTTATAGAGATAAATGTGGTAGAATCGTTCACTGCCCAGATCGTCCATTTAATACTAATTTAGATTATGACTTTGATATTAGTGTTATTCCTGAATACAAATCGTTGGGCCTACTATGGAATATAAAGGATACATTAGTAAATGGTATGCCGCGTATTCCTATGCCAGTTATTCAAGCATCACGTGGTTGTCCATCTCAATGTACTTTTTGCACAGTAAAACATCAATTAGGCCTTGCATATAGAAAAAAAGATATTGCTAAAATACTAAATGAAATTAATAGCTATACAAAAGTTATCAAAAACCCGTACGTTCTTTTTGCCGACAACGATCTTTCGGTGGACATAGAATTTTCTACCGAATTATTTACTGCAATTTATGCACGCTACGGCCGCTACTTGCGCCCTTACCTTTTTTCCAGAATTACTATTGCTAACCATGAAAAACTACTTAACATTTTATCTAAATTCGAACATACCACAATTGGCATTGGTTTTGAATCGCTAGATGATCTTACATTAAATAATATCTGTAAAGGACAGACAGTAGCGTCTATTAGAAATGCCTTGAAACAATTAAAGCAAAAAAAATTGCATATTCATGGGCTTTTTCTTTTTGGCACTGAATCCGATTGGCCAGAGAGCGTAGATCAGGCGATAAATTTTTCTTTAGAATGGAAATTATTTAATGTAGGACTTTGTTCTCTCTATGATTTTCCCACTCGTTATAAAGTTTTAAAACAACAACAGTTAATAGTTGATGAACACTTTATTCATCACGATTGGCGTTTTTACAATGGCAATTTTGTGGTTCATTTTCCCAAAAATATTCGACCGAGTGTTCTACAAAGAAACATTTTAAATGGGTATGAAAAATTTAACGTCAATTCTCACCATGGAATGGGATCGTTCATGCCTACTAGACCAACAATTTTAAAATATATTAAATTTTTAGAAGGTATTGAAAAAGATTATTACGATTCGCAAGGTTTAAGGATAGACGAATCAACACTGCTCAATAATGCAGCGGGGAGAAGTGAACTACCAATTTTTGTTTCTCAAAGTTCTTTGTATATGGAGAGCTTTAAGTTTTTGTCGGCCAATCTTTTTAGAAGAATTTCATGGCAACTACTGTTGAAAATGTTTTTTAATAAATCTTGTTCCCGAGAGTAGCAAGGATAGTCCACCGACACCGATATCGGTTATGGAAATTGGCCCATTTTTAATTAATCGCCATACCGCTTGTGGACGAAGATAAAATGAAATCAAGGCCTTTTTTTGTAATAGATCCAGTTCATGGTGATCCATAAATTCATTGACAGTTAGTGCACTAAATTTATCAGCATAAAAAGTTGCAATTCTGTCAAAATCATCAACATTCATTTTATCTTTATTGGGAAGCTGATTAAAAAGTGCTGATCCGGGATAAGGAACCACAATATTGTACTTTGCTAAATGAAGAGGGAGAGACTGAGAGAATTTTATAGTTTCAATAACATCACTGCGTGTTTCCCCAGGTAGACCGATTAAGAAAAGACCCATAGTATGTAACTTGTATTTGGTACAATAATTGACAACTTTAGCGATCTGTTTATTGGAAAAATTTTTCTTGACAGTAGCTCGTACCCTCTCCGATCCACTTTCAATTCCGAACATTAGAGCGCAGCATCCAGCAGAGGCCAACTCAGCAATTAATTCTTCATCAAATACCTCTATTCGCGCTTCTGTAACAAAAGTCATTTTCTGCTGCAGTCCTAATCTTTTAATTTCCTTGCAAATTTTTAACCCGTATTCTTTAGTTGTAGGAAAGTTGGCATCATGAAATGTAAAATGATGCACACCAAATTTAGTAATATTAATTTTAATCTCTTCTGCAACTAATACTGGATCGCGGAGGTAAGTATTATCCCAAAAATGGTTCTGACTACAAAAGGGGCAGCGCCAGGGGCATCCACGAGAAGTAATTACAGGAAGAATTTTTTTTCCATATGAAAGAATAGTATTCGTTTGATATTTATCCAAATTATAAAGTTCCCATGCGGGAAAGGGCAAACAATCTAATTCTTTAATCTGGTTAGCAGGAGTATTAGTTATAACCTTTCCCTCTTCAAAAAAACTAATTCCTTCAATATGGTTTAATCCTAGATTTAAACGCAGCGCCTGTAGAATTTCTGGTAGGATGTACTCCCCTTCTCCACGTACAATAATATCTGCCCATCCTTCTTCAAGAATACTTTGATAAAAAATTGCTGCATGGATGTTGCCCAGAACAATTTTTTGTCGAGGATTTAAATATTTTTTTAGTGTAAGACAAATTTTTTTAGTCCTACTTGCGGAAGCAGTAAGCAGTGTGATTGCAACAAGCTCAGGTTCTACCGCTAGCACCTTAGCGATAAGATCATTATCATCAATCTCCTCAGCAAACTGATCGATCAAGAAAACCTCTTCTCCATTATTAAGTAATTTCGCACCCATGTAGGCCAATCCTAGAGGAGGAACTTTAACTGCAAATCTCTTGGTAAATCCCAAATTCTTTTTTGCATTTATTCCTGGATTAATCAGAAATACTCCGGACATAAATTCTCCATATTTTGTTAATTACACATACGCAATACACATATGTAAGACACATATGTAATTACACCTACGATTACTACTTATATTTATATCGCTCTATATCTTTGCTCTACCTCTTTGCGCTACGTCTTTTCCTCATATTTAATCCCACTTTAATTCCGGTGGGCGTTAAATAGGTTGCAATATTTCTCAAAAAAGACTTAGTAGTATCCTTTTGAATAATATTATTCGATAATTGAGGATCTCCTGCCAAAAATCCACAGGTACTATCCTTATGACCAGCAAAAAGAAAATTTATTCCCGAATTATCTATTGGTGGAAGTGGATGCCCTGACTTCAAGGCGTCCACCGCTTTGCGAAATATTTTAAGCGTATTAATAATATATAGATCACTTTTTTGACGACCTTCAATCTTAATCGTGTGTACCCCCATATTGAAAAGGTGTGGCAAAAATTCATAAGCATTAAATATTTTACTTCTAAATGGTTTCTTAGGGATAAATTCAAATCCTTCTATCGAATATTTATCCATGCATGGACCGATACATGCCTCCCCAAAAAAGTAGCTAGATAGCCGACATCCTCCGTGGTAAAAGAAACATGTATTGCCATACACGAAAACTTCTACTTCCATTGTTGACTCTTCTATAATTGATGATATTTCAACAACCGACAGCGACCTGTCCAGGATTACTCTGCTACATCCCAATTCCTTCCAAAAAATTGCCGCTTGTGAATTTATTGTTCTACCGATAATTGAAACATGTAATTCACATTTTGGACGTTCAATTTTTAGTTTCGATACTAGGCCTGGATCAGATACAATTAATGCAGAAACACCTGCATCAATTAATTTTAAAGAGAGTTCCAATACTGAATCAAATTGATCCTTTGTATAAGGGAGGTTCATAGTTATATAGGAACGTTTTCCTGAATGTTGAAGCAATTTAATAGCTTCAACTGCAGATGAATAGTCAAACTCAAAAGCTGGCCAGATAAGAGAGAATTGATCTTGTTTGTATGATTTTGATATTGATTTTGATATTGATAAAGGACGCACTCCAAAATAAACCGCATCTGCACCATGACGTATGATGTTTTTTAATAATGAAAGTGATCTACCTACAGGAGCAAGTATTTCCATAAAAAATAATCTCAATAATTTTTTCCGTTATCTTCCTCGGCCGAAAAACCCCTCACTTTAGGGAGGGGTTTTTCGGCCGGTTCTGATTTTCAATGTATTTTCTAATCTGACTAATGGTCACTCCACCACAACTACCAGCATAATAGCTCGGCGACCAAAAATGATTTCCCCATATTTTTGTAGCGACTTCAGGAAATGATTGTTTTCGAATCATTCTTGAAGAAACTCCTTTAAGGGAGTTCACAAGCTTAGAAATAGAAACTTTGGGTGGATAACTGATCAAAAGATGGCAATGATCACTTTCCCCATTGAACTCCTCTAATTTTGCATCGAAGTCATTACATACAGAAATCATAATATTCTGCAAATAATCTAAAACTCTTGGAGTAAAAACATTGCGTCTATATTTTGGTAAAAAGACCAAATGAACTTTTAAAACGAAAATACAATGTCTACCATGGTGAATTTCGCTTGACTTTTCCATAGACCAAAATATATATTAGCGCCATGATCAAGTCAACAGTTGCAGAAAAACAAACGAGAAGAATTACATATAGGTTATATCCGAATAAGGCCAAATCCGAGCTTTTAGAGAAAACTGTTGGTTGTTGTAGATTTGTATGGAATTATTTTTTAGATTTTAGTATTTGCTATCACGAGGGAACTGGAGATCATTTAAGTTATAATGATTGGAGTAAGATCCTAACGGATATGAAAAAAGACGAAGACTATTCATTTTTAAATGAAGTTTCTTCTATTTGCTTGCAACAAACTCTCAGAGATCTAGAATTAGCATACAAAAATTTTTTTCGAAGAATTAAGAAAGGAGAAATACCAGGTTTTCCTAAATTCAAGAGAAAATTTGGCAAGAGAAGTGGTTGCAGATTTGTTGGTGCAGTCATAATCATAGAGAAAAAATACTTGCAGATACCTAAATTAGGATTAGTTAAGCTGAAAGGCGACCTGTCCCAACTCAAAAATATCAGTTCATACACCATCTATGAAAGTTGTGGTGAATGGTATGTGAGTTTTGTGCAAGCGTTCATCCCTAAAAAATTTAAAAAAACTAAAAAAAGTGTTAGTTTAGATAAAGGAGTCAAAAGACTCTATACGAGAAGTGATGGTGAATACAAGGAGGCATTTAAGGCGACAAAAGAACAAGAAAGATTAAGAAAGTTACAGAAGAATATTTCTCGCAAAAAACTAAAATCTGGAAAGTGGGCGAAAACCAAGCTTAGAATATCCAGGATTAGTAGAAAAATAGCAAGAAAACGCAAAGATTATTTGGATAAAGCTAGTGTA
>JADGBS010000065.1 GCA_015231325.1 Oligoflexia bacterium | reverse complement strand
AGGCGATTGGCCGGAAATTTAAACGCCGCGTGGCTAGGTGTCTTTGTAGAGACAGAAAAAAAGGTATCTGAGAAAAAAAAAGAATTAATGTTGAAATATATGACATTGGTAAAACAACTAGGAGGAGAAGTCGTTACCATCAAAGACGATGATGAAGTTAGTGGACTACTGCGTGTTGCTAGAAGTAACCAAATAACCCAAATTGTTTTTGGTAGACCCAAAGTCAGGGGACCAACTTACTGGTTCCGTAGATCATTTATTCAACGTTTTTTGAATGCCTGCGAAGAAGTTGATATCTACCTAATCGGCACCGGAAAAAAATCCTCTCCACGGCCGTTAGAGTTTTTCAGTGAATACAAATTCGATTTAAAAAAAACATTTCTCTCTCTTATCGGGGTTGGACTGGTCACGCTCCTTTGCTTTGCGCTTCATCCTCTAATCGGTCATCGTACTGTCGGTTTAATCTATTTAATTTATATCAACGTCGGAGCACTCTATTTTACAGGGTTTTCAATATTTTTAACTAGCATAGTCAGCGGCCTTCTTTGGAATTATTTTTTTATAGTTCCCAATTATACTCTTTTTATCGCTAACTCCGAAGACTGGATCTTATTCGGGGTCTTCTTTGTGTGCGCATTAATTGTAGGGACTCTTTCTTCCAAACTTAGAAATAAGGAAAATTTCATTCGTCAAAAAGATGCGCGTAGTACTGCTTTGCTCTATCTTACCAGCAATATTTTTTCTGCAAAAAGTACCGAAGAAATAATAAAAGTAGTTTTAGAAAAAACTCGAGAAATTTTTCAAATTCCCTCTGGTGTTTTTTTAAAACGTAATAACGAGATAGAACCTACTGTTGACAGCGAGGGTGAAAATCGAACACAGCTATATGGTAATATTGAAGTAGACGAGAAAGAATATCCAGTTATTAACTGGGTTTTAACAAACAATCGACCTGCAGGAAAATTTACTGATACCCTGCCCTCCGCAAAAGGATATTACTTACCAATCAGAACTAGTGGTGGCGTTATCGGCGTATGGGGCCTTTTTTCAGAAAGTCGCAAGATAATGTCATATGAACAACAAACCTTAATAGAAAATTTTTCTAAACAACTGGCATTGGGCATCGAGAGAGAGTATCTGTTAGATGGACTACGAAAGGTACAAATCGGCGAGGCCACTGAAAAAATTTACAACACTTTGCTTAGCTCAGTATCGTATGAACTAAAAAATCCGTTGGGCAATATAGAGAAGCAGGTCAGCAATCTAGTAAATTTAAATTTACACGATATTGCACAAAAAAGACAAGAGCTAAACGCAATCGCGGTGGAAATACTCCTATCCTCTAAACACATGCAAACATTGATCCAGAATTTTCTGGATATAAGCAGCATTGAAGCAGGAAAAACAACTTTAAATAAAAGCGAAATTGATTTTGCCACTATAATTAACAATATTATCAATCAAATGAACCTAACTTTTGGGAATCGCGAAATAGAACTCAAATATTCAACTGAATCCGGCATATCTACCCCACCTAAATTATTTATTGATGCTGCACTTTTTGAACAGGCAATAAAAAATGTGATCCAAAATGCTTATATGTATTCCAATAGCAACACACCTATTAAAATCACTACCTCTTTCCTTTCTCGTACAAAACGTTTGGAAATCAGCATCAGCGACCAAGGGGTCGGACTACCTTCCCCACCAGAAGTTGTTTTTAAAAAGTTCTATCGGGCAAAAGAATCTGTTTTTAGTGGTCTCGGTTTAGGACTTACCATTGCCAAGGCGATTATTGAAATGCATGAGGGAGAAATCATCGCTGAAAATCTGCTTGATATTGACCAAAATATTATTGGGGCAAACTTTAAAATCAGGATTCCGCAGTAAGGATCGCTATGGAATTTATAAAAATTTATCCGTCCTTCTCCTATGCCATATCAAACTCCACAACGACTGCAGGTATTATTTCTTCCGCATCTATCGCTGAGAATACGGTGGATACAGAAAAATACCAAGAGAATACAATCTCCCTCTCCGCATATAAATCAAATCTTTTTAAAGAAAATTCATCACTCTATTTAATAGCTGGAATTAATGGCAACGAAGTAGAAGGAATATATGTTTTGGATCAACTGTATAAGTGGATGCAAGCAGAACAACTGCTCGAACTACCAATAATTGTTATTCCAATATTAAATATCGAAGGATATTATGCCGGAATCAAGGAAAACTCACAGGGACTCCTCCTAGATAGTAGCTTCCCCATTCATTGGAATCATCCGCAAGCACCAACAAGAATAACTGAAGTAGAATTTATTCAAGAACTTTTCGAATCATATCCTCCTCTGATAGTTTTTACTTTCAGAACTGCATCATTTCCATCTCCTGTATCTCTAGGTAGTCAAAGCGCAAAAATTATCAGCAGCAAAGGTTCTAGGGAATTTGCTGAATTTTTCATTAAATACAATGAATACTCATTATCAGATTGGAAAGAAAATGAACATCGCAAATCCTTAGGTGAAGCGTCAGTGGGCTCATTCGGGGGAACATTAGAAGGATATGCTGCTAACTTTTTTTCCGCCGACATCCTATCTTTTCATTTGCCTAAAATGAATCGAAATTTATCTTTAAAAGAAATTTGGAGTAAAAACGAGACTGCCTTTAAAAACTTTCTGATCGGTCAAAGGTTCGGCCGCTGATGCGGCCGCTGATGCGGGCCGCTGATGCGGGCCGCTAGTGCGGGCACTAAAAAGATGCGGGCGCTAAACAGGGGGGAAATAAAATAATGTCGTCCATTAAAAGAATTCTTGTATCAGATCCGAATCCAGAGTACAAAAAAATTATCACTAGAATTTTTGATGCAAATACTTATACAGTGGATTTCGCACTAACAGGGCAAGAGGTCCAAGCTTTTTGTCACAAAAAAGAATACCAGATTATAATCCTCGACTTGGCAACTCAAGATCATTCCGCATTTACTGTACTCAAGTATCTTAAATCAATGCATCCATCATTGAAAATTTTCTTTACTATTCCCGATAAAAAAAATTTATCCGAGAGATCATTGAACGAAAAAGATATTATGAATGCTGGTGCTAATAACATTATATATAAACCTTATAACGTTCAATCATTACTTAGTATCCTATCTAAAGAATTTCATCCTTCACTCAATGCAAGCACCTCTCCTTCAGAAAGTGAGAAAGTTGGGAAAGAATTAAAAATAAAAGATGACCTATTTACGAAAATCAAAATTGATGAATTTTTTAGTGGTAGCTCTTGTATCTTTGATTTATTTGCTCGTTTAAAAAAAGATCATTATGTAAAAATGTTAGAAAAAGGAAATTACTTTGATTCTAAGCGGATTACTGAATTTATAAAAGATAAAAAAATTGATTACTTTTATTTTTTAACTAAGGAACGCAATGCTTACATTGTTTTAATGAACAAGATAATTGAAAAATCCATTTCAATGCCACAAATCCCAATAGAAAATAAAATAAAAAACATTAAAAATATCTCCGAAAAAATCTTAGAAGAAATACATGCAGTCGGATTAAAAAATGATCTCGTAGAAGAAGGGAAGAAACTCTGCCAGCAAATACATGAACTTGTTTCCAAAGAGAAGGAACTATATAAAACTCTTTCTCTTTTTAAAGAAATAAGTTACTCATGCTACTATCACTCTTTTTTGGTTTCTTTTCTGGCCACGCTTATCTGCAAACAATTAGAGTGGGGGGCAAACAGTACTATCATCAATATCATTTTGGGAGGAATGCTCCATGATATCGGAAAATTAAAATTAAAAATGAACATACTAGTTACTCCACCATGGAAATTGGATAGTGCTCAATTTGAAATATACAAAAACCATCCCATCATTGGTGTCAAGTTATTAGAAAAGTTTCCTATAATTTCTAATGAAATAAGTCAAATTGTATTACAACATCACGAAACTATTAATCGTAAAGGTTTCCCTAATGGTATCGGAGGGGCAAAATTGTACCTCCCAGCACAAATAATCGGTTTTGTAGATACAATCGCTAATTTGATGATCAATAATCAAGTTGAAGTAAAAAAGGCCTTTGCCTTATTTATTGAAAAAAAAGAAAATACTGAATTGTATGATGGCAAAATTATCGCAGCATTTTATAAATGTTTAACGTAACGTAACGATAAATTACTAAATTCCAAGAGGTTGCAGGAGGCGGAATGAATAAGGATGTTAAATCGATTATATATTTAGGGATGGATGATAGCACTGCCGATAAAATAAAATTTTTTTATTATATAAAAGATGAAATTGACAACCCAGATAATAGATTTATTTTTAAAAAAATCTCTCCTGATGAAGAACATTACCTTTCTACCTTTTGGGATTCTTGGAGAAAAAACATTTTTCCTCAGATTTTATTTATTGATTTTCAAATATTAGACAACGATAAAATGTCAATAGAGGATCTCACTAATTTATGTCTAATAATTAAAAAACACTCCATATTTAAATCTACGCTAATAGTTGGAATACTTGAAAACAAAAACAGAGTGAAAAATTTGCGATCCTCCTTATTAAATGGCATTAATTATATCTATTTAAAAACTACTTTTGAGAAAACTTCACTATCTGACGTCCAACGAATAGCATTTGCAAACAAGACCAATCCTAATCCCAATCTCAATCCCAATCTCAATAATTTTGCGCTAGCATTTGGATTAAGTATTCCTGCTCAAATAAATTTTCCCGCATCGATTAGCTATTTCAATGCCGAGAGCGTCTTAATTGAACATAATTTAGAGATAAATAAAGAAATAAATCCAGAATTGTCCCTAAGAACCAGGTTACTTAATTTTTTAAACGATACAAAAGACTATGATCTGAGAACATATAAAATAGAAAATTTATATCCAGGTGGATGTAGCTTTGATTTCCATAACAATACGTTACTTAGTTTCATATATCCAGATGTCTGGGACGACATCGATGATAATAGCATAAGTAAGGATACAATAGAAACTTGGATTCATCTCAACTGCGACCAACTAAAAGCGATTCCGCCTTCGCTTTTGATCATTGACACTGACGAAGAAAATTTATATGAAATTTTTCAGATCAAGCGACATCCCAGTTTCCAAATTGAGTATCGAAATATTATCATTGAACAAGAACTTAAAAACATATTGGAGCTATTGACGCCAAAAATTATTTTTATTAATTTTAATAACAATTTGAAAACAATAAGCACAGTACAAGAAGATGAGCAGAGTGAGCATAATAAGCAGAGTGCGCATAATGAGCAGGATGGACAGGCCAGGCAAAACGATGTAATAAATCTTGTTATAAATACCATTCGAGAATCACAAGCTACCGAAATGGCCACGTCAGCAAATAGTATTCTACTTATTATTTACAATAACTCTGCTACATCTGCAGCACTACAAAAAACTTATAATTACGAAAATATTTTAACCTATTCACAAAACATAAAAGTCGATATCATTCATGAACTTTTAAATATTTACTTAAAAAGGAATATCTTAAAGAAACAACATACTTCTGACTTAGATATTTCATCGGACAACAAGACATTCTCCATCGCTGATGATAGAAAAATCGCAGAGATCGAAATAGAGATCACAATAACATCTTTGAGCGAACATCAAATTACGTTTCTCAGTGAAATGAATATTCCTATTTACTCCCTCTTTTTGATGCATGTCCCTAGAGAATTGTATTGTACGATCATCCCGCCGACACACGCCCTGAACTATTACAAAGGGAAACATCACTATATGGCAATAATTCACGGGGTAAATGAAGAAGATTTACGATGTCTTCGAGTTTTAGTTAATAATCTTTTATCTAATCCTATAAAAAAATTAATTTTTTTAAAAAATAATTGTGGTCCTGAAGAGCTAAAATTAATGACTTCTGATTTGGATGAATCGATGATGGCCAATAAAAAATCAGGCACTGACTCTCCCACAGATCAATCTGAGGAGGTCTCTGACCTTCAGAGTTTTAGAAAAAAAAAGTAAAATATACGTCTTTTGTACAATCTTCTCTGTTAAATGAAAGGATTAGAAATGAAAAATAAAAATGATGAACACAATCTTAGCATCACAATCCTCTTAGTCGACGATGAAAAAAGCATTCTCTCTCTTCTCTCTAAAATACTCAATAAAGATGGTTATAAATCTATTCAGGCAGAAAATGGTATAGAAGCATTAATTATCTTAGAAAAAGAACAGATCAATTGTATCTTATCCGATATTAAAATGCCTAAAATGGATGGATTGACAATGCTAAAAAAAATACGAGAGAAAAACAACCCAGTTCCAGTTATCTTTTTTACTTCTTTCGGAGAACAAACTCTGATGATGAAAGCGCTCGAATATGGTGCATATGATTTTATTGATAAACCTGATTTCAAAAATTTAGAAGCAGTATTAACTGCAGGAATTAAGAACAATTTTGGAATTATTTCTTCACCAAAAGAGAAAGAAGCATCCTCAAAAATTTTCATTAGTGAGTATCGAAAAATGCTAAAAAAATTGAATTAAAAAATGATAAAAATACGGAGTTTATCCAATGAGAATAATGATAGTAGATGTTAAAAAAGAAAACCTATACCTGCTGCAATCTTTATTGCAGCGAAAAAATTTTGATACTATAACCGCCGAAAACGGAAAAGTGGCCATAGAAAAACTTAATACTAATAAGTGCGATATGATCATTGCTGAAATTCTTATGCCCATAATGGATGGATTCCAGTTATGCATAAAATGTAAAAATGACAATTCCATGAAAATGATTCCTTTTATTTTTTACACTGATACCTCTGCAGAGAAGGAGGATGAGGAATTTGCGCTGAGCATTGGAGCGGATAGGTTTATACCAAAACCAACAGAACCTGAAGAACTCATAGGGATAATAATGGATGTAATGAAGAAACACAAAGAAAGGCCTAAGCAAAAATCTCCAGGGCCGATCCATTATCCAGAAATATATCAACAATACAGTGAACAACTTAAAAAAATACTTGAAAGGAAAATGATGGAGCTCGAAGGAAGCGAAGGGCGGCTTAAAACGCTGCTGGCGTCAGTAGAGGATGCCATCTGGACGGCAAAATTAAGCAATACTGAAAATCCCAGTAGAGGGGAATTCATTTATTTAAACTCGGCCATAGAAAATATTTACGGCAGACCCATCCAGGATTTTTTAAATAATCCATCTCTCTGGTTAGAAGTTGTTCATCCAGATGACAGAGAACGCGTGGAACAAAGTACAAAAACAATGCTTGAACACGACGGAAAAAATATTAAATATCGTATCATCCGCCCTAATGGAGAGATCCGTTGGGTACATGATAGGATAAATATTATTTTTGATAATAACGGCGAACCGATCGGAATGGGGGGGATCTCTACGGATATCACTGAGCAAAAACGCGCAGAAGAATCATTAGCGCAAGCAGAAAAAAAACTTCGTCAGTCGCAAAAGATGGAAGCGGTAGGAAGATTGGCAAGCGGCATAACTCACGACTTCAACAACATGCTTCTCGTTATTAACGGTTACGCACAAGTAATTATTGATTCTCTAGATCCTAATGATCTTATGAGAGCGGATGTCATGGAGATTTATAAAGCAGGACAGAGATCTGCGGAATTAACCAAACAACTTCTCTCGTTTGGTCGTGATCAGGTTCTGGTTTCTGAAATGATTGATATAAATAAAGTTGTCTCAGATATCGAACCGATAATTCGTCGGCTTATGGGAGAGGATATATCATTCATATTCAATCCATGTGCTGATCTTGGTAAGATCAAGTCCGATTCCGGAAAGATCGGCCAAGTGATAATTAATTTGGCCATCAATTCGCGCCACGCCATGCCGACTGGAGGCAAGCTCACTATTGACACCGCCAATGTAGAATTGAATAAAGCAGATGTTATGCAACATAATATAGTCCCCGCTGGAGAATATGTCATGTTGTCAATAACGGACACAGGATGTGGGATGGATGCAATGACTCTCGAACAAATCGTTGAACCGTTTTTCTCCACCAAAGATTCAGGAAAAGGAACTGGACTGGGACTGTCAATGGTCTTTAGCATTGTTAAACAAAGTCGTGGGGATATCTCTGTCTACAGCAAACCAGATAAGGGGACAACATTCAAAATTTATTTTCCACGTGAATTTTCAAAAAACGAAGTAATGAACCATAAAAAGAAAAAACTCAACGAGAATACAACTGGGAACGAAACTATACTGATTGTCGACGATGATAATGGAGTGAGGAAGCTAACCAAGCGAGTCCTCGAGACCGCCGGTTATACTGTTCACGTGGCGGCCAATGGTAGCGAGGCCCTCAATATCTGTAAACAGTATGCTAATTCACTTCAACTGGTGATAACGGATGTTATTATGCCAGAAATGAGCGGATGCAAACTTGCGAAGCACATTTCTGAATTTTTACCCAACGTGAAGTTGCTTCTAACCTCTGGCCACAATAAAAGTGCCCTTGTCAATAATGATGTTTTTAATAATAATGTTAACTTAATCACTAAGCCATTTTCACTGAAAGAATTGACCATAAAAGTACGGGAAGTCTTGGATGCAGAATAGGATAAATTAACTAACTAAATAAATAAGTTGACTAGAAAATGTCATTTTTTTAATACTCCCAATGACTTTCCCACTTTGATAAATACTTCCAGTGCCTGTTCCAAATCACTCTGTTCTAGGGCCGCGGACATTTGTGTACGAATGCGCGCCTGTCCCTGGGGAACTACTGGGTAGAAAAAACCCACTGCATAAACCCCTTCCGCAAAAAGTTCTCTACTGAATTCCTGGGCCAATTTAGCGTCATATAACATTATCGGAATAATGGGGGTATTGCCTGCTTTTAATTCAAATCCAGCATTCTGTAATGACTCTCTCCAAGATATAGTTAATTTTTCCAACTTGTCCCGGCGAGTAGTACTCTTCTCTAATATATCCAAAACTCGAATTGTACTACTTACTACCGCCGGCATAAGTGTGTTGCTAAAAATATACGGACGTGCTCGTTGTCTAATTAATTCAATAATCTCTTTACGCGCTGCGATAACTCCACCGGCCGCACCCCCTAATGCTTTCCCTAAAGTAGTAGTAATGATATCTACTTTATTCATCACTCCATAATATTCGTGAACCCCTCTTCCCTTCGGTCCAATAAAACCGGTAGCATGCGAATCATCTACTGCTAAAAGACAATTATATTTTTCCGCGACCTCCACCAGTCGATCCAGTTTGGCCATATCTCCATCCATAGAGAAAACGCCATCGGTCATAATTAATTTCAAACGAAATTGTTGATTGCCGTTCAGCTTTGCAGTCTCTAATTTGCAAATTAAATCATCAATATCCGAGTGCTCATAAATAAATCGCTGCGCCTTGCAAAGACGAATACCATCGATAATCGAGGCATGAACAAGACGATCGGAAAAGATAGCATCTTCTGGCCCTAAAATTGCTTCAAAAAGCGCTCCATTAGCATCAAAGCAAGAAGTAAAGAGAGAGGCGTCTTCCATCCCCAAAAAATTACTTATCTTTCGCTCCAACTGCCGATGAATATCTTGGGTGCCACAAATAAAGCGAACAGAGGATAACCCCATTCCTCGAGATTCTAGCCCTTGGTGCGCAGCATCAATAACGTCCATATGACTAGACAGGCCTAAATAATTATTAGAACAAAGATTTATTACCTCCCGAGCAGGAGTGCCCTCAGGAAAGCTAACCTTAATCCTCCCACCTTGGGGAGAAAGTATTATTCGCTCATCTTTGTATAATCCAGATTCTCGAATGTCTCTCAAGATATTGCTATAAATTCCTTGTGCATGTACATAACTCACAATGACCCCCTTCAAAAATTTAAAACCAATCTAAGATTACTCTAATACCACTCCAATATAACCTTACCAGAATTGCCCGCGCTCATCACTTCAAATCCTTCTTGAAAACGCTCGATCGGAAAAGTATGTGTAAGTATCGGATTAATATTCAGGCCCGATTGCAACATTGCCACCATCTTGTACCATGTTTCAAACATCTCTCTCCCGTAAATGCCTTTAACCACAAGTCCCTTCCAGATTACTTGTTGCCAAGGAACTAGGGCCTGCGCCGGGATAATTCCCAATAATGCAATCTTTCCTCCCATACGCACAACATCCAACATCCCGCTTAATGCTACCGCCGCCCCAGACATTTCCAATCCTACATCAAACCCCTCAGTCATTCCCAAATCATGCATTACCTCTTTGAGTGACTGTTTCTGATTGGAAACATTTACTGCCGTGGTAATTCCTATCTTACGCGCCAATTCTAAACGATATTCATTAACATCAGTAATCACAACTTTACGCGCACCCACATGCTTGGCCACGGCCCCCGCCATAATTCCAATGGGACCAGCACCAGTTATCAAAACATCCTCCCCAACTAAATTAAACGAAAGCGCAGTATGCACAGCATTTCCAAAAGGATCTAAAATCGCCGCTTGGTCATCAGTAATCTCTGGAGGCAATGGAAAAACATTCATTGCTGGAAGCGCCAAATACTCCGCAAAACAACCAGGAAGGTGAACCCCAATTCCTTTCGTATTAACACAAAGATGACGTGCCCCTGCCCGACAATTGCGACAAGTACCACATACCAAGTGCCCCTCTCCTGAAACACGCATACCTACTTTTAATGCATACCCATCCGTCGCACTTCCTAACTCAACAATTTCACCTACAAATTCATGTCCAACTTGCATCGGTACGGGAATAGTTTTTCGCGACCACTCGTCCCACTGATAAATATGTACATCCGTTCCACAAATGGCCGTCTTTTTTATCTTTATTAATACTTCTCGTTCTCTAATCTTAGGTTTAGGAATTTCTTCCATCCAAAGTCCAGGTTTGGAATACTTTTTTACCAACGCCCTCATTACCCCTTGCTTTGCCACTTGCATTGCCCCTTGCATTGATACCTCCAATTAATAGTAATAACATCTATTTACTTATCTATTCCTTTTGCTTCATACTCAAATCATACAATCTAAAATATTCTCCTTTACGATCCATTAATTGTTGATGAGTTCCTTGCTCCACTATTTCCCCTCTATTCATAACTAAAATTTGATCATAATTTTGAATCGTACTTAATCGGTGCGCAACCGCTAATACAGTTTTGCCTTTGCCGCCACCAACTATCGCGCCTCCGTTCTGCCCAGACCAACGATCTAGCGCGGCCTGCACCTCTTTTTCTGAAGAATTATCCAAGGCAGAAGTGGCCTCATCAAAAAGTAACACTGAGGGATCACGTAATACTGCACGGGCAATAGTCAACCGCTGGCATTGCCCTCCCGAAAGCCTCGTCCCCCTATCTCCAATCAAAGTCTCTATTCCTTGTGGTAGCTCGTCCACAAAATCTTTAGCGCCAGCAATTCTCAAAGCGTCTATTATCTGCTCAGAAGAGTAGTGCTTCCCCACACAAAGATTTTCACGCACGCTATCGTGGAAAAGGAAAAGATCTTGACTAACCAATCCAAAATTTTTTCGCAGACTTTCTAAGGTGTAATCCTCAATAGCGATACCATCTATTTTAATCTTACCGCTTCCTTCCCCTAAATGATAAAGTCTAAGTAATAAACTGATTATTGTTGATTTTCCCGCACCTGATAAACCAACAATCCCTACTCGTTCTCCACGCCGGATTGAAAAACTTAGATTTTTGATGATCTCTCCCTCTCCACGGTGATACATAAAAGTCACGTTCTCAAAATCGATCTGCTTCTTAAATTCCTCTAAAATGATTGTTCCCTTATCATCTTCCTCCGTAAATTTCATAATTTCAAAAAGACGTTCTCCTGCTGCCCGTGCCTGATTAAGTCGCACATTGGCCTGACTATATTTACGCAAAGGATCCATCATCAATGCCAATGCCGTAACAAAACTAAAAAAATCACCGGTTGTCGTCTCACCACTACTAATACGATGGTGTGCGTATAAAATTACTGCCGCAAAAGCAATGGCCCCCACAACCTCTACCAAAGGGTGAGCATTCTCTTCGACAAATGCCGTACGCATCTGAAATCGAAAGAAAACATCCTGTACTTTTTCGAAACGTGAACGGATATAGTCTTGAAGATTAAATGCTTTACAAATTTTTTGTCCATTTATTCCCTCTGAAATGGTGTGAGTCATTCTCGCCAACTGTTCCTGTACTTCCTCCTGATTGACCCGTACCCTTCGTCCGCTTTTGACAAAAATTATAACAAATAATGGCCCCACTAAAAGTATCACCAACGTCAATCGCCAATCGCTATAAAACGCCATCCCCAACATTACTATGGCCGTTAATGGCTCCCGAATAAGGTCGATCATACTCTTAAGTCCATCTGCCAACAGACGGGTATCATTCAAAATGTTCGATACTAACGCCCCCGATTTGTTTGTCACAAAAAAAGCAAGTGGCAAACATTGTAGTTTACGATAAATATCATTCCTCATTAAACATGCCGCCCGATCAATAACATAGCGCATCAAGTAAAAATGAAAAAAACGGCAAGGATAATTAATCAATGATAACCCTAATAAGGACATAGATAATTTGAAGGCCATCCAAAAATTTGCACTGAAAGTTAGGGTATTAACGAAATGCTTAATTAGCCAAACCTCTACACCCTTAATAGCAGAATACGGAATGGTCAATAGTACCGATATCAGAGCATACTTCCAATAATGTCGCACGTAAGGAACTAGATACCTAAACAATTTTTTCATATATTTTTATATCTTTTTATATGTTTTTATATATTTCCAAACTTGATGATTCAAACTTGATATTTAATACTTTTAAAGTCGCTTTTCCACCACTGATAGTGGTAACATAAATAATCAAACAACACATCAACTATATCCGTTACATTTTTCCTCGCTGTTTTTTGTTCTATCAATTGTGCGTAATTTAAAATTAAAGCATCATGCAAAAATCGATATAAAAACAAATTTTTCGCAAAATCAAAATTTTGATTATAACAACAACTACCTACAAAACCACCCTCCTCCCGACGAAACGAGAGCAGGAACTTTTCTGCATCAAAAATAAAATCACCACCACAAAAAACGCACTTTTTAAGATTCGGAGCGATCCCCAAAGCATACAATATTTTTGCTAAAAATATTTCTTTATGTCGTTCCAATGAAGGTTCTTGTCGTAAACACCTTTCAAGGTAAAAAATAGCATTACTTGCGACTGCAAAAAGCATCTCATCCTGACGCTGTCCAGAAGACCGGTGACCATCGTAAGGCCAAATTTCTTCTTCCACCGCTGATTTTGTCAGAACCTCCAAATAAAAACAGAGTAAAAAAAATGCACGATAGTTGCCTCTGAGATAACGGTGATTCCATAAAACACTCCATTCATTAGCAGAAAACAATCCATCGCTTCCCCTGCTTTTGCTTTTACGTGCCTCCAATTTCAACATTTGCCCCAATTCAACGCTAGCAACGCCAACAACCCCGGCAAATCCACGATTTTTTTTCGCATTGCTACTACGCACACCATAAAGTATTACTCCAATTTTTCTTCCACTTCTCAATAGCAGATTTACAATCAAATCCCGCTCTCTATACAGAACTTTAGTGAGAAGAATGCCTTCAAGTTTCACCAACATATAAACCGCTTTTGAATCGATTTTGAACCAAAATTGAACCAATTTATTCAAACTGGAACTAGGATGCCACAGTTTTTAAAAATTTATTTCAGTACAATTTTTTACTCCTGAGTTTTACCTCCGGCCAGCTTCAACATAATTAAATACTTAGAAAATTTTAAATAACCCAACCAATTCCAATAACCCATTGGTATCAAATTTGCTATAGGGGTGGATGGTGAAATAAAGAACGGGAACTTAATAAGTCCGATAAGTCCTCGTTCCTTAGGCAGTTGGGCAATACTAAAATCAACAATACCAACAACGACAAAGGAACCATTATGCTAGATTTACAAGAACTAACACTAAAAAATCACATGAAACTACATGGTAATCCTACGCTGAAATATATCGCCTCTGACACAGAGATTCAAGTTAGCAGAGTTTTTCGTCTTTTCAATGGATACGAGATGAAACTATCCGAATACCAAAAATTTAAACGTTCAATATTCTTAAAGACGGGGAGCAAGTGGAGCGGGGTGGGCATGGGAAGCAAGGATAGCAAGGAACAATAGGAACAGAACTAATTTACTTTTTAAAAATTTTGTTGGAATATTAATCCACTATTCTTGCTATGCGTATGCTATGCGTATGCACACCCAAATAATTAAGGAAGAAATTATGCAAAAACTTCAACTAAAATTCTACTTTCTTTCACTAGTACTCGGAATAGGGATCATCTCCTCCTCCGCATTTGGATATGGAACTGGGATATCCACTTTTCCACTACCTGCTAAAAATGGAGCATTGACCACTGAATTTACAAACTTTTTTTCCAACGGTGCAGGGGTAGGTCTGCAAGCAAGGTACTTACACCGATTCAGTCAACTCTTCGCACTCGAGGGAACTGTTGGGGCATCGGACTCCTCCCGTAGTAAACGCTTCTCCCTGGCCGGTGATTTCGAGTTGTACCCAGATTACGAAAGCAGTCCTCGTTTTGCATTGCACCCTTTCGTGGAAATCGCTAAAGAATTTTCTCGCTCCAACAATATTTTTGGAATTTATCCAATCCTCTCTAAAGGATATGTTTTTAAAAACCACATAGGTTACCCCTTTATAGCAGTCCCCATTAGCATGGCATTTTCCTCAAATAGCGACTCCTACGAATTCCGCATGGGAATGACTGTTGGTATAACAGGGAAAATTCCTTTTTCTCAAAATGATCGTCTGCTCCTGAATTTAGAAGCAAACATAGATATCCATAACAGCTTTACCGCTGCCCTTGCCGGTTTTTCATACCAACTTTAGTTTAACAACTTGGAAAGAATGTATGATTTTCCACCATTTCCATTGTTACCACTTATGACCACTCGCTCCAATTTCACATTCATTATTTGATTTTTAAGCTTTGAACCAACAGCACCCACCTCCAAATAATTCCCAGTGTATCCTTTGTGAATTTTTTCACCACTTTCACCGATGGCCACCCGTCCCTCAAACAAAACTTCTGCCTGTGTGCCACACATTTTATTCGCAAACGTCGCTAGCTTCACTTCTCCTAACTCTCGTAAAATCTTAGTCCGCTGTTTCAAATCATGAGAATCTACTCTCAAACTTTTTTGATTGTTCCACTCTAAGAATGCTCTAGTTTTTTCCCTCGGCGAGTAGGGAAAAACATGAAGATGGGTTAGTGGCAGTTCCCGAATAAACGCTTGGCACTCCATAAAATCGGTATCTCCCTCTCCAAGGTAACCTACAATCACATCCGCCCCTATACCTGCCCGTGGAAAGTAAGTGAGGATATTCTCTACCACTCTCCGATATTCTACGCAAGAATATCGTCTACCCATCTTTTGCAAAATGCGCTCGCTGCCACTTTGTAAAGGGATATGAAAATATGGTTGAAAAGCACTGGAGCTTTTTAAAATATTTAAGAGCTCGTCATCAACAGTGTTGGGCTCAATCGAAGAAATTCTCCACCGCCTAAGCTGCGGCAACTCCCGCTCCAACTTCACCATCTCTAAAATAAGCTGCTTGAAATTTTTTCCAGACCCGATATTCACCCCTGTCAATACTATCTCCTTCGGAGCGCTCTCATCGGGACAGGCGCAAAGTAATTGCCGCACATCTGCAAGCACTGTAGGAATTGGCAATGACCGTGCTCTCCCTCGTACGTGAGGGACAATGCAATACGCGCAAAAATAATCGCAACCATCTTGAACCTTAACGAAGGCACGCGTTCGGATGCGATGTTGAACACCGTCCCGTACGCCCCGTACGCCAACGCTGTCACCTCCGCCATCTCCACCAATTCCACCATTTCTACAGCGCAACAAGGCCTCGACCCTCTCCACCAAATCATCGGCCTCTTTATCCGCAATGCTCAAACAAAGATCGGCCATCAACATCGACGCCAATTCCTCACGGCGGTTCTCCGCAAAGCAACCGCTGACTACAATCACTGCTTGTGCATGCTCCCTGCGCATCTTCCTGATAATATGCCTAGAAGTAGCGTCAGCATCTGCCGTCACGCTGCAAGTATTAATAAAAACCACATCTGGCCGTTCTGCTTTGTTTTTGGATGAAACAAGAGCGAATCCTTTTTTCAGAAATTTCGATGCTAAAGCATCGCTTTCTGCGGTGTTGAGTCGACAACCAAGAGTGAAAAAACAAATTTTTTTACAATTTTCTTGAACAATGGCCACATTTTCCTCTCTGCATGCTGCACTACATAGTGCATGAAAAAACGATGTTGTTATTATACTTGGTAACATAAAGATGTGAATGGCATAATGAATGAGATAAATTAATTGATCAAAGATTTGAAGAAGCTTTGACTTTTGTGCATAGAGGCATTAATATTTATCGAAAGATTTAAAGTTTTGTTGTTGACAGAAAAAGCAAAAGAAATTATTT
>JADGBS010000064.1:11379-17208 GCA_015231325.1 Oligoflexia bacterium | reverse complement strand
CTCATTGATTATGTTGCCTGCGGTTTTGCCGGTTTTATCTGCAATGGTTACTGCACAGATTTCGGAGTTAAATATTCCTTCTTTAATTGCCGCTTGAGCGCGTTTGAACGAAGTAATCGCAAATTGGTCTTGTTGTTCCCTGGTAAAACCAAACTTTTTGACACACTGTTCGGCCACTACTCCCATGGAGGTATTGCTATAAACATCCCATAGGCCATCCCACTGCATGGAGTCCTTCAAAGTAGCTTCTCCGAATTTCATCCCTCCTCGTGATCCTGGCAGAAAATGGGGCGCCTGTGACATATTTTCCATACCACCGGCCACTACCACTTCACTTTCACCACTGATTATGCTTTGCACTCCCAGGATGATACTCTTTAGTCCTGAGCCACAAACCTTATTTACAGTAGTGCAAGGAATTGTTGGTGGTAACTTGGCGCACAAGGCCGCCTGCCGCGCCGGGGCCTGTCCTACGCCTGTGGATAGCACTTCACCTATAAACAATTCATTGACACTCTCAGGAGACAGCTGCGATTTGCTAAGCGCATCGGCAATCGCAAAACCTGCCAAATTGGGTGCCGAAACAGTTGCTAGTTTTCCCATATAGCTGCCTATTGGGGTTCTACTTCCGGAGAGAATATAAACTTCATCGGAAGAGTCGCCGCAAAAAATTGACGTTGTCATCAAATAATCCTTTGGTTAAAATTACTCGTTGATCATAGAATGGAGTTAATGTATCAATAACACCAGATAACATCAAGTCACATCAAGTAATATCAAGGTGGTATAAAGCGCTATGAGACGCCATCAAAATAGGAGCGAGGGTTATGATCAGTAAAAATGATAACAAAAACAGTCCAGATAATATTTCTTCTTCGACCGTTTCCACTTCGACGAATTTTATCCAACAAATAATTCTTGATGACCTGGAAAGTGATAAACATCAAGGAAAAGTTGTAACCAGATTTCCTCCTGAACCCAACGGTTATTTGCATATAGGTCATGCAAAAGCTATTTGTATTAACTTTGGTCTGGCCAATGAATTTCATGGTCGTTGTCACCTGCGAATGGATGATACTAATCCATGCAAAGAAGATGTCGAATATATTGACTCTATTAAAGAAGATGTACGTTGGTTAGGTTTTGAGTGGGGAGAACATGAATATTACGCTTCTGATTACTACGATCGACTCTATGACTTTGCAGTGCAATTGATTAAATTGGGTAAGGCCTATGTTGATAGCTTGTCTGCCGAGGAGCTACGTGAGCATCGCGGAACGTTGACGCAAGGTGGTCGTGCTGGTCGCTATCGCGAGCGTTCGATTGAGGAGAATTTGGATCTTTTTACGCGTATGAAAAATGGAGAGTTTGAGGATGGTTCGCACGTCCTGCGCGCAAAAATAGATATGAACTCTCCTAATCTCAATATGCGTGATCCAGTGATTTATCGGATTCGAAAAGTATCTCACCATCGTACTGGTGACAAATGGTGTATCTATCCAATGTACGATTTTACTCACTGTCTCTCGGATATGCTTGAGGGGATAACCCATTCGATTTGTACCTTGGAATTCGAAGATCATCGTCCGCTCTATGACTGGTTCCTTGATGAATTGAAAACTCCTTGCCACCCGCAACAAATCGAATTTGCGCGACTAAATCTTTCGTATACCATGATGAGTAAACGCCGACTGTTGGAGTTGGTACAAGAAAAAGTGGTTAGTGGTTGGGATGACCCGCGAATGCCCACCCTTAGCGGCTTTCGTCGTCGCGGATATACGCCATCCGCCATTCGTACATTTTGTGAGCGCATTGGCGTGGCGAAGGCCAATAGTACTGTGGACTATGCACTTTTAGAATTCTGCATTCGCGAAGAATTGAATCAAAAGGCCACCAGGGTTATGGCGGTGTTAAAACCACTGAAAGTAGTTATCACCAACTATCCGGAGGGGCAGGTTGAAGAATTAGATGCCGAAAATAATTCTGAAGATCCTAGTATGGGAAGTAGAAAGATTCCTTTTTCCCGCGAGATCTATATTGAAGAGGATGACTTTTCAGAAAATCCTCCGCCCAAATATTTTCGTCTTTCTCCAGGCAAAGAAATGCGTTTGAAGCATGCCTATTATATAAAATGCGACGAAGTGATTAAAGATCCTAGTAGCGGAAAAATTCTTGAATTACACTGCACTTACGATCCTACGACAAAGGGCGGATGGTCTGCGGATGGTCGTAAAGTAATGGGCACGGCCCACTGGGTCAATGTCGGTACTGCGATCGATGGAATCGTTCGCCTTTACAACCAACTTTTCACTGCCGAGCATCCTGGAGTTGGTGCTGATGGAGAGGAAGTTGATTATCGTTCTCAAGTCAACCCTAACTCAGTTGAGGAAATTACCAGTTGCAAATTTGAACCATCATTAGCGCAGGCCACTGCTGAGCAGCGTTATCAATTTTTGCGACAAGGATATTTTTGTTTAGATCGTTGTTGTCAACAACGATCACCAGTATTTAATCGTATCGTGACACTTAAAGATAGTTGGGCAGGTGGTGGTCGCGGGAAAAAGAAATAACCAAGAGCAGTTCACTGTAAGATTCTAAATTGCAGTATTTGTGCCAATATGCTCACCGCAATCTCTGCAGGTGTGCTTCCTCCAATTTCTAGACCGATGGGGGCACAGATTTTTTCTATTTTTTCCGTTAGATACCCCTCCTTACTTAATTCATTTTTAAGCGAACAGGCCTTGCTTTTGCTGGCGATCACCCCTAGATATTTCCACTCCTTATTCAAAAAATAACGCACCAATTTAAAATCAGTAGGATGATCCTTACTTACTATGACAATAAAAGTATTTTGGTCACAACGTAATTTTTGAGACAATACTTCTTCGTCAAAGGAATCGACGATCAGGTCGGCCTTTGTAAATAACTGCGCATCGGCATATTCTTTTCTTGCATCTATCATGGTGATCGAAAAATCTAGATATTTTGCCATTTGGTACAAAGCTAATCCGCAGTGGCCTGCACCACAGATAATTAGTTGGTCTGGGGGAGACAATAATTCGATAATGTAGGTAATTTCGCCACCACAAACCATTCCTAAATCTCGATGTAAGTCTTTTTCAAAATAATGGATTCGGTGTTGATGCGCCACGTTTTCCCGCATGATTTCACGGGCCTCTTTTAGTGCTTGATATTCTAAATTTCCCCCGCCGATGGTGCCGTACGTGCCACTAAACGATTCTATATTGTCATTTATACCGGTATCTACACTGTTATTTATCTCCTCTGCTACCAATAACATCTTTGCTCCCGGTATCTGCGGGGCGCTGCCTTTAACTTTGACTACTGTTATAATAGCTACCTTCTTTTTTTCCCGAACTTTCGTAGCGGCCATTTCTATTAAATTTAGGGTATGAAAATTTGGCATATTGCTTTTCCTTATCATATTGGCAGACTATTCGAGGCACAGTGCACCTCACCTTTATTTACATGATAGGGAAGATCATATACTCCTCTGGCATCAATGCCATATTTTTTTAATATGTTTACGATGTAAACATCAAACGGAGAAAAATAGCTTCGAGGATAAATATAGGTTGAAACGGCATTGTCTGTGGCGGAAAGCACGATTCCATTAACGGCATTTGGAAAGATTGCACTTCCAAAAGGCATGGCAAAAAGTACTGGCAAGTCGATTACTAAGGGGTGGTCGCAATGGGTGCGTTCTCTCAATACCGGTAGTAGTTTTTCTAAATTTTCATTGATGACGTCCTGATAAGTATGAGCATATTCACTGTTGTTATTTAGGATCTTAGAGTAATTAATTGCAGTAATATCTGATAAAATCGGTTCCTTAGCAAAAAATTCAAGGGGAATGTGTCCCACACAAAAGTGATTATCCATTTCCTGGAGCAGATTTGATCTGAGAGTATTGTCACTAATTTCAGCAAGTAACTTGTATGAATATCCTGTACACCTCCTTTGATTCTTCAATAAAGAGGGAGCAATTAGTGATATCGTTTTATTTATTATCTCTATCGCTTTTCTTGGAGATGAAACCAGTATTGCGTAATCGCATGGGGCAGTGCCATTAGTTTTTATCACCGAAAAAAGTTCATCTATGTGGTGAAATGGAGCGACGTCGAGAGGCAATATTTCATATCTGAAATCGTCCTGAGCATTGCTTTGAATTGATAACAAATGTAAAAAATCATTTAAAGAACGATTGTTGTTATCAATATCTTTGCTCCAAAATCCTGCGGGAAAATCAGACAAAATTTTTCCAACTAAAAGAATATTGCCTGGTAATAACAAGAAATTTCCGCCGGAGCTCAACGCATTACCATCGTTTTGGTACAAACTCGTATCGTCAGGGTGAACAATCTTATATAGCGGTAGTTGTTTGCTTTTTGCTACTACATATGCGGTGGAATCCTCTATCTTAACATTTTCCTCTTGACTATAATAATCGAACGCTAGGACAGCTTTTTCTCCATTGATTTTTGCGAAGAGGTGACCATCTCGCATCCAGAAGTTTTGATGGATTTTTACATTTGGCGAAAAGATTAGGTCTATTCGATCCCTATTACTATAAAAAATATCAGAGAGTTCTTTGTCACTATTAAACACCCCAGGAAAATAGATTTTCGGTACTAGTAAACTAATTCTTGCGTTGCTATAAGTTCTATTATCATTTAATAGTATCTCGAAAATTTGTGATAACGAATGGGCATTGTGACCGTTATAAGTAAAAAAGAACTCTTGATTTGTTTGCGCAAAATGAAATAGTTCAATACTCTGTTCTATCGGTTCTTCCGGTACGGAAGTATCTATTCTTACCAATTGGCCAGCTTGCATCGCTTGCTCTGCAGAAGCAACTCTGTGTGTCATAACAAAAGATATAGTCAGAAATATGCTAAAAACAGTCCACACTAATTTCAAGCAAAACCTCCGTTAAAAATATATGTATTGATAATACCATTAATGTACATTGTACTAGTGCGACACTTCCGATTAATTATGCGTTGAGGTATGATTAACTGCCAAAGTAATAATATTAATTATTGATTCCATTGATTTCTCCATGATGTCTACGGAAACCCATTCTGAGAGGGAGTGAGCATTTTCACCTCCGTAAAAGAGGTTTGGAGTTGGCAGTCCTAACGCAGTTAGTGTTGCGCCATCGGTGCCGCCGCGAATTGGAGCGTAGTCAACCGCCACCCCCGTTTTTGCGACAGCTGCAGAAAGCAATTCTAAGCATAAAGGATTTTCATCTAATTTTTTACGCATATTCCTATAGCTCTCAGTAATTTCCATCTGGATTTTTGCTACAGGGTAAATTTTTTGGACCTCAGCGATAATTACTTCCAGTATATGTTTTTGAGCATCTAGTCCTTCTTCAAGAAAATCGCGAAGAATTAATTTTAAAGTGGCATTACTAACAGACACCGTAAGATCCATAGGGTGGAGAAATGGCGCATAATCTTGAGTGGTTTCTGGAGACATGTGTAAGGGAAGTCTATCAATGATGGCAGATATTACCTTTATGGCGTTTACCATAATTCCTTTTGCTTTCCCTGGGTGGATATTACGCCCTGTTACATGAATAGTGGCGGTGTCAGCACTAAATGTCTCTTTATTGATAGTCATTCCACCATCCACTGTGTACGCAAAATTTGCGCCAAATTTATGCAAGTCTAGGAACTTGGCCCCTTGTCCAATCTCTTCATCAGGGGTAATTGCGATCTTAATTTCGCCATGAACTATCTCCTTGTGAGACATGATGTATTCCACAGCAGTGATAATTGCAGCTATTCCCGCTTTATCATC
>JADGBS010000064.1:5336-11369 GCA_015231325.1 Oligoflexia bacterium | reverse complement strand
GAGTAAAGTTCTTCCGTCAGAGGTGATCAATGTGTGCCCGATGCATTTTTCAAGCGATGGTGATTCGTCTACACGGATAAACACATCAGTATCTGCTGTATTTGGAAGACGAATGTCACCGCCATGGTAACATTCTATAATTTGAGGTAAAATACCATGTCCGGGAGCTTCGCACGAGGTATCGAGATGTGCAATAAACCCGATATGAGGTATGGTTGCTTTGCTATTTGCGGGGATGCTAGCGGTGACATAGCATTTCTCATCTACGCTAGCAGAGGTGACTCCCAGTTCGTGAAGCTCATTAACAAGCAAATTTGCCAGTTCAAATTGACTACTGGTACTGGGAAAGCTTGCAGCGTTAGGATCGGAGGTTGTATCCATTTTTACATATCGAATAAAGCGTTCAATTAATTTTTGTCTTGTTTCTTTGCTACTTATTACGCTACTCATTACGCATTTTTCTCCAAAGTAAATGGGTCAGATTTACAGAACGACTATTTTCCGCCTGGGCGATTCTAGCTCATTTCTGTATATTAATCTACACTTTGTTGACAAAATATTGATGAACAAAATTGATGAACAAAATTGACGAACAAAAATCATTATGCAATATTATTTTTTGTTGCATATTTGAAATGTACAAATCGATCTAAGGAGGTAGTGGTGTCAAAATTACAGGACATGTTTGGTCTCGATCATAACGTACTGGGTGCACTTGCTCGTTTGTTATTTTCATTAACGGCGTATTTGATGATGGCGCAGGGTCAAGTGTATGGTGTGAACAATGCGGTTGTGGAGATATATACTGAGGAATATCCACCTTACAGCTATACAGAAAATGGCAAACCAGCGGGCCTGGCCACGGAGGTTGTTGTAGCGGTTTTCAAGGAAGCTGGATTAGTTAGTAATATCAGATTTATGCCATGGGCACGGGCGTACAGTGCAACCTTAAAAAATAAGGACACATTCATTTATTCCATTGCACGGACTGTTGAACGAGAGGATTTATTTGTATGGGTAGATGAGATTATCTCATGGGACATGTATGTTTATAAGCACAGAGATAAAAAAAATATTAATTTGACAAAATTAGACGATGCAAAAAAATATAAAATTGGGGTGGTCAGGCAAGATGCTCGATCGCAATATTTGCTTAATTAAGGGCTTCAAAGAGGACTTAGAATTAGACGTAGTGTCTTCCGATGCGGACAATATAAAAAAATTGTATCTCGGGCGTATAGATTTGATGTTGAACGATGAATTTTCTATTCGTTCGTTGACCAAGCATGCGGGATTAAATGTCAATTTTTATGAAAAGTCCTTATATCTTGAAGATTTTAAGGTGCGATTGTATTTGGCCGCGAATAAAGAAACTTCAGGCATAATAATTGCAAAATTGAGAAAGGCGATGTCGAAGGTCAGGGAGAACAAGACCTATGATGCTATATTGAAACGATATGTAGAACATCTACGTTGAATTTTCACGTTAAATTTTCACGTTAAATTTTTGTTTCTCTTGATTCCATGATAGACTTCGCCCCCATGTAGGTTTAGAGAGCTTAAAAAATCAAAAAAATGGGAGCGAACAAATGAAAAAAAAGAAGCGGTTGCTTACTTTAAGCGCGATTCTAGCTTTGAGCTGTTTTACATCCACTGTATTGGCGAGTTCAGAAAATACGCCTGAGGCGGTTGTAACTGTGCTATTAAGAAGAGATGTGGAGGAGCATCTTGCTAGGGCCAAGGATGCGGCATTGCAGGGAGATCTTATAGCAATGAGAGTGGACATAGGTTACTCAGAGCGTAGAGCAAAAGAGATTCATTTGGATATCAAAGAGCAGGTTGATGAAATCCGTGCATTAATTGGCAACCCCAATGAATTATTAAAAATTGAAATTGAGAAGCACCTTGTTAGCGCTAGGGATGCGGCATTACAGGGGGATCTTATGGCAATGAGAGTGGACATAGGTTACTCAGAGCGTAGAGCAAAAGAGATTCATTTGGATATCAAAGAGCAGGTTGATCAAATCCGTGCATTAATTGGCGACCCAAATGAATTATTAAAAATTGAAATCGAGAAACACCTTGCTAGTGCCAGGGCGGCGGCATTACATAAGAATCTCCTCGCAATGAGGGTGGATATAACTTACGCAGAGCATAGAGCAAAAGAGATTAATCTGGATATCCAAGAGCGGGTTGGTGAAATTCGCGCATTAATTGGTAATCAAAATGAATTATTAAAAATCGAAGTGGAGAGGCACCTTGCTAGCGCAAGAGAGTCGGCATTACGGGGAGAGCTCATCGCAATGAGATTAGACCTAAGATGTGCAGAACGCAGAGCGAAAGAAATAAATTTCGACATTGCTAATGATATAAGAGAGATCAATGATCTGTTACAAAATATATAAAATCTGAGTTAATAGAATCTGAGTTAAAAAATTTATGAAGCTTACTGTCCTCATTGACAACAATACCATTATCGATCAGTACCTTTACGGAGAACCGGCGGTTTCTTATTTTATAGAAGATGAGGATATAAAAATTTTGTTCGATGCAGGTTATTCTTCTGCGTTCATTTTGAATGCAGAAAAATTGAACATTGATATTGCTTCCATCAATTATCTTGTGCTTTCTCACGGACATGACGATCACACTCGGGGAATTCCTTTTCTTATTGAGAAATTAAAAAGGAGTTACAGTGACATTGATACTAGAAAACGACCTAAATTATTAGCACATCCGCGGGCATTAGAACCAAAATCACTAGAGTTAGACAATTTAAATATCGGGGTCGACATACCACCTGAATATTTGCAAAAGTTCTTTTCATTATTGCTAACTGATAAACCGTATTACTTAAATAATAAGTTCGTTTTTCTTGGTCAAATTCCATCAATATTTGATTTTGAACAACGAGAAGCAGTTGGTTTGTGTACACACAATAATCAAAAAGAAAATGATTTTCTGCTTGATGATTCGGCACTTGTATACAAAAGTCTTAACGGCCTGGTTATTATTACGGGCTGTTCTCATTCTGGTATTTGCAACATTATTAAGTATGCACAAGACGTATGCGCGGAGAAAAGAATTGTAGATATAATTGGGGGGCTTCATTTTCTGGACATTAGTTCTACTTCTGTCAGAATTTCTAAAACGATAGATTTTTTATTGCAAAATTTTCCAGAAAAGATGCATCCATGCCATTGTACAGATCTAAAGTCCAAGATTGCCCTGTCTCACCATTTACCAGTATGCGAAGTAGGTTCAGGCATGCAATTTATGTATAGATAGGTTGTGCGCGCGTGACCTGTTTCAGTTTAAAGGTCGGTGGGTGAGGATGCGGCAAAACTGGGAGCTTTACTTTGAATTTTCGTTAGAAGTTTGCTTGCGAAATTAGGGAATGTCTTGGCCCAAGATTCTTTGTATACTGAAACCAAAAATGCCTTAACAAATCCGCCACGATCTTCTTTCTCCTCCTTAAAGTCCACCAAAAGTACACGTCCATATTTATCAACACGAAGGTTATCAACACTCAAATCAAGAGCTACTTCTGAATTTATGGCCAGAACAAACAGATCGGACAGATAGTCCAGCAATCTACGCTCATTGATAATCTCTTCTTCAGTAAGATCATTTTGTCCCTTATTTAGAAATGACAATTGGTCTAACCCATAAGGAACATATTCGCAAGCGAAGTAACCATCTTGCTCAACGCTATTCAAATTTTTAATAACAGCACAACCGATGCCTATTTTTATGGCCCAATTATATTGTGCAATGGCGTTCCTTGTCCAGACAGAAAAATAGCGTGATTCTCGATCTTGTCTATAGAATTTGTAGACAGTTGAATTGCTAGGATCATTATTTGTCAACTCCAAATAAATGTCTTTGTAGTCTCCTTGACCGATTGGAGTGAGTTGTTTGCTACTTATCAAGTTCCGGCAACTAGTATAATTTTGATTTATACTTGATACTCGAAGAGTAGGACCTTTTCTGGGGGCCGGAGGACATTTTTTGTTTCTTGAGCTTGCGACAGGAAAAGAGGGTTCATCGTAACTTTCGGATGTAGTTGCCGCAGCAGGGGCCCCTGCTGCAGCGGCCGCTGCAGCGGCCGCTTTTACGGTTTCTGTCGTCAAAATATTTAGGATAAATAAAATTAGTGGTAGGTAAATAAACGAAGGTTTCATTGAATTTTCTCCCAAATTTTTTTTGTTATTCTTTGTCCAGTCTGTACAGTGTAACACCAAAATAGACTGCGACAAAACAATATGGCCGTCATTGTATGTACGATTGAGAGGATGTATTACGAAATTATATCGTTTTACTTAGATTTAATTGTGTTAGCTCAAGAGCAACCGTCTCCATATCTTCGGGCAGGTGGCCTGTGTAAAAATTTTTCAATAACCACGTAAGTACTTAATCCTTTGAAAAGTTATGGTCTTCAATAAAATCCGCTTACAAAAAATAAATTTAGGTAAATTTATTTTTAACTTAAGAATGGACTGCACATTGTCATAAAGGAGATCGGCCATTTAAAAAAATCCAAGAAGGTGTCTATTTTTGAAAAGGGGATGGACCAATGAGAGTTTTGCTAGGGGCATTAATATGGTCAATAGTTGTAAGCTGGGCATCAACAACGGATGGCATAAGGACAGTTTCTCCAGTTGTTGACAAACAGAAAATTGCGGTTACAAGAGACAAATTGAATGAATTAGGATTTAATAAAGATCAAATAAAGAAAATCATAATGATCAATGTTTGGGCGAACGAAGATAATAGAAGCACAATACTCATGCGTGTCTCAAATGGGGAACAAGGAATTCACCGCGTATAAGGAGCCTGATAGAAATATTTTTATACGTATACCTGGTGGTAAAAAATACCTATAAAAATCCGATGCTATTTTGCAAATATCAAAATGGGAATTGTGGGAAAATGAGGCCCAATAATCGATACGCGGTTATGGTGAACAATACTGATACCAAGGGAGGGATGTCCACCGCATCCGCTAATCATTCTGTACGCGTTTTTAAATTATTTTGATCACAACATGATTTCAACTATGTCCCCTTGGTTAATGCCAGATTTAATTTCAACATAATTTTGATCAAAGTTACCTAATACCACTTCTCGTTTTTTGTTTTCATTTTTGTAATTGGCAATTTTAACATGACCCTTACCAGCAACTATTTCTACCGCACTCCAAGGAAGGGCCATTCCAACATGAATTTTATCATATTTGAAAATTACTTTCGCTAAAGTTCCCCCCATAAGACGCTCTCCGCCAGTATAAAAAGTACAACTAACTTTGTAAGTACCGGTTCCTTTTTCTTTCAACATCCCAGGTCTACTATTTTGCTGATTAGATGGTGTTTGAATTTGTGGAGTAATTTGAGATATAACGCAGGGGTAAGATTTTTTACTGTCGATATATTCAATCACCACTTCCCCACGATCACCGGCATTAAGTTTGGCAATCTGAATATCAAAGGCAGAAGCGTTGATTGAATATTGATCAGGAGTCTCAATACGCATGAAAAGTTGCCCACGATTACCGTAAAAAATTCCTTGAAACTCTTCAGGTTTTACCAGTAAGTAAGTCACTATGCCATCGATTGAGGCGTAATAATTGGAATCTAATAATTTTTGTTGCAATTTATCTAGATTGAGAGTGTCTCCCTTGATTTCATTTTTTGCCGAAATTATTGCCAATTGAAAATCGATAAGCTGAGTATACGAATTACGTACTTCATGCATATCTATTACCTTCTTTGCTGCTAACATTTTTTTCTTTTGATAATTTGCTTTTGCCTTAACCTCTATTTCCTCTTTCATCGCCAGAGCTTTAATTTTTAAATCTAAATTTTCTTTTGCATCTGTAATTATTTTTTCTAAAATGCGAATATCAGCTTTTGCCAGTAGATCACCTTTTTTGACCTGGTCTCCTTCATACTTAAAAATTTCTTTGATAATGTTGGAATTTCCGCTTTTATTGCTATCACTGCTAACCTCTTTAATACGAATAATTTCATAAAA
>JADGBS010000064.1:0-5326 GCA_015231325.1 Oligoflexia bacterium | reverse complement strand
TCTACTTTGCCCCCTAATATTATCTCATTTTGTAATTCATATTCTTGAGCAACAGCTGTCAGTGGGGCCGGTGGTGCCGCGAACAACGCAGTATGCATGGTAATCAAATTGAATAGAGACACTAATGATAAAAAAATCAAAAATGTAAAAATTTTTTGAATCATATAATTGTCCTGATTTTGACTTCATCCGGTGCCTATTCGTGACCGATGACTCGAACTATACAACATCTTCGAAAAGAGTAAAAATATTATTCTGACATAATAATAGTATACTAATAATTCACTTGTAACGGTGGATGGAAAAAATTTACCTGTTTAAACAATCTCTAAAACACATGATAATAGATTATCAAGATTGTTGCAGTAAGGGGAAATATGCGAAATCTTATTGGTTTAATCAGACTTTCATTTAGAAATTTATTGGTAAAAAAATTAACTTCGTTTTTAACCATACTTAGTATCGTCTTCGGTAGTGGGGCATTTATTGCGGTGTTATGTAGTAACGAAGGTGCTAAATTGAATATTCAACGTGAATTGGAAAAATTAGGCGTCGATTTGATTTGGGTAAAAAGTGGAAGTGGGGGATTTTTGGGGATAGGAGGCAACGGAGCGGAACAGACAGCGAAAAATTTCTCTTTCTCTGATAAAGAACTTCTGGGAAAATATGATAGCAATATCAAAAAAGTAAACTTAGTAATCTCCGGTAGTGGCATTATCCGATATAAAAAGATGGAGATTTTTCAACCAGTTTTAGGATATCACCACGATTCATTCGATAGTCTTGGCATTACAATTGATGGTGGTCGATTCTTTAGTGATGTTGAAGAAGAGCAATATGCTTTGGTTGCACTCTTAGGGTATGAAGTCAAAAATACTTTTTTTGCAAAGGAAAACCCGTTAGGAAAATATGTTTATCTTCAAGTTAACGGTATCATTTCGCTAATAAAAATTATTGGAACCTTAAAGCAAAAAGGAGGAGGAGGAAGCGATATTTCAGTCGACAGATCATTGATACTCCCACTAAAAATCGGACAAAAGATTTTAGCTGGCAAAGATAAATCATCTAATTTCATTGTACAGGTAAATGAAGAAAATCATCTACCTGGTACAAAATCTCAAATAAAATTGCTACTTGAGAAGAGATATTCAGGTATACAACTCACCGATGCCAAAGAAATGGTAGAAAGTTCCCAGAAAATTATGGATAACATTATTTTTGTGGGTCTATGTTTAGCGCTGATCAGTCTAGTTACCGGGGGTATAGGTATTATGAACGTAATGCTAATGTCAGTCGTTCAAAGAAAAAAAGAGGTTGGACTACGAAAAGCGATCGGGGCCACTGATACCAATATTATGTTACAATTTTTATTTGAAGCGGTGATTATCTGTTTGAGTGGGGGAATTATTGGAATGGTCTTGGGAATAGCGATCGGTAATATGATTGCAAGTTCCCTTAATATCAATGAATCAGTAATATCGATTACTCCAATAATATTATCTTTATTATTTATAATAATACTGGGGATCATTTTCGGTTTGTTTCCAGCTCTTAAAGCGTCGCAAATTGATCCCTATGAAGCATTACGTGGATAAACCATGAAGATAAGATCTGTGAGCTCTTTTAAGTTTTTACCATTTATTATTACATTGTTGTTGATTAGCTTCAGTTGTGACAAATTTTTTTCAAAAGCTGATAGCAATAATCGTAGAGGTGTTGGCGGAGTGCTAGGCAGGTTTACTGCACAAAGAGGTGAGATTATTTTGGCCGGAGAATGGGACGGTGAGGTTAAGTATTCTGACCGCAAGGAGATTACTGCGGAGAGAAAAATAAAAATCAAAAATATCTTGGTCAATAATTTTAGTATCGTCAAAAAGGGACAAAAAATTATTGAAGTGGATAATTTTCTTGATGAAAAAGAGTATCAATCACTATTAGATAAATCACAAATAGAAAAAATGGAAATGGACTCATTTATGTTGAAATTTAATCAGTTGGCAAAAGACGTCCAAGTGAAGAAAATGCTCGCAGACAAAGAGATTATTCCTAACAAAGATTACGAATTAATCTTAAATGAATATCGTACTAGTACAACAGAACTAAAACGTAAACAAATTGCCATGAAAAAAAGTGCGGAAGATCTGGCGGAAGCAAAAATTAAGGCCAGTACTACTGAAATAATTGCCGATAATTACGGAATAATTTCCAGCTTAGTGGTAAAAAAATCGACAAATACCGAAGTAGATGTTGGTCAGCGCTTGGCAATCATCGCTGATCCAAAAAGATTAATTTTTGAATGCATTATCGAAGATAGCTACATTGGTAAGTTGTCTTCAGGAATGGAGGCGACAGTCACTCTGGATGCTATACCTCAACCGCTTGCAGCAAAGATAGTTTTTATTGATAACCATAGTGATAGCGATCTACAAGATTGGGAGAATCCTCCTTCAATTGGTACCAACACACCCCTAATTAAAAAATATTTGGTTAAATTCGCTTTTAACGCTCAAGATTCAAAAGTGCGAGAATTTTATCGAGGTAGAGTGAAAATAATTTTTAACAAAAAATCGAATGTCATAACTGTACCATTGATCGTGCTGAAATCTATTTCCAATGAAATTTTTATAACGGTTATTAATGCTGGAAGTAATACACCTATGTTGCGTAAAATTACCACTGGAATTCAAAATGACAGCGAAATAGAAGTTGTATCAGGGTTAAAAGAAGGAGAAATAGTATTAGCTTCTGGGGGGGAATCATGAAGGTACTTGGCCCATTGATGACCTTTTTTGTTTCATGGACCTCTTTCTTTATAACTGTTGAGGCCAAGGATGTTTTCGAAGCTGATCAAGACATGGATTCCACCATTGCTGCTACAGTTGCAAATATAAAACATAAAAATATTGGTCTGAGTAAATTATTACAACCGCTAGATATTTTTACTGTACCTAGTAATGTTAAAAAAACGCTTACAAGAAAAGAGTTGTTCGAATTGCTTGCAAATCAAGGGCTTGAGATTAAAGTGATTCAAAATAATACAATTGAAGCTGAGGAGATGAGAAAACAATATAATCTTATTTATTTGCCACAACTAAAACTTTCCTCGGGATATGCTATTCAGAAAAGTACTCCTAAAGAAATAAAGTCTTTAACGAAAACCACTAATTTTGGAATTGATCTTACTGGTCAATATTATGGTGGCCTAACTTATAATCTCAATTTTCCCAAAATATCTAAAATCAATACTACTACTGAAGGTGGCGGTGACAGCACTGACACTACCAATTATAGTTGGGATCTAGGTGCAGGTCTAGGGATTAATCTACTTAAAGGATCCTATTTCTTTGTTGGGATGATTCCAAAATACAAGGAAGAGATTGCTCACACTTCAGCAATTGAAAATATTCGAACCAGTATTATGAACACCGTTACTAACGCACAATCTGCCTTTATTGATGTTTTTCAAAAACAAACTCAGTTGAAAATTGCGGAGTTATCACTACATTCTACCAACGTTCTCCTTTCTGACTTGAACGAAATGTATAAAGTTGGTGAAAGCGACGATTTTTCCATCCTAAAAGTTAAGTTGCAAGTGACACAAGGCGAGATTGAGTTGATATCAGCTCGCAAAGCGTATTCTGATTCTCATGCTAATTTGCGAACTGTTTTAAATATCAAAGATTCTATGGCGGTAATTTATCCTGATCCACATGAATTTTCAAAAATTCCAGAAAAACCTACACTTTCTCTGCAAGATAGTTTAGAAATTGCAAAGGCAAATCGATCTGACTATAAGGCAGCAGTACTAGCGGTTAAAACTGCAAAAATGAGTATTGACGAAGCATTTTCCAGCATTTTACCAAGTCTCGACCTTTCATTAACTAGAAGTTATAACCGAACTGGTACCGAATTGATAGAAACTGGAAAAGAATTAAAAAAATTAAATAATCCAACCACTACCATTGCTATAAACTTTAGTTATCCCCTTACTGAAAATAGTGATAATTTTTCTTATCGCGCAACCAAACGAAATTATTCTCAATCGGAAATTAACTTACAAAAGGCAGAAAATGATCTCGCAAAAGATGTGGCCAATGCTATTTTTAACGTAGAGATAATCTATAAAAAATTGGATATGGCAAAAGTTGTTCGCTCGATGAGCGAAAAGAAATTACAGAATGAATACATTAAGTACAAGGTGGAATCTGGTAAAATTCGTGATGTTATTGACGCTCAAAGTGAGGTAAATAATTCCCGTATTCTAGAAGTAAACACCCAGATTGAAGTAATTACGGTGTTAAACAGCTATTACACCGCTATTGGCCGATTACCACCTGAAGTTGAATTCAGGGATTTTCTATGATTGAAATGGAAAATATTACCAAAAGTTTTTCGATTGACAATAAAGAGGTATCAGTTCTTAAAGGAATTTCCCTTTTCATTGGCAAGGGCGAGTTTGTCTCAATAATGGGTCCTAGTGGATCAGGGAAGTCCACCCTCTCCTCAATTCTTGGTTGCTTGGCCAAAGCATCTGCAGGTAAATATAGTATACTAGGAGAAGATGTCTCTGTGATGAGTTCACGTCAACTCGCCAGTTTACGCAATAAAAATATTGGATTTATTTTTCAAGATTTCAATTTACTAGAAGGACTTTCGGTAATTGATAATGTCCAATTACCTCTTTTCTATCGCGGCATCACCGGGAATGCCAGTTATAACCGTGCGATGGAATGTCTAGAAGCGGTGGAGTTAACACAACGTGCTCATTATATGCCCAAACAACTTTCAGGTGGCCAAAAACAAAGAGTGGCAATTGCTCGAGCACTGGTAAATAATCCATCTTTTCTCTTCGCTGATGAACCCACCGGATCATTAGATCAACGAACTGGTCAAGGAATTATGAATTTAATGCAAAAGTTAAACTTCGACGGCCAAACAATTGTACAAGTAACTCACTCCCAAGTGCATTGCAAATACTCTAAGCGAATTTTATATTTAGTTGATGGTCTGATTGTACGTGATGAAGTTGTCGAGAATCCTATTATTATCGAGGATTTGAATTTAAGCGATAAAGACATTCGTGACGAAGACGATTTGATTAAATCAGTATGGATGATAGGTCAAAAATTAAAAAATCGTGATGAAAAATCACTGAATGTTCTAGGCCGATTTTTTGAAATGTATAGGGAACAAAAGAGTACTCTTAAAGAAGCAGTTAATACTTTTTGTAACTGGAACTGTGATCAAAATAAAAAGTTTTTGGCAGAACTTTTTTTGCAAGAAAATTTAAACGTAAGATCAGAAATCATCCTCAACTGTAGTAAAC
>JADGBS010000063.1 GCA_015231325.1 Oligoflexia bacterium | reverse complement strand
GGTTCAATGTCTACTATTGTTTTTCAAGGATTCAGCAAAGGAGGTTCTTAAAGTTTTTGGATTCTATACAAAACTTAATTTTGTATAGGGGATATCGGACCCCTTAAACATTTTGTGGAATACTATAGTAACGACCCTGCGGAGGCAATATTTCCTGAGGGAAATTCATCTGCAAAATATTTCAATGAATGTAATGCTCGAGAACAATATTGAATCTCATCAAAAATAACAAGATCCTGCTCGACGTCGATAGATGTTTCTAATAAAAGTTCTAATTCTTGAAGAATGCGTTTAGGCGAGAGGTCTTTTTCAAAAATGGAGGCGAATTGGGAGTTGCGAAAAAAATCAATATAAACTATCTGCCTGAAATGGAGGCCAAATTCTTTAAGCAAAAAGGTTTTTCCTACCTGTCGTGCTCCGAATATAATCAGGGGTCTCTTGGTTTTTTTATTTTTCCAAGAGATGAGTTCGCTCATCAGATTGCGCTCAAAAAAATGTTTATTTTTCCTCATAATAGTTGCATTATATAGCTTTTTTGATATCAAAAAAACAAAAAAATCATTTTTTTTGATATCAATAATTTACATAGAGATAGGTAATGTTCATGATTTTGAGTGATTAAAATACTTTCATTTTTTTTCGTACTGCATGCACCAACGAAAGATCCACTTCTGCGACATGCAACCCTTCATCGTCACCAGCATCGATGATTACTTCCCCCCAAGGGTCAACCAACAACGAGTGACCGTAGGTATAACGATAGTTGTCGCTACTGCCGCTGCTCCCGCAGCGGCCACACTGAGCAGCGGCCACTACATAGCACTGATTTTCAATTGCCCGTGCTCGTAGCAGTGTATGCCAATGTGCTTTTCCTGTTGGGACTGTAAATGCGGAAGAGATAGAGAGTAACTCTGCACCTTGTCTGGCCAATTCACGAAAATATTCAGGGAAACGTAGATCGAAGCAAATGCCAAATCCGATACAAACATTTAGCGGGGATGTTTTGAGATTGAGGACTAGCGGACGTTTTCCCGCGCGAAAATATTTACTTTCATCATATTGGCCATTTTGGTCATTGGTAGTTTGATGATCGTCACCATTTAGATCGCATACAAATAGGTGCATTTTATCATAAGTGGGAAGCGCTTCCCCTTGGGGCGTGAAATTATGGATGCGGTTATACAATGATGGTCCTATCGATAGATTGTCCTCTTCGTCAAGAAAGGGCAAATTATCAAACATTCCGCCGTCATTGTCCCTTGTGGCCGCACTGCCTCCCAGAAGGTAAACGTTTAGGGATTTTGCAAGCTCTTGAAGTTGATAGTAGCTTGGGTCGTTTTTTTGTACCAGGTAAGGAGGAGGGCATTTGGAGTTTGAGGAATAGGAATAAAAATATTCAGGTAGAAAAAGAGCTTGTGCTCCTGATTTTTTTATTTCGTCAGAATACGACAATATTTTTTTGATATTTTCTTCTGGATAAATTTGTGAACTAATTTGTAGCATTCCAATTTTAATCGTTGACATACGTTATGCTGCGTTTTTAGCGCTTCCTTTTTTACAGAGTGACTTTACCAAATACATTTTCTTTTATTTCGATATTTCTTTCCATACTTCTTTCTATACCATCAAATTGATCGATACTTTGGGGATCGATATACTTATTTTGATGGTGTAGATAGCGGGCGATATCCTTACCAATGGAGTAGTATTGGATTCCATAACTGAGGACTTTCTCTGTGGAATAGATATTTCTGCCATCAACTAATACTGCTTGTTTCAGTCGTTTTTTTATTTCAGCAAAATCTGGAGCACGAAACTCTGGCCATTCAGTAACTAGTACGAGGGCATCGGCGGCGTTAATACAATCATACTTATTTTCAAATAAACGGAATCCAGACAGTTGTTCTGCAGTTAATAGTTGCAAAAGGTTTTCGTTGGCCACTGGGTCGTAGGCATGAACTCTTCCGCCATTTTTCAATATTTCGGTAATCAAAGTGATTGCCGGTGACTCTCGAATATCATCGGTGTTGGGTTTAAATGCCGTACCCCAAATCGCAATAGTTTTTCCCTCTAAATTTCCTGCAAAGTGGCAATTTATTTTTTTGAATAGATAGTATTTATGTTGATTATTTACCTCGTGGGCAGCGCGGACAATTTTCAACGGGTGGTCGTATTCAGCAGCGGTGGACATCAGCGCTTGTACATCTTTTGGAAAACAGCTGCCACCATATCCCGGTCCAGGGTACAAAAAGTGTGGACCAATGCGTCGGTCGGAGATAATTCCTCGTCGCACCTCTTCGATGTCCGCACCAGTAAGATCGCAAAGGTGTGCGATGTCATTGATAAAGGAAATTTTTGTCGCGAGAAAACTATTGGCGGCATATTTAGTCATTTCTGCCGAAAGGTTGGACATATGATAGATAGGATTTCCTTGGCGCACTAGGGGTGCATAAAGCTCGTCCATGATCGCTCCCGCCCAAACATCTTTCACTTGGTCGTACCCGATAATTACTCGATCTGGTTTCATGAAGTCGTTGATTGCGCTTCCTTCCTTTAGAAATTCTGGATTATTCACTACAGTGAAACGAAGGTTATTTACGATAGCAGAGAGGTGCTTTTTCATTTGAATAGCTGTACCGATGGGGACTGTTGATTTTATTACGACGATAGATCCATCAATAATGTGTTGTGCTACTTCAGTAGCTGCCGCAAAGAGGGCATCTAAATTAGCGTGACCATCTTCAGCAGCAGGAGTTCCAACTGCGAGAAAGGTTACTTGGGAGTTACGAACAGATTCATAATTGGTAGAAAATGAGAGTCGGCCACCTTGAACGTTCCTAGTAATCATTTCAGAGAGACCAGGTTCATAGATTGGAGATTTTCCTTGTAATAGCATCTTTATTTTTTTTTCATCGACGTCGATACAAGTTACTTCGTGTCCCATTTCTGCAAAACAAGTACCGGAAACCAACCCTACATAACCTGTTCCAATCATTGATACTCTCATTTAGAAACCTTCCTTTATAAAAATCTTTAATAACGTTGAGCTCTGAATTAACTCAGTATTAACTCAGTGTTGACCCAGTGTTGACCCAGAATGCGAGAACAGATCATACTGTAAAAAATATCGATAATCTAGATCCTTCCGCTATCCTTTCGCGTATGCTTATCGGACAAGCATTGTCAGACATTGGAATTTTTTTTCACTAGTTATAGGAGGCATAATAATTTTTTTACTTTTTTTTGAATTGTTTATTGAATTTAGGTTTTCTGAACGCTATTTTTAGATCTATTATGCGGAGAACAATTACATATTTTGGAGTTGCTATTAATGAAGTTGATGAGCGTTGTTAAATTTTTTCTAAAATTGTCGATAGCATTTCTGCTTATTTATTGGTTGCTAAAGAGTGGAAAGATCGATTTTTCTTTACTGCTTACTTCAACGCAATATAAGGGAAGTTGGATTTTGGCCCTATTTATTTATATGATAAATATCATAATTGTTTCTGTTCGTTGGAAGGTGATTTTGGCCACAAAGTCGGTGAAGAATTTTTCTTACCTTTCGATGATACAGCTGACTTGGATTGGTGGTCTTTTCAATATGGTTCTGCCTGGGGCGGTCAGTGGGGATTTTATCAAATTGCTTTATGTTAGAAAGATTGACCCGGAACTTTCCAAAACATTTTTGCTGACTTCGGTATTTATGGATCGGGTTTTGGGACTCTTCGGGCTGCTGTTTTTGATGGGCATTGCTTCCGTAATAAATTATTTTGAATTAATAGCACTTTCTCCATCAATTAAGAATTTAGTTCATCTAAATTTTATGATTTTCTTGATGATGGTATTATTTTTCCTTTCGCTTTTTTTGCCTGAGAATTTTCAAAGAAGGGTTTTTCGCCTAGGAGAAAAAATCCCTTTTATAGGGAAGTTCTTCAATAAAACGCTGGATCAATTTTGGTCTATTGGTAAGTATAAAAAAAGTATGGTGCTATTAGTGTTGGTAAGTATGCTTACCCAGTCAATGAATATTTTAACCTTTTGGATATTGACTTCGCCTTTTTTTGAATACGCTCCCAACGTGGCACACACTCTTTCGCTCTCTCATGCTTTTACTTTTATTCCACTGGGTTTGGTGGTTGTTGCTATTCCAATAACTCCTGCGGGGTTGGGCGTGGGGCATGTGGCGTTTAGTACGCTTTTTGCGTATTATGGTGTTACTAACGGTGCATCTTTGTTTAACAATTATTTGATGCTTGGAGCGTTAGTAAACCTTATGGGATTAGTTCCATATTTAATGCATCGAAAAGAATATACAGCAGATGCAGCGGATACAGCAGATTCCAAGGCCACTATTAGAACGGGAAATGGTACGGCCGCCACATTTGGCGCGTAGGTACTAAAATTTTAGTATGAAAGTAACTGGTCCGTCGTTGGTTATATTCACTTCCATGTATGCACCGAATACTCCACTGGCAACAACGAATCCTGCCGAGATCAACCCTTCACAAAATTTATTGTAAAGAGAGCGGGCATCATCAGGGGGGAGTGAGTTATCGAAGCTAGGACGGTGACCTTTTTCTCCTTCCCATGAAAGAGTGAACTGACTGATGCAGAGAATTTCACCATTTACCTGCTGCAAATTCAAGGACATTTTTTTTGTTTGAGGATCTTCAAACATGCGAACGTTGGTGATTTTGTGTATTGCTTTAGTGACAGCTGTTTCGTTATCGCCCTTTTCAAAACAAATCAATAGCACCATTCCATAGGCGATCTTACCAACAATTTTGTCTTCAACTTTGACTGATGATTCTTTACTTCTTTGAATTACAACTTTCATTTTTTCATGCTAGCACTATTGACGTCAGACACGAAGAGTTGTTTTTATTGCGGGGTGAGGAGAGAGGAAAGGTTCGTATATTTATTTAGGCAATTTTATGCACATTTAAAAATGGTATTGAAAACGGCATTGGGTGTTATGCTGTCCTGCTTCGATATGTATTTCATAATAAACAGGAGGTTTTTTATGGTGAACCAGGTGGTTACCTCGACTGCTGCTAAGGAAGCGGCCATTTCGAGGAATGTAAAAATTTTATTACTAGCGGCAGGCATCCAATGTTTTTTTGCAGTTACTGTTTTTGCTTCTGAGCAAGCGGTTGTTAGGAAAGATGTTGTAGCGCTGAAGGACAAATTGGCCAAAATCGTTCCCGCTGCTGGAGTAAGGGTTATCCCCGTTCAGCTATTGAGAGAGGAAGGGGCATTTGCATGTTATTCCTCAACTATTCAAGTAATTGCCAGTGGTGAAGGTTTGTTGCATACCAAATATCCGTATTCCAATGAGCGTCCCCTTGCTGTCGCTGAAAGTATTTTGAGCAATCGTGAAACTTATGCATTGAGTGTCTCTCAGCGGGATTTGGTGTTAGGATTAACTGGATTTAATGTCGGCGATCAGGTGGCGCTGATGACTAATATGCATAAAACAGGTCCCTACCAAGTGAAAGGTGCCTTTACCAATGGTTGGGTAGAGCTTGCGCCTGTACCAGAGATAGCTGCCAGTAATACTCAAGTTCCTGTTTACACTATCGCTATATCCTCAAGTAAAATAGAGTCCTGGTGACTTCCTGATGATCTTTAGGTGATTTACTGATCGTCCCTCAACTTTTCACATCTACATTATAATTAGATAAAAATTTATACAAACTTTATTGAATATTGATTTTGTCCGATAACGGTAGCAGTAACTTTTTTCATCAGGAGGAACTAGTCTCATGCTGAAAAGATTAAAGAGCTTGCTTATTGTATCCAGTCTAATATTCACATATGGAGGAATTCTCCTGCTAGAGGGGCCGTGGTATTTGTCTCAAAAGGGGCAGATGACGGATGGAAAGGTTATAGCATATGAAAAAGTTTCGTCAGGTAATGGTAGCAAATATACGTACATTCCAAAAATAAAATTTTTAGATCAAAATGGTAAATTACATATTTTTAAGGGCGAAGGTAGTCGTTCCAAAAGTTATAGTATAGGAGACAATGTTCCTCTGATCTATGATCCTCGAGGGGAGGTATCTCCAATGATCAATAACTTCGCAGAGATGTGGTTACCTGGAATACTTTCTGTAGTAATGGGTTTGTTGATTGTTTTTTTGCCATTCATTTATTTGTATCGAAAAAAAGTTGTACAAGATGAATTAAAATATAATGGAAAAAAAATCGAAGCAGATGTTGTGCGCATTGAAACAGATACGCGGGTAGCTGTTGGACGGCATCATCCCTATGTGTTAATTGCACAGTGGCATGATAAACAAAATAATGTGGTTTATACTTTTCGCAGTGATCATGTTTGGGTGGATTTTGACCCAAATCAGTTCATAAAACAGGGGGACAAGATTACCGTGTATGTTTCTCCCGAAAATTATGAAGTATATTGGGTGAATATAGAAAATAAGCTCCCTGAGGATAAGCTCGCTAAGGCCGCTTGAAATTATGCAAATTATGCAAATTATGCAATAACTGTAAATCCGAAAGAGTAAATTGATGAGAAAACAGAGTATTATTAATCAATTGTACTGATTCTTGATATTCTAATTCACTACTTTGTTCAAAAAGCATATCGCCGTAAACATTTCCCAGTACTTTTGCAACGTCAAAAACAGAACATATATTTATCTTCTCTCTGTTGCTGTCGTTTTTGTTTTCGTTATTGTTTTTGTTATTATTTTCGTTGTTTTTAAGTATTTTATCTAATTTGTCTAAAGTTAAATCATTGCTAATGGCAATTCTCCTGGACTGTTGAGAACTAAAATCTTGTTGGATGTCGCGTCGACCGTACACGATTTCTTTATCACGATCACAGCGGCGATGAGGGTTGATTAGTTTTGAGCAAAAATATGCGATTGTTTCTTGCTGTAAAAAAAAGAAAAAAATCGAAACAGTGGACGTGTTGGATGCAAAAATATCGGTATTTATTTTTAAATACTTGGAAAATAATACAAAGAGGTGCAGCCCTACAAGATAGGAGAGCCGATTGATAGAGTAATATGCGCTATAATAGATATTTTTTTCAGAAATGTGAAAGGGGTGTCCAGCGTGAAAAAGATGATTGATCAATTTTTTTTGTCGATGATTTCCTAGATTACAAATAATATTTTCAATATAATCTCGGCCACTGTGATCATAAATATTAAAATTTTCTAAAAAGTTATCATCACCCACCAAGAGATGCTCTAAACGTAACGATTTGATAATTTGTTTACAAATGCTTAAAAATTTAGTAGCAGCATTATCACCGAATAGTTTCATTCCATGTTCAATAATATATTGATGAATATCAAAAGCTGGATCTTCTTCATAATTCTCGAACCAATACAACATGCTTTCATACTTTGTCCAGGGTAGCGAATTTTGAATTGAAAATTCCTGGGTTTCTATTTCATGTTCAGGTCCTGAATCTGGACCTGAAAAATTAAATTTTATAACAGCATTTTTGATGTTGTTGGAATAAAGTTTATCGGATATTTCATCTAAGTTTTGGTGGATGATGGTTGTTTTTTTTATACTGGTTAGCAACTTTAGCGACTTTAGCGACTTTAGTAATTTTAGTAACACTCGAGGAAGTTTGTTGGGAAAAATATGTAATTCACCAAATAAGATCAAAATTTTAATATCAGGATTTTGTAAATGATATTGGGCCAATATTTCAGCGGCATTTTCGTCACGATTACGAATACTACCCTTTGAATTTAATGCGACAATTGGTATATCACTTTTTTTGGCCAATTCAAAGATGCCTTTGTAGTGTGACCAAGGAAAATGCCAGGAACGCGAATAATCGATTTCTTGTAGGAATTGTAATTCGCTGATTTTTTTTTGTAGATATTTATCAACGCTAGTTTGATTGGAGGCCGAGACCATCTCCAGCGCAAGTGCAAATCGCATTTTTTTTTCATGAAAATGGCGGGCCAGACGGAGATAATTTTTAGTGTTAAGTTCAAAAGTATGAAAATCCCCTACAAAAATAATTGATGATTGGTTAATGCTGGAAAATAATTCTTTGAGTGAACTGATTGTAAATTGCCGTTTGGTTAAACGCTTATGATTTTTTATGTATTCCTGCAGTTCAGGAGTACCTTCTTCGCATAGCGCTTGGGCACGCTTTTTAAGTTCTTTATATGTAATGTGGTGCAATTGAAATATTTGTGATTTTAATCTCAAAGATGTTCCTTCGTAAAGTTACCAATTACTGGCCACTAATTATGGGGGCCGCCAGCGCCTCCTCCGAGAGAGGGCGTGGTTCTGTTCTCGGATAGGGTTCGTAGGGTTCGTAGGGTTCGGGACCCAAATCCCGATTTAGATTGTGCTTAAGTGCGGCGACGATTTTTTCGGCGGTGATAGGCATAGAACGAATGCGAATTCCCAACGCGTCTTCAACTGCATTGGCGATAATTGGCGCTGCCGGAATCATGGTATGTTCCCCCATTCCTCGAGCGCCGAAGGGACCATCTTTTTGCGCACTCTCCACGATTATTGCTACAATTTCTTCTGGGATATCGAGGGTAGTAGGAATTTTGTAATCGGTAAAATTAGCATTTAGCTGCCGCCCGCTTTCATCGAAATGCATATTTTCGTACAGCACGGTTGCAAGTCCCTGGAGCATTCCCCCGTATACTTGCCCTTGTACCAGTTGAGGATTAATTGCTTTTCCACAATCAATTGCTAGCACCACTTTGGGAATAGTAATCTTTCCACTCTCTTTATCTATTTCAATCATTGCTGCACTAGCGCCCACGGTATAGTGAACGTTAGGTTTTCCTCCCTGACCAGTTTCGGGATCACTAATGGCAGTAGAAAATTCTGGCATAAATGATCCCCGCCCTAAGAGTGGGCCCCCTCTAAAAGTTCCGTCGGGCATAGAGATTCCACTGATTACGAAATCCTGGTACGCTACCTTGAAATGGGGGTTTGAATGAGAGCGAACACTTTCTTCAAACAGATAAAGATCACTTACGTCTTTGACATCTTTCTGGAATTCGCGACTGATTAGGGTGAAAATTTGATCACGAATATCTGTCGCTGCTTTGAAAACTGCATTGCCGGTACTCCACGTAATGTGCGATGCCACCGTCTGCCATTCGTAGGGATTACGATCGGTATCAGGGGTTTCTACCCGAATTTTATCCATTGATATTTGTAAAACCTCTGCTGCAATTTGCGCCATTACTGTAAAAAATCCTTGTCCTAATTCCACCGCAGAGACCAAAATGTTGATGCTGGCGTCTTCATTAAACTTTATTATTGCCGAAGATGAGGCGTTTGGAGGCATCGCCGGTGCCTTCCAAAAGAGAGCAAAACCTTTACCGTAGCAACGATTTGATGATTGGGAGAGGGAGTGGGGGTGGGAGTGGGGGCGGATCTTATCCATCTTATCCATCTTATCCATCTCTTGTTCAACTTTCTCGATTGCCTCGATCAAACCATTAGTGTTCATTTTTGCGCCATAGGCCAGTTGGTCTCCCTCGCGAATTGCGTTTCGTTTGCGCAGAAGTATGGGATCGATTTGTAGTCTTTTGGCGACTTCATTGATATGTGATTCAAGCCCAAAGATAAACTCGGAGTATCCAAATCCTCGGTAGGGGCCACCAGGAGGAAGGTTGGTGTAAATAGCGTAGGAGTTTATTTTCACTTTTTCGATTCGGTAGGGGCCAGTGGCGGACAGTCCGGCAGCATTAACTACGTTTGAACCGTATTCGACGTAAGCACCACTATCCCAGTAGAGGTTTTGTTCTAGTGCGGTTATCGTACCATCACGTTTCACCCCCATTTTTATGGTGGCAACGACCCCAGGGCGTTGATAGGTGTTGTAGAACTCCTGCGCCCTTGACCATAAAATTTTCACCGGGCGTCCGGGAACGGTGGTGGCCAGTGCCGCCGCCAAAATTTCCATTGAGACCCCCGCCTTGCCACCAAAGCCCCCTCCCACGCAGGGAGCGATCACCCGCACATCCTTGTGGGTAAGTCCTAGCGGGGCCAGTGCTTGGGCAAAGAGATTACGCTGGGTGTGAGGGGACTGTGAGGCGCTCCAGATGGTCAGTCTTTTGGCGTGGTCATAAAGCCCTATTGCTCCATGGCACTCTATCGCACAATGGGCATACCGGGGTACGGTGTAACGATCTTCTAATACCAAATCTGCATCCGCAAACATTGCGTCGGTGTCATCGATTGCGTCGATTGCGTCGATTGCGTCATGCTTACGAATTTTTCGAAGATGGGCGATGTTGGTTCCGGCCGCCGGAAAAAACCACGGTACATGTTGATAATTTTCCAGTTCAGGATGTAGCAAAGTGGTTTCGGCAGCGAGGGCATCTTCTACGTTTAATATCGCAGGTAAAGGTTGATATTTAACCCTTACTAATTTTGCCGCTCGTTTGGCACTTACCGGATCGCGGGCGATTACCGCTGCCACTTGTTCTCCTACAAAGCGTACTCGCTCGCAGGCGAAGATGTAGCGATCTTGCATATACAGTCCAAACCGGTAAGGAAAATCCTTACCGGTAATTACTTTGATTACTCCTGGAGAGGCGAGTGCTGTGCTGATGTCGATGTCGACAATTAGTGCATGGGCGTGTGGTGATTCTACTATTTCTGCATAAAGCAAATTGGCGCCAAAATCTAAATCGTCGACAAATTTTGCACTACCAGTGATCTTTTCTTTACCATCTACACGTAGGTGTGATTTACCAATAAAAGAAAATTCCATAATTTATTCCTTAACTTATTCATTGATTGTAGTTGCAACTGTAGTTGCAACCGCATCTGCGACTGCATTAATGATTGGAGTGTATCCAGTGCAACGACAAAGATTTCCTGATAGTCCTTCTTTGATCTCCTCTAGTGTTGGGGTGGGATTTTTTTGCAACAGTTCTGTGGCCGAGAGAACCATTCCTGGGGCACAAAATCCACATTGAAAAGAGTTATGATCTAGAAAAAATTGTTGTAATTTAGTTAAATTTGGTCGCATTATCCCCTCTAAGGTGACTACGTCACAACCATTCACTTCCGGTACTAAAATCAAGCAACTGCGTACACTTTTTCCATCAAGAAAAACGGTGCAGGCACCGCAATCGCCAAGGTCACAACCGCATTTTGGAGATTTGATCCCTAAATCTTCCCGTAATAGTTCTAATAGGGTTTTATGAGCATTGGCCCACACTTCAATTTTTTCGCCGTTTAACATAAATTCTATTTTGTTCACTGTTATGCCTTAGTTATTACTAATTGATTATATTAAACTACTCCCATACTTGCTACCATTACCCTGCAGACGGAGAATAGCATCTTTTAGTCCCCGTTTGAACATCACTCCCACCATGTGTAGGCGATACTCTGCGCTGGCACGTAAATCGCTGATTGGCGCGATGATATCAGGAATTGTTGCTAATGCCTCTTCCATCATTTGATCCCACTCATTCCACTCATCCCACTGATTGATCTGTTTGCTGATAATTTTCTCAATGGCATAGGCGCGAATAGGAACCGGAGCTACTGCTCCGAACGCTATTTTGACTTCGGCCGTGGCCGTGGCCGCGGACTCGAAGGAATTTATTAAAATTGCGATACTAGCTTGTGCCAGATCCTCGCCTCGGTAGCGCATAAGTTTCACGAAGCGTCCTGCGCTTACGTGAGATTTTGGAGAAGTAGAAATGATGGTGATACCTAAAACGATTTCATCGATAGATAAACAGTTTTGGCGTGGGCCGATCCAAAAATTTTCTATAGGAATTATTCTTTTATTGGTCTGCACTTTGGCATCGTATGTTAGCAGAACCGGTCCACTATCCATACAAGGAACTGCTGAGCAGATATTTCCGACTATAGTGGCGCGATTGCGAATTCCTACTGATGCCACCACCTTGGACATCTCCCAGATCAGAGGATAATTTTCTCTGATTAGCGCTGAATCTAGAAGATCGCAAAAGGTAACTAGTGTTCCGATAAATAGTTCTTGCTGATTTTTACTCTCAATACTCTCGATACGCTCAATACTCTCGATACTTTCGATATTCTCAATAGTTTTTAATTCTATATTTCGAATTCTTCCGGAAATTTTTTTTAAATCGATAATCACCCTTGGTTTTTCTACTTGCTTTTTGAGTGCGGGAACTACATCGGTACCACCCGCTAGTAAACAGCTATTCTCTGGGTGTTTTTGTAATAACTCAACAGCTTCCTCTATAGTAGTAGGAGCAAAATAAGTAATCTCGCTGATTATTTTCATGTGTACCCCAAATTTTTTTGCATTCTAATTTGCATTCTAATTTGCATACTTAGTTAGGTAAGAAGGCGGCCACCCGACACATTGATGATTCCAATTCAATCCCGCGCAATGGGAATAGCCCGAGATAACAGCGTTGATTAGAAAGTAGCGGGTTTCCAATTTCACCACCGATGTTTTCTGCGTGTACCAGCCGCTGAGGAAATAGTTTAAGATGCATTACTTGATAATATTCTTTCGGTGGAAATAACTCATCCCAACTATGAACCCCATATTGTTGCACTATTTTTTTCTCTGCTTCAATAAAGGCATCCGGGTGCCATTTGCGAATGATGGTGTTCATCGGATGATCGGCGCTGCCGCAATCTACTCCAATCCATTTAAATTTCATCTCTAGGGCCCAACGATGAAACTCCGGCGATGGGCCAGGATGTCGCACAAAATAACGTAGCTCATCCGATTCTTTTTGGTCCCAAGCAAAGCGGTGAAAACCGGTATTGATGATTAAAATATCTCCCTTGCGGATGTCAGCACGCGATTCTAACATTTCCGGAGAATATAAATCGTAGTCATCAACATCTTTGGAGAGGTCTACCACCACTCCTTGACCAATCCATTCACTGAGAGGGACATCTCCTATTGACCGCCCGCAAGCATGAAAGTGAATCTCGCCGTCAATGTGGGTTCCTACGTGATTGCTAGTGGTGATGATCTGTCCATTTGCCCCTTGTCCCATATGTGCCCCCGCAATTCGTTTGAAATACTGAATTCCCAGCGGCATGTAGCTGGGCCAAGGTGGAGTGTGGATACTGAGACGTTGAGTGAGATCAAAAAGTTGTAATTCACTCATCATCGATAAGAATTTATCCATGTCCTGATCCTTATCTTTATCCTTATCTTTATCCTTATCTTTATCCTGCTTTTGAGTTTTAGGCATCCTATTAGAGCTATGCATCTCGATTCTCCTTAAATCTTTTGAATGCTTTTTGAAATGGTTCCGTAGGTGCTCTCAAAATTCCAGCACCTATCTGGCCGATCCCTGCTAGACGATGGGCCACTCCAGTGTTAATTACGGGAAAAATATTTTTTTCAATAACTTTTAGCAAATCAATGGCAGCAGGAACTCCTTTGAAATTCAAGTAGGGAATTTGTAGAGAATTATTTTCTCCACATGTTATCTGATACATCTCTTTGGTATACTTTTCGGCATCGCTAGCTGATCCTCCTATAAATTGTACGATTGAAGGAGCGGCGGCCATCGCCATTCCGCCCAGACCGAAAGTTTCAGTGATGGCACTGTCACCGATGTCGGGATTGGCATCCGCGCGCGAATATCCTGGAAAAAAGAGTGCTTCTGGAATTGGTGCAGGTCCAGTAAACCACTCTTTACCATCACCCAGTCCTGCGACTTTGATTCCGAAGTCAGTTCCATTACGTGCCATTACGGTTATAATGCTACTTCCTTTTACTGCGGAGAGTGGATCTAGTGCCGATTTGCACATTGCCATCGAAAGATTCAGGAAAAAATGATCATTACTATTGATAAAATTCAAGACCTCTCTACTTACTTCTTGCGGTATCAGTGGTGCCAAAATCCGGTAGATCAAAGAAGTCGCAGCGCGGTTGCGGTTGTGTAGTTCATCACCCATATGTAATGCTTGGGCAGCTATCGCTTTTAAATCTATGCCGCTGCCCACGCCGCTGTCGCCGATTGCTGACTTAAGCGCTGGATATAGCACTTTCTGCATCCAATCTAATCGTTGGATTACACTTTCATCGTAGGCACCGTAGCGGAGAACTTTTCCTAATCCCTCATTCATCGTGGTGTAAGCATAATTAGAAAATGTCTCGTTTTTTACGATGAATACTGGCATTGAAGGTGAAATAATTCCCGCCATCGGTCCCACCGCTGCATACTCGTGGGCAGGGGCAAATTCGATTGCACCGCTCGCTGCTAATTGTTGCGCTTCCGAGAAATCTCTTGCCTTTTTTTCATAGAGAATCGCGCCGATGATTGCCCCTTGCATTGGTCCACACATTCGTGTCCACTCAATAGGGGGACCGGCGTGTAAAAATAAATTTTTTCTCATTCCAGGAATGGTTTCCAAAGCGATACCCATTCCCACTAGTAGTGGACGGGCCGCCTGGATTCGCTTTAAACACTCTTTGTTAGCGTTAGTGCCCTCGGCCGAAGCTGGGCGCCAATCGAGTTGAAGGTGTGGCACTTGGTTTGCTTCCAGTGCGGGCAAAAACGAACGAATGCCGATGTTGATCACCGAAAGAGGTTTTTTCCAGAGATGTTGTGCCGCTTGCGCTGAGCGGGGCAGTGTTTGTACGCGCGAGAGAACGAGAGGGCGAGCGAGTTCATCCAAAATCTTTTTTGCAAGAAGACACATCTGGGCGTTACTATTTAAAACGATTACTCCACTTTCCAAAAGTTTATTTCGTACCAATGTACTATTTTGGGGATCACTTGGTGTTCCTACTACGGTTGCTAAAATAGTTTTTTTTGCAGCGACCTTTTGCAGTATTGGTAAGCTTTCCGCCAAGGGATCAGGGTTGGATCCGTAACCGAGCACATAGTCCAACATAATGATCGCGGTGTTGGGATCATTGGATGCCTGTAAGATCGCTTGGTTTCTAAGAGTGTAGTCGATCATGGGGTGAGGTCTACCCTCAGTAAACTGATCATCACCAAAATCGATTATATTCTGATTTTGGGTCAGCAGAATTTTGGCCTCACTGGCAAAAGTTCCACCAGTAAAAAATCCTTGCAACAGATGACCACCATTGCCGCCGCCGCTGCCATCGCTGTCGCTTCGCTCGGTAATTGTTTGTGCTTCGGATAAGGCGATCGCTCTGTAGGCGACATCTTCTAATGTTTGCTCGCTTTGTTTTTGTCCTGCCTCTCCTGCTTGTCCAAGAAACAAGGAGACCGTTGGTTTGTTTATTTTCTTGATTGCGTTTTGAATTTTCTCCATCACTTGGGGATGAGGTGGTTTCGAAATTAGTAAAATCACTTCCGTTTGAGGATCGCGTTCCAATAGTGTTAGCGCTTGCAAAAAAGTTGCGCCTGAAATTTCTTTGCTCAGATCTCTGCCGCCTGTGCCGAGGGCATTGGAAATACCTCTTCCTGCATTGGATATAATGGTGCTAACTTCCTGTAGGCCAGTTCCGGAGGCGGCGATTATCCCAATTTTTCCAATTCTAACTTTGTTAGCAAATGCCAGTGGCACTCCTTCAATGATTGCAGTTCCACAATCTGGACCCATCACCAACAGATTACGTTGTTGTGCTAGCTTTTTTAGGGAGAGCTCTTCCTCAATTGAAACATTGTCAGAGAAAAGCAGGACATTGAGATTTTTTTCTAGTGCTTCTTTGGCAACGGCGGCGGCATATCGGCCTGCTACTGAAATTATTGCCAAGTTGGCGTCAGGTAAATTTTGGGTTGCTTCGTCGATGGTGGTGACCGATTGATTTTTGCAGGCGGTACTACCGGTGATGGTATTGTTGAACCTATTATTAAATGTAACAAATTCCTTATCGATGGTCTTACTAAATTGATCATCGGAAAACTCAGCAAACGCCTGCTCATCCTTTTCTGTTTCTGTCTTTATTTTTACTGCCACCAAAAGATCATTTTCAGTTGCGGCGGCGAGCTCATCTGTCCACAGGCCACTCTTTTTTAAGATAGCAATATTACTTTCGGTTCCCATCACTACGGCTGCATCCAATACCCCTTGGTGCTTACGTAACTGAGCTGCCAGCATCATTAAGGAGATAGAGTCGTAATATTCCCCTCTGCGAATTAGGCCCTTTACTCTTGTCGTTTTTATCATCTACTCTCCGTTATTACCCTGTTATTCACCAATCTCACACGTTGATTTGGCATCCTTTAGCAGGCGTACTAGATACTTAAACTCTTTGCTATCAGCACGTTTCAGAATGTAAAACAGCAAAGTTTCGGTATTTAAAATGTGAGCACCTGCCGTGCGCATTAAGTCAATGCCATTTTGCCATTTTAGTTTAGTACTAGAAACCACCGCATCTGCGATCACAATTACGCTGAATCCTTGTTCTAGTAGATCTAGCGCTGTTTGCAAAACACAAATATGAGTTTCTATACCAATTAAAATCACAGTTTTTCGTTTGCTATCGGTAAGCGTGTTGGCGAAGGCGGGTGTACCCCAACAACTGAAGGTAATTTTTTCTATCATCTTGTCAGTTTCTAAATTCCAAATCTCCATCAACTGAGGAGCGGTGGGACCTATTCCGCGTCGGTAGTGTTCAGTACCCACAAGTGGAATTGATAGTTCTTTGCACATTTTGAGCAAAATAATCGCGTTAGCACGGGCAGCTTGGTAGATTTTTGGTTTCATCAGAGGGGCGAATCCATCTTGAAAATCGATTAGCACCAAGATCATTTCATTAGTAATTAATTTTTTCCAGGGCATGTAACATCCTTTTTTGTTTTATGTGAATGGTATTGTTAGCAAACTACGGTGTTTACGTCGTTATACGTCGTTTACGTTGTTTACACTATTTACCCCAAAGATCTTATTTTTTTTAGTAAATTTTTTAGTGTGAAAACAAGAAGTGGAATGGTGTCAGTTGCATGGCATAAAAAAGGAAAGGAAGAAAAAGGCAAATAGGAAGGCAAATAGGGCAAATAGGGCAAATAGGTAAGGCAAATAAAGGCAAATAGGTACAGGCAAATAGGTACCAGTAGACTTTCTTTAAAAGCAATGTATCCGTTCAGCACAAATAGGTACCAGGAGACTTTCTTAAGGCAAACCAATAGGTACCAGTAGACTTTCTTTAAAAGCAATGTATCCGTTCAGCAAAATATCTAAACTAATTGTTAACTACCTGCGTGACGCTAATGTCTTGGTATAATGGGGTGTGTAGGAAATTTTGTGTAGGATAGGCAAACTTATTTATCGGTCATATAATTTTCACAGGAGTGTAAATATGACCGATCTAAGAAAAGAGTCCCCTAGCGACGAGACAATGACCGAGTACT
>JADGBS010000062.1 GCA_015231325.1 Oligoflexia bacterium | reverse complement strand
TAATAATTGATTTTGTAAAATTAATTCAGCAATACGTTGTTTCTCTGTTTCGATATCGTGATCGAGCGTTGGAATCATTGTGGTCAGCTGAGTAGATGTGGTTGAAGAACAACTAGTTTGTGTCGGGTGGATGTCTGCGTAGCAAACTTGTTCGTTCCATTTATGAATGCTCAGTTCTATGTTTTTTCTTATTTTTAAATTTTTGTCGCTATCTTTTGAATTATGCTGATTCAATATTAATCTTGGGCCTATGCCTATGCCTATGCCTATGCCTAAGTCTAGAGAAAATTGTTCAATTTTGATCACGCTCACTTGACCTGGTGCTCGAAGCCGGTAACCCCATTTTATTGCATCTATGTATTCCTCGTTGAATTGATCGTAAACTAAAGTGACAAAGGTAACGTTGGCCTTGCTTTTTCTCCCAGCGAGATCTTGTGGCGTATCATACATTCGAATGTCGTTTTTAGTTCGAACGAAGGAAGCATTTTCTGTACTTTCTATCCCATAAAACGGATCACTTTTACAGCTACTGGCATCTATGGTCCACCCATTTACTGCCCGTTTTTTTTCGTAATCTTTTAATCTATGTGGTTTGCACACCTGCACAAATTTTAAGTTCATAAGATTCGAGTTACTGTTGATGTCGTTGTTGTAGGGAACGTAGGCCATCGCAATCTTTACCCCGGCCAGGATGTACTCTTCAGAAGGATCCTTATTTAAGTCTGCACTGCAGTATGGTGTGTACTCCATAATATGAAAGATACCATTGTTCCCTTCGATTATTGTTGTAGTGTTCGGCGCAGCAGCATAAAGATTATATGTGTAGCAGAAGTAACACCAACACCATAAGCAAATGCCGGAAGTGAGCGTGATCAAAGCAGAAATATTTTTCTTATCCTTCTTATTATTGTTTGTATTATTGTTCTTCTTCGCACACTTCAGCTTTATCATTGTTCCATCCTTGTTTTGTTTGTCAAAGATATCTACACTGCTTTGCATTCTACCAGACATTCAATTTTTTTAAAGATTAAAAAATTTAAGTCAATGGACTATGATATTAACTAACGCTGTTCAGGTAATTTTTGATTCTATATCTGATTCTATGTCTGTTAATTAATTAGCGACCACAGCAACATAATATTTAATGTGATTACTATCGTAGCTATTAACAAAAGTGTTAGGAATTCTCCTTGGGTATTGGCATGCTCGCGCATTATTTTTTTGGAAGAAGTGAGGGCGATCAGTCCTATGATTGTGAATGGTAGTTGCATACTTAAAACTACTTGACCCCAGATCAGCCCTTGAAATGGGTTTTTTAATAAAAAAATTATTAGTAGTCCACACACCAAGGTTAGTAACACTCCTGCTCGTGAATGATTGTCCTGCAGGTCTAGTGGTTCTTTGAACATTCCAGCAAAGATACTTGCACCGGCCATAGCGGCGGTGATGGCAGAGGCAAAACCACTGAGGATAAGCGCGATTGCAAAAACTATTGCAGAGGTGTTGCCTACGAGTGGTCTTAGGGTTGCCTCCGCTTGCGATAACTCAGTTACAACTATCCCTTTTTTAAAAAATACTGCAGCTGCCACAATTAGCATTGCACTATTAATGGCGAATCCAATTAACATGGCGACTAGGGTATCTAGAAATTCATATCTCAATTGGCGTTTGATGATGTTTTCGTTTTCTAAATTCCACTGACGACTCTGGATTACTTCGGAGTGTAAAAAGATATTATGGGGCATAACTATTGCTCCGAGAACACTCATGATAATAGGTATTGAACCAGATGGAATTGAGGGGATGCTCCATCCGAGCAGAGATTCTGTCCAGGAAAAATTTACTATTGTCAATTCAACTAAGAATGATAGTCCAATTAAAGAGACAAAACCAATGATGATTTTTTCTACTTTTTTATAAGAGTTAAAGATGGTAAACGAACCTATTACTAATGTTGTTAAAATTGCACCCAACGACAGTGGCAATTTGAAGAGCATCTGCAGACCGATCGCCGCACCAAGAATTTCCGCTAGGGCAGTAGCGATGACTGCCAAGAGTGCAGTAGTAAGAAAAAATTTGCTGATCCATTTATGAAAGTGAGAGGATGCTGCTTCTGCAAGACAAAGACCACTAACAATTCCTAAGTGTGCGGCGTTATGTTGAAGAATTATTAACATCACGGTTGAGAGCGTTATCATCCACAATAAGGAGTACCCATAAAGCGATCCTGCAGCAATGTTTGCTGCCCAATTTCCTGGATCGATAAATCCGACCGTAATTAAAAAACCTGGACCGATAAACTTTAATAAATCAATTGCCCCTAAACGAGGGTGTTTATGTGCTCCAAAACGCAGATATGCGCTAATATTTTTACCAAAAATTTTCATTAATCATTTACCAATTGATTAGCTATCTATTTATAGGGTCATTTATTATAGGGTCATTTATTTATAGAGTTATCTATCTATAGAGTTACTTAAAGACTTGCATGAATGACGAATCCAGCATTAAATTCCTCACGCTGCTTATTCAAATCGGACCAGTGATCCTTATCTACAAAGGTGTAAGTTACTCCCGCAGTGAATTGTGCCATACTAAAAAGGTGAATAATTGCGTTTGCCCCTGCGTAGGGTTTTATTAGACGATTACCCCCTGTAGTAGATGTTGTATTACCGGCACTGTCCTTGTTAGTGCGCGTTTCTTTTAGTGCTTCTGCGCCGGCCTTGGCCTCTAAAGCGAAAAATGATCCAATTATGGAGCTGCCCCCCGCGCGTATTTTTTCAGTTTTTACGTGAGTAGAAGATCCATCGGAAAAACTTTTATCATATTTGCTGGTAATATAAGCGGCAGTCAGACCAAGAATTCGCCATCCAATTCTTGCTTGTCCGCCGTAACCGACTCGTTCCTCAGTGTGTTTTTGTGGCAACAATTCGGTACTTTTTTCATAAGTTACCATAGGCGTTATTGTTGGTATTAATCCTGCTTGAACTGGATGTGGTAAGCTAGCAACAATAAAGGAGGTAATTAAAATGATGAATTTAGAATAAGGGGTGAGCGCATTTGTGGCTATGTTTGTTTTCTTCATATCATCAATAATCATAACAGATGGTCATATTGATGACAATAGGTCTTTTTGTTTCCTGACGTTACTTCTTATGTATTCGATATTTTCCTATGGGATTTATAAAGTTTTTGTGAAATTGCGTAGTCTAGATACATAATCGATAATATCAAATTCTTCTGAACTTAAAAATGCGCCACTGGCCAGTTTAAAAAGTATCGGCGATACATTAGCTGAACCGATCCGATAGGTGACGACTAAAGTCTTGTTTCCTCCTACTCGATAATATTTTTGAATTAATTGTCCCCCTGCCAGGCGATTATCAGAAGTATTTTGAATTCTATTTAAATAAATATGTTCAGGTGAACGACCGAATATTGGATCATCTTTAGTGTTTAGTGCAGAAATAATTCCTTGTTCGATTTCGTTTGTATTACCTACTTTGTGCAAATGTCGATTGTATACAGTAGTTGCTAGATTAATGGGACCAAAGGAAATTGTCTTTATGTTTTTTAACGTACTATTATATTCATTAGAATATTCAGAAATAGTTGATCGATACACACTTGTTATATATGTTGGACTGTTCAACACGTTAACAGTTAGCTTCGATGGATCTATATTTAGAAGGAAAGCCGCTTTGGAGCCAAAAACTTTATTTCCTGCACTATAAATGTTGCTCATATCCAGGTCTTTCAAGAAACTTATTTCCTCATCCGCATTATACGAATTTGCCAATACCATAGACATTTGGATTCCCCCTTGTTGTAAAAGTGGCATATCCAATTCAAAGTTTAAATTATCCTCGTTTTGTAGTTGAATATTTGCCCAGCTCTTTCCTCCATGGGCAAAAGGTTGTACTGAGTTAGTATTAGTATTAGTATTAGTATTAGTATTAGTATTGTTGAGCATTTGATCAAGGATGGATAATTTTCCACCACCGGAGTAGGAATATTCTGTAGCGGCATATAGACTTATAGCGTTTGAAAATGTAAGTACTCCTAGTAGGATAAGAGAATTAATTTTTTTCGAGAATGATTTTGTTGAGCGTACTTGCATCGTTAATTCCTTTTTGTTTGAGTTCGTTATTATCACAATTTTTACACACTTTTTGGTGTATAAATGCAATCCCGTGCGCATTTTACAGGGAATTTTTTTTTATAGGGAATTATTATAAAAAAAAGCTAAAACAAAATAAGAGATAAAGATTATAATGAAAAAATTTCTGACCTTCTTTTAACAGTAGACAGAAATATTTTTGTTTGGTAGTTATCTTTAGTGGCAAGATTTATCAAATATCATGAGGGTTCATTTTGTGAACATATTTTTAAACAGATTTTTAAACAGATTTGCGAACAGATTAAAGCATAAAATATTTTTGGTTGTAGCTTTGTGCATGACATTTAGTTCGTGTTCAACCTTTTTTTGTTCTAGTGGTAATTTATCCCTTGTTGATGCAGATCTACATTCTGGTTTTGCGCTCTACCGTTCAGGGTGGCCAGACGAAGAGCTGATTAATGAATATTGTAAGCGGGGAATTACTGAAATAATGGTTTTAAGTGGGAATGCTGAAGAATTAGAACAAAAATATAAAAATATTTGTCCAGATTTAAATATAGTTTATAACCAAAAACAAGATCCAGGAACTCCGTTAGATAATCTTTTTTTACAGCAGTTTGACGACTGGATTGCACGTGCGCAAAGTCAGGGTAAAAGAGTAGCTATTCGTTGCGATTGTGGCAGCCACCGTACCGGGAGGCTTGCAGCTTATTACCAGATGAAGTATCAGCATTTGACTAATGAAGATGCCAAGGCAATTTTGGGGGCAAAAGGAAAGTGGATGTTGCTGTATCCTAATATTTACCGGCAGGTTGATGGGCTTAGCGATTATATTCATGGCAAGAGCTGCTCAGTTGATAGAAAAGATTGTGTTATTACTAAATGATTAATTAAATGATTAATTAAATGATTAATTAAATGATTAGGCCTATTTTGCCCCACTATGGTTCTACTCAGTGGGGGGCCCTCGGAGGGCTTACCTAAGTTGGGGCGCTGGCAAGATTAAGCAAAGCGTGTTCGAGCGCATCTTTTTCTTTCAAAAATCGAGATTGTAGTTCGTCCATTGTCTTCAGTTCTTGCTGAAGATACTGTTTGTACCGTTGAAAAAAAAATTGGAACTGGGCCGAATGCGTTCTTAAAAGACCATTGCTCTCCATTTCGATCATTTGCTTCAATGCACTTCGATATTTGTTAAACATCTGTCTGTTTTGCAATATAAAATCCCTGTATTCTTGTTCGAAAAAGAAGCTGTGAAAAAGATTACGACGAGATTTTGGCGAAATAAATGCCTTTACAAAAACGTTCCTTTTTAGTGTATAGATATAGTCTTGGTAGTTGAATATTTGATTGTTTTTTGTGAAAGGACCTACTACCTCGCTAATGGCACCTGCTTGCATAGGTATGTAATTATATTTCAAGAAAGTTTCGCGGAGTAAATTATCACGAAAGACGCTTTCTATATCTACTGATTCTAAATTGGTTCTTGCCATTAGGTCTACCACCTGATTCGCAGGCATTAAAATTGCTCCAGCTTTGTTTTCGTCCAAAATTCCCATAAAGGATGCCAGTCTTAAACCAAAGCGGACACAATTGTTTTTGAGTGCGCACCAATTGTATTTTTTACCACGTTGCTTAATATCGAGATCCAGATTTTTATACGAGGCGTGATAATCATTTATTTCGTTTAAAAACATAACTGATTGTTCCATTAAACTTTTACTAATTGGAATTTTTACGCAGTAGCTTGCTCTAGAAATATGAACGGCAAAGTCGGAAAAGATCGCATGATTTCTAATCATGAACTTTAATAGATCTCTTTTACTTAGATGTTCATGTTTTCGTGGTAGATATTTGGAGTGAAAGGTAACTCCATCAAAAAAACCAGTATCCACAAAATCGGAGATAATTTCTTCTACTTTTTTGGGATCAATCGATTCTTCCTCGCTTTGAATGTTGCCATCAAATGACCACTTTTGAGTCGGAACTGCAACATAGCAGACATTTTTAAAAGGGACGTTGGCGCTTAATGCCACTCCCAGATCAGGATTTGTAAAATCTGATTCGGCGGGGCACATTTTTAGACGAGGATATGGAGCGACGTTATCTTTGCAAACACCTTTAAGATAGGTGATGTAGTGACCAAAGGGACTGCCGCTGCCACCAGCGTTACCGATAGTACCAATACTCATTCCTGCTTTGTATTGATAGCGGGAGATTGCACAAAATTTGGCGTAGTAAGGAAAAAGACGATCATAAATTTTTTGATCGATATCTCGATTATGATCTCCATATGGAGGTGGTAATATTTCGGGTCTGTTTTCAGCGGCGGCGGCGGCGGGGAGTCGCATCTTGTAACTGTCGTGGACATGGTTGACGGATATGCAACTGACTAACGTTAATGACGTTAAGAATGACGTTAATAACGTTGCACCTGTATAATGAGAGTATAACATATAAACAGACTTTTTAATAATTGGGAAATGTTTTGTCACCATATAGTTACTCCACATCATTACTGTTTACCGTTTGCCCCAAATTAATGTTTTCCTGTTCACTGTTACTGTTACTGTTCTCCCAATGACTGTCTTGTTATTGGTCTACCTTGTCTTTGATTATGGAAAGCGTAGGCATCTATCGAATAAAAATATTGACGCAGCTGATAATTCAATCGATCGCTATAAAGTGCGAAGATTTCCTCCGGCATAGTCACAAAATGTCTCACATCAGGCACGAAATTTCCAGCGCTTGGTTCACTGATATGTATTTCCCCTTTGTTTCCGGGAAATCCTTCCAATGAGGAGGTCCAAACTGCATCGTGATAAAAATCATCTGTGCCCAAGAACGATTTGAATACTTCAATCACTTTGCGATTATCCACATAACGATAGAGCAAATCGGAAATCTCTTTCATTAAATTATAGATAATCGCTTTATGTTGAATTGCCTCTTTCCCATAATCCTTAAAGAGCTGTTTTATTCCCTTGAATTTATATTTTGCTTCCCGAAAATCGTGGGTAAAGGATGCCAAAATGGGATTGAATTTTACTCGATGATTACATCCTTCCGTAGCAATTTGATTGAGTTCCGCAAATTTTATACAGATACTTTTATCATCCACTGCAAATATTTTTTCCAAAGCAGTATTGGAAAAAATTATTTCGCTGAAAAAAGTGTGATCTCCAGAATAATTCTTAATCTGATTTAGATCAAATGGAACAAAGTCACTAGGAACGAAGGGAGTGAATTTGTTGTAAAATCGCGCCAGCTTACGAGGAGTAAGCTTTGTTTCAAAAAGTCTGCTTTCAACTTTTGCAAACATATCCCCCTCTTCATTAACCGAGGTTTTGAAGTAAAGATTTTTTGCTTTGCTTAGTTTAGATAGATACTTCTCTTTTTCTAAATAAATTTCTGTTTCATGGGTTTTATTCAAGTAATCTTCAAAATCTACTTCTACTTTTCGGTGGGCACTTTGGTGGTCCAAGAGGCCAAAAAAATTAACTTTGAAACGATGTTCTTTAAACTTGATTTGGCGTTTTGCTAGCGAGTATTCTTGAGGAATATTCGCCGGAGCGTGTGCGTGAAGATTAGATAACAAAATGTTTTTTTCTACATCTTTTGAAAGATCAAACGCGTAAGTCCTCTCCATTTTTTTTAATTTTGTTCCCTGGTAGCTAAGGAAAGGAATGTTTAGGATGAGCACGCGCACACCAAGAAATGCTTCGATCTCTGATTTATTCAAAATGCCCCAATTGGCCAACAATTGATTATTTTCTTTTTTTAGCAAGGTAACCCTACTAGTTAGCACTTTCTCTCCTATCAATTTGAAGTAAGGGGATGGTAGAAACGCTGACACAAACCCCCCTGCTGCTGCTGCATAGTTGACAGGTACCGTGAGTTTAAGTCCCCCCTTAAGGCCCACGTAACTACTAACGATCAGCGCATCATCCTCACGCATGTTATCAACAAATTCTTCTTTAAAATTTTCAAAACTAAGCAGAGGTGCACTTATCAATTCTTGAAAATTTCTAACATAAGAACTACTTTTTTCCATTGCTCTTACTTTTATGAATTCATGCACAAAGAAAAATTTTGCCCCTACTGCAAAGCGGACATTATTGGGAACATTTATTTTCAAAAGGGACTGAATTGCTGTTCCATTTTCTCCAAGATCTACTCCTATCCGAAATATATCCACAATTAAGTAGGGACGATCACTTTTAGGGTTGGGGTTGGGTACGATGTAACGCATAGGCATAAAAAGACCAGGTCCGTAATCAAAACCTTGCAGATAGCATCTACTACCAGTGTTATCACTGCATGCTTCTTGCCACTTCCGGTCGCGATATCGCATCTCTGTAAAGCCGAGGTAAGAACTAGATTGAGCTGAATAGCGCAATTCTGGGGATAACTCACTAACGAGAATGCCAAGACCAGTATTAATTATATTTAAACCAATAATGCTCAGCGTCTCTCTTCTTAATTCATTGTTCACCGCGAAGTGACTATCCCAAAAATGAGGAAAGTCTTCTTTTTCTGGATCAAATAATCGCAGTTCGGGATCTACTAACCGCCCTCCTTGAAAAAGATCTGAATATTTTTCGATGGCGCCAGTGAATCCCTCTTCTTCAACGATACGAAATGGACGACCGTCATCGGCAGTGATGTTTTCGCCAATTAGATTGAGGGCGTTTAGCAACTGATTACGGCGAGTAATCATCTTTCGAGCATAAGTCATCGCCACTACTTCCGGAAATCCGGCATTTATAAAAGTTCTATTTAATTGTGCAAAAGAAAACTGCGCCATTTTACGTGCAATCCATTTAGCATCGTTAAAATTGACAGCATGCATAATTGGCAATTTGTATAGGCCCCAATAATTAAATGTTATAGAGCTGATGGCGCCGCTAGTATTAGTTCCTGTCCATTTAATAAAGCGAGTGTCATAATAATTTGGTAAACCAAAACCTAAAGACGCTCCCATATCAGAGGGGGAATAAATTAATTTAAAGCTTTTATCGCTGTTGACCTGATCACTAGACTGATTATTAAGCTGGCCACTATGCTGATTAGTGTAAGGAACCATCTTCAACTTATCATTTTCATCTTTGTTGTCGGCGTCATAGATCCAGGCCAGAAATAGTGCTAAACCGCGATGTTCTCTCATTAAAGATTTTCCTAACCCGTGACGAACAAAAAATCCAATATTTTGATCGGTGTTTTTCTCTGCATTTTTTTCTAATGAAACATTTTTGATTTCAATATATTTTCTGCCGGTAGCTTCATCCGTTTTAATGTTTTTAAAAGTTTCGCGAATAAGCATTGGAGGATTAAATGAGTGTGAAATTTCATCTAACATATTATTGTATGATTTTTCAAAGTCGCCATTTTTGTAGCTTTCTTCATCAAAGAAAAGACGAATTTTCCTTTTAAAAAAAGTTGGATCGACTGTAAAACCCATTGCTAGTGCCAGATTATTAACGGCCGTTTCAGTGTGAACTTCTGATGCATTTAAAAAAGCATTGGCCACTCCAGTTAAACTTTGAAAATTACCAAGACTTTCACGTTGGTCTAGGAGAAATTTAACTTTGAATTTAGTGTCATTGATCCGTGCATAAAATTTAGGCGACTTTCCCCCGACAAATCTACCAGGTTCATATACCATATCAACGATACCCTCAGTACTGATCACTTTTCTCGCTAAGTCACTATCGTTTAAGCTCTTACTCAAAATATCTAATGCCCTACCGTCATACGTAGTTGTATCAAAATCATTAATTGCCTTTTGAGGTTTGATCCATAAACCTGAATCTTGTGGATCTAATTTTGAAAGGTCATATCCTTCATCTGCTAATCTTTTTAGATTATCCAGCGATAAAAAAAGTTGATTAGGAAACCGATCTTTTAACTCTTCAGGAACCAGGAGGTTGGCAGCATCTGGATTATCCTTGAAGATAGTATTGTGTCGGTCGTTATTTAACCCTGTTACTGAATTAGCAACAAGACTGACTATACCACTGCCATATTGCCCTTTTTGCTGGTCTTCTGATTTTATTCCCTCAAAAACCTCCAGTGCTTCGAAAAAATTTGCCAAGAACTGACGTGCTGGAAGTGAATTGATTTGCGACAAATTTAAATTAAGGTCATTTGCTATTCTTACGGCCTGATCTAGGTGCGCCAAAGACTGGGAAATAATTAAGTTGTACTTATTATTACCCCATTTTTTGAGTAATTTACGATCTAAGGTATTAATATCTCCCTTACAGTAATTGTTATCCATAACCTCCGGGGGAAGGTTTTCCATGCAAAACACAATAAATATATTTACTAATTTTTCCTTGATAATTTGTTTTAATTCTTCAACCTTGGCGACGTTTAACATGCCACCTTGCTGATCAAAATAGGAAACAATGATTTCGGAGGGTGTACGTCGTTCAATTCCATCATCCCTTATTATTCCCCCGATGTTCCCTTGATACCATGGTGATTGTGGATCTATATCGATGAATCCAGGGTAGTTTTGGATCTTCTCTAAATCCAAAGAAACGATTCCTCCCCGTGCGCTGTTGATAAATATACCGTCTACAATGGTCATACTAAAAATTGTGCTGGCAAATGTCACAGATAGAAATACTGACCTCATTTTTTTATTCAGTGCTTTAAACGTATTAAGCATATTAAACATATTCATTCCTCATTACATTAGTTAAAACGCCTTATATATTAACTCACTAAAGAGTCGGGTCGCGATTCTAACTCAACAGACAGGTAAACCCTAAATGTTTGGAAAAAAAAATCAAATATCAACTGAACCTCGAATTAATGCCAATTGATGGTGGCAATAACTTAACGTTACTAGCGAATTCAATCCGATTTTTTTGTCAATTTTTGAAAAAGCTAAAAATCTGTGTATACTCCGTGGCACTTTAGCAATCGATGCTGGATCTTCATAGTTTTATTAATTTTATTATTTATTAGCGAGGAGATATAGAATGGCCGCGAGCAAGAATAGACAACTGATTGGTATATTTGCGCTATTGTTATTGGGTGGTGTAGTGGTTACAGGTGATCGCATTACTGCTACCAGGCAACAAATAAACAATGTTTTACTTACTCGTAGCTTAGTGGCAAGTAGTGATGCGGTGAAAAGAGAGACTGCATCAGATGCTTCGGCCGCTTCGAAAAATTTAACAGTTGGTCTTTTAGATAAGCTTAAATATTATTGGTCTAAAATTCCAGAGGCAGGACTCGTTCTTAGTAGCAGGGGGCAGGAGATGATCAGCGCCGGTTTAAATGCGCAACGCATGAAAAAAAATACCCGAATGCAAGTGGTGTTGTTGAAAGATATAAAATTATATCACCCAGTAACTGACGATGGTCCTACAAAAAAGACAAATATGAGAAAGGAAATTTTACTAGAACATTATAATGATATAACGATAGACCAGGAAAACGGTATACCATTTTCTCCTTCAATTTATAACAAACTGTTACCATCGATAGATCCTATACAAATGGTGGTTTATGATACAAACGATGATGGCAGTGTAAAGAATTATTTAGCAATACAGGGACAAGGTCGACTAAAAGCAATGAAGATGGCCTTTTCCCCAGATTTTAAATTATTGGTAGAAGTATCTGATCTGGATAAGGCAGATAAGGACAGATTACGCAGTGTAAGAAATAAATATATAGAAGATGGAGAATTGGATGATAACGAGTAGTTACTAGCGCATTTTTATCAGCGATCGAATTCGTTGGTTGGTGAATCGATATCTCTGCCATTCCTGGAAAATGCCAGTTGTATTTTAGCGATAAAATCATCTGCCTGGATATGTCCCTTAACCATACGTTCCAAGCGAATTCCCCAGCCGTTGCTTTCCAATAAATCGAGGTTATTTCCTTCCCACGGCATGGCATCAATAGAATCTGATTTTAACAAAGAAAACTTACCCAACGCAAGAAGTTCTGCCACAGTTCCTCCTCCTGGTTTACCAATTAAAAATTCACAAATTGACATTATTTCTCCCATAATCTTTGGACCAACCCACGCCAGCGGATGGAGTACTAAACGACTATTGTGACTATCTAGTTCAGTTTTCTTTTTTTCTAAACTGTTATATAAAATATCATTTTTTCCAGCAGCAACGAAGAGATGGAACTTAGCATCTTTGTTTTCTGTAGCATGCAACATGATTTCTTCTATTCGATGTGCCGCAATATCTACATATTCTAAAACGGCATTCATCCCTGGCCCTTTGCCCCCCATAGAAATAATAGCGCTACGATCAGTTAACGTTATTTGATATTGGTCTTTTAGCTGCGCTATTTTTTGTAAAAATGGCAGATCCTTGTCATGGGTCCGATACCGCATCGCAATATTTGCGAATTCTGGACGGATTGGATATCCAGTAATTTTGGCATTATCTCCCCAACGTGCTAGAGGTAAGAATTGTGCAGTACGATCGTTAACCAGTGGTAGGTAGACTCTAAAAATGGCCTTGTTTTCAGCAGCTGTATTTACTGCAGCGCTATTTGCTGCAGCATCCATATCATCCATTCCGGTGAAGTAAATTGGAGAATTAAAATCAGTTGGAATGATGATAAAAGGTATGCGTAGCTTATGTGCGACTTCACGATATTTAAAGTTTGCTACTGGGAAAACACTAATTAAAATATCAGGATTTATCTGGGCAATAGATGTTTCAATAAATGTGCCATGCTGATAACTAAAGAGGTGTTCTGCTAAGTAGTGGTTGCTTACGAGTATATTCATTATCGTCCAACTTTCGTTCATAAAAGCGTCTGCAAAAACACTTTCTAGGGGCATCTTATCTTTCATGATATCTAGTGTCTCTACATCGTAATCAGCGGCAAGTGATGATTTTATGGCGCTGGCAGCGGCATCATGCCCTCCCCCATTACTGTTTGTTAAAACTAAAACTTTGGGTCTTCGGGCAGTATGGAGTTGGTTTGTTGCAGCAGTTTCTTGACTGGCGGCGCACAGGGATGAGGTTGTCAAAAGGGGTATGAGGAGTACAACGGATATAAGGGATATAATCGGTACAATTGCTGGCGATAATTTTAAATTGAATCTTTTTTTCATAGTTATCTCTTTTTCCTTATTATGTATATATGTGTAAACAGAATCAAATATGAGACGGGGCGGTCCATAAAAACCAGCAGATGCTAACACAGGCACTGTGTAGATTTGATATTAATTAAGTTATCCAATCTTCTTTTTGGTTTTTTAGAAGTTTTATTATTTGTTTGAATCAGAACCTGTAGCTGAAATGGATGAAAATAAAAATTTTTGCCATAAAATATTGGTTCTTTTGCTCAATGCATGCTATTCAGTGGAAATGAGTAAAATTTCAGCGACGATAATAACTTTCAATGAAGAAAAAAATATCAGGCGATGTTTGGAATCTTTAGATTTTGTTGATGAGATTATTGTAATCGATTCTTTTAGCGTCGATAAAACTATAGATATCTGTAAAGAGTTTAACGTAAAAATTTATTTTAATAAATTTGAAAATTTTGGAAATCAAAAAAATTTTGCGGAATCTAAATCTCAAGGTCCTTGGATACTAAATATAGATGCCGATGAAGTTGTATCCAGGGAATTGCGACAAGAAATTTTGGATATTAGTGAGCTCCTTGAATTTAGTCAATCCGGTCAATCCGGTCAATCCGCTGAATCCGGTGGTTTGCCAGATATGTTTTTATTGAAGCGTCGAAATTTCTTTTTTCATAAAGCGGTAAAATACGGAGGAACATATCCTGATTATAATGCCAGGTTGTACAAGAAAGGCAGCGCCAGATGGACAGAGCCGGAGGTCCACGAGATTTTATTGTTAAACGATGTTAATGGTAAAACAGCGAAGTTGAAAAATGATCTCTTGCATTATACCTGTAATTCTATCGAAGAGTATATTGAAACCAGCGTAAGATATTCGGAATTATCGGTAAAAAAAATTATTAAGAATAGACAGGCCAGTTTTATAGAACTTAAACTGGTGTATAAACCCATTGTAAAATTTTTAGAGCTGTACATATTGAAAAGAGGTTTCCTTGATGGATATATTGGATTTTTTTTAGCAGTGAGTTCTATGTTTTCAGTTTTTTTTAGAATGCAAATGCTTTATCAATATAAGATACTATCCAAGATAGATTCTCAAAAAGATAACACAAGACATAGCACAAAAGATAACAAAGTATAGATATCAATAAAGTATTAATATTAAAAAAAATATAAAAATTATAATAAAAAAAGTGATATCAGCGATATCCTGCTTGTATTCTATGCCGCTAAATCGTACACAGGAGGATATTTGTGAAAAAATTTTGTGTTTTTTGTGAATGGTTACCAGCATTTTTTATCAGTTGGGTCTTGGTGTTGTTGCAATGCCTAAATTCAGTATCCGTGGATGCTCGATGTGTTCAACATTATCGCCGCACCATTGATATATACGGGAAAATCGGTCCGACAAAAATATGTCGCTGTACTGGGGACTGTTTAGTTGTAACTTGTGGGGCATTGGGGTGCGCCTGTGCGGCCGCGGCGTGTGCTGCTCTTGTTGGAGCTCTTACTTGTTTTGCTATCGATGATGATGTTGACGGAGATCGCTTCAAGTCATGCTTTTTCGAGGACACCCTTGCATGTAGCGCGGGGATTGGAATAGGTGCGGGTGTTGTCGCAACAAGTGCTCTAGTAACGCTAATGAATTGCCGAAGGCGCAGTGGTGATCTTTGCGGTTGTGATCGTGCCAAACATATGAGTCATATACGACGCGTAGAGTCGATGGTAGAATCGGGTCAAGCGGAAAGAGTGTTGATGTTGTTGGAGGAAGTCATGAGCGACATTAACGTTGGATTTGGTCAACCTGTATTGCAAGCATTTTTCGAAGATATAATGTCAACTTATCCTAATGAGTTTAAAGAAATTGACAGACAAATATTTTCCATTGAGAACATTACCAATATCTTAAAACGTGCAGAAGAGAATAGTGTTTTTTGTCCACCTGCATTTGATAGCGTATATAATGTGTCTCCTTTTTCATACCATGATATTGTGGCATTTGTTAAGCGCGCACTAATTAATGAAAAACAACATCTTCGAGTCCTTGAACATTTACGACTTAAAGACAAACCACTTGGCAATCTTTCTTCGAATATAGTATATCGAATAGACAGTTTCTTGCCGGCAGATGGAAACAAGTCGCAGATTTAACGTAATCATTGATCCCAATCAAGAGCAAAATTACGACCAATTATTTTTGCTTGCCCAATTGGATCTTGAGGCCACAGTTCGTCCTGCTGTGGAAATAAATTTTCACATGGTATGCCGGCGGCGAGCTTTGCTGTGTACTCTAAATACGATCGGATCCCAGCTTCCCTTACGGCCGCTCTGTTTAGGTGAGGATAATATTCAGGATAAATACGAATAGCATCAAGCTCTGCTTCTAGTTCTACAATATTTTGGAACAACGCAATATTTGGGATTTGTTTCTTTATATACTGAATATATTGAATAAACTTGCTGGAGTCGTTCGGTTTTTTTTGTATGTTTTGCCTTTCTTGACAGGCATTCGCTGTTGATACAAGCATCACGATGGAAGTTAATGCTAGTGACCAATAAACGACAAAAGAATGTTTTAGAACTTTCATCAGATTTTTCACCTTGGTGTCTCCTGTACTTTTGTCCCTATATCCCCCCCTTCATGACCGGAGATGATAACCTTATATTGATAAAATCCATATTATTTTTTTTCATTAAAAATCCGACGTGCGCGTGCAGGGGGTATCTCGGCACAATATGGCATCACCATCAATCAGTATGTTCAGCACATTTTTGTAGGTTTGCCGGTGCCGGTAAGCGGATATGTTCGGAAATTTAATTATTTTTATCGAACATCAAAACAGGAGGGTATACTACCACCAAGTTGCAACAGCTAAAGTCCGTTTGCAAGGTTGCAAGAAGGAATATGAATAAAAACTCATGAGGTTTATCATGAAATTGAAAAAAAATATCACTACCACAGTAATTTTGGCAATAGCACTTCTGTTTTTGGCATTCCAAGGAAAAGTGGCATTTGCTGCTGCAGCGGTGTCTCCCCTTCCCTCCAATGGATTTTTTTATTTAAAGCAATACCCTCAGAAGGAACTTTGGCGACTGTTTGTAGATGGAAATTTACATGCAACGGAAAATGGGCCGGAAGGTTACGAAAGACGAGAACCTGGTTCATTGAAGGGGCTTTTCGAAGCATTGAGATATGTCATCGTTGAGAAACCAAAGGACATAACAATAGACTCGGAATTGATTTTTAATATTCATATTCATGTAGTCAAAGGTGTTGAACTGGAATACAAGGCCCCATTTAATCGTGATTATTGCTATAGATTCATTGCTGAAGAGATTGTTGGTTATCAACTTTCTAAGAACGTTGTGACGTTGAATGGACTAGTTGAACTTTTAAAGAAAATGGAACTGCAAAGTAAAAGTGATGAGGGATATATGGGCGGATATCAAGGTTGTTGGTTGGCGCCAGAAAATGAGCAGAACGGGCGACTCAATATGCAGGAAGCGGTATATCCAGGAAATGTTAGTGACCGAGTGAGTTTTGCAGGAGGGAGAGAAGCATTGGCAGGAAGAATCAATGATCGAATACAGAGTGAATTATCTCGTTTTGCTCCTGCTAAGTCTTCATTTGTTTATTTGGCACCGAGACCAGGAACAGTAGCTAGAGGACTTGCTGAGATAATTGAAAGTTACAATAAAGAAATCCGTATCGAGTATTTAGGCCAGGATGCGCAATTGCGAGTTATAGTGGATCATGTTCAAAGATTGGAACAACTGCACCCTTTTAACGATGCGAATCTTAGAACTTTCGCGGTTATCTTATTAGATAGATTACTGATGCAACATGGGTTTCCGCCAGTAACGCTAGAAAACCCGAATGTCTTCGATCTGCATTCAGTGGATGAGCTGATAGAGGTTGTTAAGGGTGGAATGAATCTAACCAAGGAAATTATAGAAGCAGGACCTGAGGCGGATGGTAGTTGGTTTAATTTTAAATCATCGAGTATAAGTAAGGATTTGCAAAAGAAGCTCACAGAGTGGAGCGCGGTCCTCCTTTAGCCCCATTTGCAAAAGTCTGCTGGTACCTAATACCTAATACCTATTGATCCTCATCAATTAGTCGCATGATCAATGGAAGTTCAGTCGGATCTTCACCCATCAGCGCTACCAGTCGTTGTTCCCAATGTTGCCACGGTGCTAACTGTTTCAAACGTTGGAGCTGTATCTCCACCAACTGTTCTCCTTTTACATCGCCTCCAACTATGATGGGCCACTGATCTCGTAGTTGGTTCTGGGCCTGTATAACCATTACTCGCAGCGCTTGAAGTTTTTCCAGAGATAGCGTCTGTAGTCGGTTGGCATCGTCAGCTTGCTGTAGTAATCGTAGCAGTTCTTTCCCCCTATTCGACTGTTTATCTTCACTATCACCGTTTATATTCTGTTGTGCCTTCATGCTAGAATAATCGTTTGCCTCGCTGGCGGAAGCATTACTAGACATTAGTATACTTGAATTCACCAACGGCAAAAGAAAACCAGTAGTTAGGATAAAATTTTTCATAAAATTCATCAAAAATCTCCTTCGAAGAATTAATAA
>JADGBS010000061.1:6884-17814 GCA_015231325.1 Oligoflexia bacterium | reverse complement strand
ATACAATACTGGCAATGCTTTTGAACACTATGATGACGCCGTTGAGCACTCTACATGGCTGTCACTCATGAGACCGAGACTTGAATTATTGAAAATATTATTAGCTGAAAATGGGATCATTTTTATTTCAATTGATGATGAAGAATACCCTTATTTACGCGTTATTTGTGATGAAGTTTTCGGAAGGGGAAATTTTTGTGGAAGTTTAATTTGGGAAAAGAAAAAGAAGCCGTCATTTCTTTCCAACATGGGGTCTGTAACTGAGTATGTTTTGAGTTATTCGAGAAACAAACTGTTATCTCCTAATTTTGTATATGGTGAAACAACAAAGGGTAAAAAATATCCATTCAATAACGCAGGTAATGGAATAAGGACACTTGAATTTCCACCAAAATCTGTAGTTTTTTCTCTTTCAGATCAGATTATTCAACCTAAAGACATGTCTGAAGGTAAGATTATTACAAAGTTACTTGACCAAGTTATCATTAAAAACGGAACAAATGATAATACGTTTAGACTAGAGGGTGAATGGCGCTATTCACAGTCAAAATTAAACGAAATAATTAAAGACGGTGAGTTGATAACAATTAGTAAAGAACCTTTTAGACCAAACCACATAAAGGATGGAGGAAAACCCAAAAAAATGAAAAATCTTTTAAGTATTGCGCATTACAACATGTCAACTTACGAAGATTCTACAAAAGAAAGTATTGCCCTTTTTGGAAACAATCCTTTTGATTACCCTAAGCCGGAAAAATTAATACACACTCTAATTTCATCTGTTACAGAAGATGATGATCTCATAATCGATTCATTTTTAGGTTCCGGAACAACTTGTGCGGTGGCGCAGAAGATGGGTCGAAAATACATCGGTATTGAAATGGGTGAACATGCTTATACCCACTGTAAAGTTAGAATGGATAAAGTCATTGATGGTTCAGATCAGGGTGGAATTAGTAAGGCTATTGATTGGAAAGGTGGCGGAGCATATAAGTTTTATGAATTAGCACCGAGCTTTATCACTAAAGATGAATTTGGGAATCCAGTTATTGACGGATTTTATAACGATGCAAAATTAATTAAGGCAATGTGCAAGTTGATGAATTTTACCTATCAACCAAGCTTTACTGAATACTGGAAGCATGGATTGGGTCAGGGAAAGAATTATCTTTATGTAACCACTCAATTATTAACTGTTGGTATGATACAGCAAATTGTTGCTCATCTAGGTCCAGGAGAATCATTGATAATCTGTCCAAAAAAATATGAGCCCGGTGCCGAGAAAGTAGACAGCCGTGTAACTATTAAAAAAATCCCACAATCAGTTCTTAAGGCATGTCATTTTGGTAAGAAAGAATATTTACTACCTATAAAAGAAAATGCGCTAGAAGAAATTGAAGTTGAGGAGGGTAACGAATAAATATGAAACCAGAGCAAGCACTCGAATATATAAACAACGCAATGAACTTGCGTTTTCCCCAACTAAAAAGTTTGACAATCTTTGCTGATTATTTGAAATCAAATTCTGGTCAAAAGTTACTATCAAGAATGAAAAGAAACTCTGGTAGTAATGTCGACGAAATTTTATCTGAAAGTAAAGAATACTTTAGTACCATTCCAGGGGCTCATGAATTTCAAGAATTTGAAAGAGCTTTTCCAGCATATACTTTTGCCTTAGCCACAGGTGTCGGTAAAACAAGATTGATGGGTGCTTTTGTCGCCTATTTATATTTGGTATACAACATCCAACATTTTTTAATCGTCGCTCCAAACTTGACAATTTTCAGAAAACTTTATGAAGATTTTTCTAAGGCAAATAATCCAAAATACGTCTTTAAAGGTATTCAGGAAATAAACATAAACACGACTAAAGTTATCACTTCAGAAAACTATACACAACATCGAGCATCGTCGCTTTTTGGTAACCAAATTGAAATAAACATTTTCAATATCCAGCAATTTGCTCAGAAGGATATGACTAGTGAGCGTGGAATTACTAAAGCATGGGAGACTGCTGGACAATCATATTTTGATTATCTAAACGCTCATGAGGATTTGGTCGTAATGCTTGATGAGGCTCATCATTATCACGCTGATGCTGCTCTTACAGCACTAGATGTTCTAGACCCAGTTTTTGGTCTTGAAATGACGGCAACTCCATATTTGGGAACACAAGGGACCGGTAGAAATGCTCAGTTATTAAGAATGAAAAATGTGGTTTACTCTTATAACCTTGGAGATGCCATAAGAGGTAAATATGTAAAAGATCCTTGGGTTGGAACTGAGGCTGATGTAGTATGGGAAAACTTTAACTCAGAATCGATTGAAACTGATGCTCGGAAATTACAACTAGCTGCATATTTTCATGAACGTGCAAAAAGCGCTTTGCTTGACTATGCGACAGAAAATAATAAACCCAAAATTAAACCAGTCTTGTTAGTCGTTGCCAAAGATACTACCCATGCTGACGAGCTTAAAAAACTAATTGATAGTGATGATTTTCGGGGCGGTGAATTTAAGGGTAAAGTAATTGAAATACATACAAAACTAAGAGGATCTGAGGCAGACGAAAATATTGAGAAATTGATTTCGCTTGAGAATCCGGATAATCCGGTCGAAGTAGTGATTCACGTTAATATGTTGAAAGAGGGGTGGGATGTAACAAATGTCTACACCATAGCTCCACTAAGAGAGTCAGCGGCAATGATCTTAACCGAGCAAACAATTGGTCGTGGATTGAGATTACCTTATGGGGAACGAACAGGTGTTCCTTTGGTTGACAGATTGGTCTTGGTTGCACACGAACAGTTTTCGAGAGTTGTTGCGTTAGCTAAAGATAATCCCCTTATACAAGGTCAAGTAGAGCAAGTTTCAGAAAATGAAATTAAAGAGGTTAAAGTATTAACTCAAGTTCAATCGGTCGTGATTGAAACTGTCAAAGAGGAAATCTTACACAACGAGGTTGTAATGAAAGAGATCCAACAAAAGGCAGAAGAGATTGTTTCAAAGATGCCACAGGTTAGTTCGATGGAAGCTCAGGTTCGAGAAAAATTTGTTGAGACAAAAACTGACGAATTGGTTGGTAATTTATCCAAGGAAACCATTAGTATTAATAAGTTCTCTGAATTTCACAATCAAAAAATATCAGTGACGGAAGAAAAACCGTTTGGTCCTGATACTCTATTTGGCGATTTTAGTTCAGTCGCACAGAATGAACTTTCAAAAATTGCCAATAAAGCCAGTAAAGAAATGGAGGATCGAAACATTCCTATTCCCAGATTGATGTTGACTCCACATTTTGGTGAATTACTGTTAAATGATTTTGATTTGGATACAAGTATTGGGATGTTGAGAGCTTATACAAATGAACGGTCCGTCCTTGAAGAGCAACTACAAAATAATCCTGATAAAAATATTTTAGGTGAAGAAATTCCAGGGAGACGAGTTACCGAAATAACACGAGTAACGAGTTTTGGTGCGCACAACAGACAATCACCACAAAGCACTATCATTGCGGCGCTATTAGATTTTGCATTAGTAGATTATGATGATGTTGCTCAGAAACCTTTGTTATTAAAGTTGGCAGATCAGGCAGTGTCTTTTTATCGTAAGAAGGCAATCGACGATGATAACTTAGCTCTAATTGTTGAGAGCAATGCACGCACGATTGCTCAAGACATTTATCAGCAAATATTAAAGCATAAAGAATTAAAGTCGGAAGACTATCTGGAATCGGACATCAGAGAACCAAAACCATACTTGGAACAATATAATATATCCCTAACATTTGGACAAAAACCGGTATCTCTTGATTCACAATTAAATACGTTCAATTCTAAGTTTTTATATGGAATGTTTAATAAAGCATGTCATTCTATGTACTCATTTGATTCATCAGATGAAGTAAGGCTTGCATATCTATTAGACAGGGACGATTCCGTTGAAGACTGGTTAAGACCAGCACCAAATCAGTTTGATGGGTTGTATTGGCGTGATGCTGAAGGAGACTCGCAACACAGATATGAACCAGATTTTGTCGTCGAGTTGAAAGATGAGATCGTGATGGTTGAAGTAAAACCTCAATCAGAAATTCAGGATCCTAGCGTTCAAGCCAAAAAACTAACTGCTGAAAAGTACTGCGAAGTGGTCAATAAAAACATTGGCAAGTATGGCATTACAAAACCATGGAGATATATTATTGTATTGACTGACAGAATCACCATTAGTTCGACAATAAAAGGACTATTAAGTTAGTTCGTATCACGCTATTAGTATCTCTATTGCCGGCCGGCATATGTTTTTACCTACTTTTTCCTCTTTTTCTCTCGCTGTCTTAAGTCACTTGCTGAAACTGCTTTAACCTTAGAGGTAGACCTCTTAGATTTGAGAAGCTTTGAAGCGATTTTAGCAACTCGTTTACTTGTTACTGCCATATATTCTCACCTGCTTTGAGTAAATAAATAACTATATATATTTTATTTCTTTGACTAATTGGTTTTCAAATCTATCTCGTAACTAGTTAAGATAAATGCGGTTATTTAGCAACGAATATGTAGAAAATAAGATGTAAAATTGGGCATGAACATCACCGCCTCCAAACTTTATAACTACCTCCAGTGTGAGCATAAGATTTGGCGGGACATTTATGGTCCGCAGGATGAAAAGTCAAAAGAAACTAATCCGTTCGTCCAAATGTTGTGGGATAAGGGTGTGGCTCATGAAGAAAATATTGTTGAAGGTTTGGGTATGGTTTTAGATTTAAAAGAGGGTGAAGAAACAGAGAGGATTCAAAAAACAATTGAGGCTATGAAAATGGGAGTGCCTTTAATTTATCAAGGAGTGCTTCGCTTTGGTGATTTGTTAGGAATCCCTGATTTACTTCAAAGCAACGGTGACGGCACTTATTTACCGATTGATATCAAAAGCGGAATGGGAGTTGAAGGTGTGGACGAAGATTTTGAGGGTGAAGATAAATATAAAAAACATTATGCAGTCCAACTGGCTCTATACAGTGAAGTCTTAATTGCCAATGGTTTTGCTAACAAACACATCGGCAAAATTGTTGATATTAATTCAGAAGAAACTGTTTACGATTTAGACAAACCAATGGGTGTCAAAAATCCCCAATCATGGTGGCAATATTATCTAGACATAAAAGGTAAGGCGGTTAGTTTGATGAATAACGAGTTTCAAAATAAGCCAGCATATTCGGGTAAATGCAAACTCTGTCCTTGGTATGCTAGTTGTAAAAAATGGATAAAACAGAATGATGATCCAACTATGATTTTTTATGTTGGCCGAGCTGTTCGTGATGTTTTGCAAAATGATTTGGACATAAAAAGTTATCAGGAATTAATCGATGTTGATGTTGACCAAGTGCTAGAGCAAAAGAAGAAAGATAAGAACTTCCTCAAAGGTATTGGTCAAACCAAATTAGAACAGTCAATTAAAAGAGCTCGAATCATGAAAGAAAATATCGAACCAAAAATTTATAGTCCTCTGGCATTTCCAAAAACTTCATATGATTTGTTCTTTGATATTGAAGATGACCCGACTCAAGCATTTGTTTATCTTCATGGCGTTTATGAAAGATCGCCGAGTGGTGAGCGATTTGTATCGTTTGTAGCCGAAGAAAAAACTGATGAGTCAGAGAAAGAAGCGTGGCTTAACTTTTGGGATTACATTCGGTCACTACCCAAAGATGACTTTACTGTTTACTACTATTCCCATCATGAAAAAACTACATATCACCGAATGAGTCAAAAATATCCGGGAGTAGTTAGCGATGAAGAATTGGAGTGGTTTTTTAGCCCAGAAAAGTCCATTGATTTATATAGCGTTATCTTGAAAAATACCGACTGGCCATTGATGAGCTATTCCCTTAAAGAAATTGCCCAATACCTAAAGTTTAGTTGGCGTGACAAATCACCGTCAGGTGCAGCATCCATAGAATGGTTTAATAAGTATTTGGAAACCAAGAACTTAGACGACATGAAGCGGATTTTGATTTACAATGAGGATGACTGTAAAGCAACAATGGTAATTAAGGATTATCTAGATGAAAAATAAATCTAAAACTCCAATCTTTTATCAATTTATCTTTTTCTGGTCGATCATGTATTTTCTGGGATTATTTTTGTTCCCAATTAGATACCCAAATACAAAAATGGAAGGAGATGTTTACAATAACTTCTTTTTTTTATTACTGCAATTAACCATTGCCATATTTGTTTTATTTAAGTTAGCGCGAGGTGATTGGTTGGGAGAAAAGAACAAATGACAAATAAAAGATTCTGTTATCGAGAACCAAACTTCCCAGATGAAGGCTACCTGGCTTTATTATTCATGTCAGCCACAGATGATGACAACCTCCGTTTCTTGTATCCCATGATGCCACTATACCCTAGCCTAGCGATGTTGAGAACAAAAATTAAACACTTTAAAAACAGCCTCGATAAGCGAAAGAAATTGACTACTTACGGAGTAATTGTGATTAAGATCAATTTGGTCAAAAAGTATCCATTAAGAAAAGAGCACTGGGCTAATCCACAAGGGGAACTGTTTGAGAAGGATTATCGGATGACTAAGTTTAGAGAGATGATGGCTGACATGCCCCAATTGTATTCGGTCATTGTTTTGCCCAGCCACTACGACACAAAAACTAAAAAGTGGAATTATATTAACTGGATTCCTATACTGCTAACCACCAGTGACGAAAAAATTGATAACTTGATAAAAGCCTCTGATCAATCAGTTGATGAATCAGCAAATAATATGGGAATTTACTCAATCGAGTATACAAGAGGGTTTGATCTGGAAACTGGCGAAATAATTGAACCAAAAAATACAAGTCCAATAAAACAGGTTGACTGCTAATCGAGAGAACATTGTTAGATCGGGGATATAATACAAATATGAATTGGCTTAATAGAGGCAAAGATAGAATATAAAGATATTTTTAATGAAAAAAATAATTAAAATAGCACTCTTTACAATTTTAATAGTATTTATATTGTCATCTTTACCTGCGTTTTATTTTAATCAACTTGAAACCAAAGAAAAGCCTATCTACACCGCCATTGAAACAGCAAAGCAAGCAGCTTTTGACAACATTGAGCAAAGAAGCGGAAGAGAGGGTGGAGTCAAATCAGCTGATGAGTATGACCATTACTCCAAACTGATCAACGACAACCTAGAAAAAATGGGATCACTAATTGGCGAACACGAAAGTTTGGTAAATAGACAAGGTCAGTTTATTTTTCTTTTACCATCAAAATATAAAAACTATTATATTCAAAAAAAAGTTGCCTTCGATAAATATCATTTAGCATTAAGAAATTTTAAGCTACTAAAAGATTCAGAGACTACTATCATGGATTCCTGGCTGAAAAGTAGTAAGTTCTCTTCAATAATGTCAGATCTGGCAAAAAGAAAAGATATAGGTATTGATTTATTAAAAAATACTGGAAGTGAATTTTCGGCATCAAAGTTGAAACTTGAGCTTGCTTATAAGAACGGGTTTTTAACCGCAGATTTATACAATAAATTATCAAAGGATTTGCAATACTTTATTGAATCATTTGCCTTGGTAACTGATTGGAAGGAGAAAAAGATTTCTGACGATGAGTTTGGGAATAGATTTAAAGAATTGTCCAGCAACACTGTTGAAGCTGATGCTATTACTCTAATTAGTGAGTCTAGAATCAAAATTACCAACGTTAAGGCCCAAGAGTGGAAAGATCTTTACGATGTGTCAATTGAATTTATAACAAAGGCGCAAGATTTATATGACAAAGCTAATTTAAGTGAAGATAATCTAAACAGAGCATTGGCACTTTTTAAGGCAAGTGATTCTGAAAGCTTACCAATTAGAAACAATGACAGAAAAGAAGAAAAAAACATCGATCTTAATGGTGACGGTCAACAAGAAACAGTGCGTCTAACCGTTAAATATATTGATGAAAATAATAGTGAAGTAAGCCTAACGGCTTATGATCAAGATGGCAATGAAGTGGGTAGGCTGCCTGATGATTTACCAATAAATGAACCGATGTCGGGGACAGCTAGAGTGTTTACTCCTGTTAAAAACGATAAAAAACAGTTTATAAGTTATGAATATGTTGTCGGCCCACATTCTTCGGAAACAATGTTTTTTGGTCTGTTTGATTTAAAAGATGGCAAGCAAGGTATCTTACCAGTATGCTTGACTAAAGACGTTAAAGGAGCTTCGGATTGTTTATTTTGGTCTGGAGAAGTAGAGACACTCGAAGCTGATGATTTTGATAAAGATGGCGTACTGGAGGTAGTAGAAATGGTGGATGAATATCCAAAGGATGGTGCATTAAATAAAGAAATTAATGATGCTGTTGACAAGTCTTTTAAGGAGCACGGTAAAGAAGCTAGTGATGGTGCCCTGAGAGTCTTGAAACGTGAACAGGGTGGCAGGGGGAACAGAGTAATTTGGGGAATCTACAAATATAATGATAGTTTTTTTGAGAAACAAATAGGAAAAGACTATGATAAATATTATGTTTTAGTCAAAGACTATCTAAAAAATCTTTATCCAAAATATCCAACAATTATGAAGAAAAGTGAAATGAGTAAGAGTTCACTGGAGTACAACGAATTCATGAGAAGCTATTGGACTGGTGGTATATAAAAGTCTCAAGAGTAATATAATTAAATTATGAATTACGACCCAGTCAATTTTTCAAAGAATTTGGTTAAAGGACGAATAGCTGAGACATTGTTTGAACAAATGCTCCGCGACGCTGGTTGCTTCACTATCTTATCTTTTGGCTATGAGCAGATAATTCCTGAACTCGCCCATCGACATGATGATGTTAAGGCTCAGGAGACCATGGAAATTATTCGAAGAGCTCCTGACTTCGCCGTTATCAACAACGAAACACATGATGTTTTTTTAATTGAGGTTAAATATCTGATGAGACCAACTCAAAGTACAATACTGACAGACGCCAAAAGAATGTTTGAATCTTGGAGACCATCATATCTATTCTTAGCCACTCCAGATGGGTTTTTCTTCGACAAGGCTTCGGATATTGTAAAAAATAATGGGGACATTAAGCCTTTTTCTCATCCTCAAATTTCTACTGAACTACAGAAAAAATATACACAGTTGCTAAATGAGTTTATCGAACCGAAATCGACTGATAATAATAACTAGCGAAGCAATTTTGACAAGTCGGAACTATAATACTGCTCAGAATGGACTTCGTAAAAGACCGACAGCATTATATTGACCGATACGATGTTCTGACTATTGAAGAGTGTCTCCAATGGATTGAGATTGCCAAGAAAAGCGGACGAAATGTTAGAGAAATTCAAAAGATTGAGAAACCTGGCAATGTAGGAGCCTTAATTGATTTGTCATTATATTTCAAAAAGGGCGAAAGCTATCGCAATAAGGAAACGACTATTGAGAAGTGGATAAACAAAGATAAATTGCATCAAGAAACATACGATAATGCCAAAGAACCCAGCAACATATTTTGCGATCACTGCAATTATGCGATGGAAATGAAGGATAAATCACTCCATTGGTCTTGGGAAGATAACCCAAAAATATTATTTTTATTTGAATGTCCAAACTGCAATAAGAGAAAAGGTGTTTTTGATAGTGGTGAAGTGTTCAAGCATGAAAGTATTTGCCCGAAGTGTGAATCGATCCTTAAATCGAAACATACTAAAAAAGGTGAGGTGCTAACGATAATTGAAAACTGTAAGAAGTGTGGGTATGAATATAAGGATGTAATCGATTTTGAGGCCGATGAAAAAAGATCAAAAGCAGAAGAGGTTAGAAGACAATATTTGTTGGATAATTTTCGACAAGATTATTGTCTGACTAAAGAGGAAGGTGATCATTATATTGAGCATCAGGCTGGGATGGACCGGTTGTCAAAAATGATGGAGGATAAAAGACAAAGGATGAAGATCCAAAATATCAAAAAGCCCGAGCATTAAAAAAGATTAAGGTCTTTGAAATGGAAAAGATGATTAAGGAGGCTTTGGAAAAAGAAAAATATGTCGAACTTTCCTTTGAGAAACCAGAAATTACCAAAGATGTAGTCATTCCATTCACTGTTCAGGAATCTGATGCATCCAGAGGCGACTACGATAGTCAAAACAACCTTATAAAGTTAATCAAGAAAACTTTGGAAGACACAAATTGGCGATTAATGAGTGAGGGAATTAGCCAAAGACTAGGGATATTGAGTGGTAGAATCAGAGGCTACGAAAATGAGGATGACTTAGTAAAAATTGTTTAATAAATGACAGACACATTCTCAATATATAAACCTTTAAGAAATTTTCTTAGAAACATGGAACTTGACGAGTCGCTTCTTGGGATACATGCCCACATGCAATTTCAACAGTTCAAGACGCCCTTACCTGAATATATTGTGGGAGAACCTGCTGGATATCGAGCAAGTAATAAGTTCTCCGACTTTATGAGCTTTTACATGATGCCTTGGGAATTAACTTTATTGTGCAAGGAAGTATTAATTAATTCAGATGGGTATAAAAACAATAGGTCATTTCTCAATTGGCGTTATCTTTCTGACGCTGTAAACAAACTCAAGTTTCTTGAAAATGAAACAGCAAAGTTGTATTCCACTAAAGATAATGTACTTATAGAGCTTTTCAGGATTTCTCATCGCCAATTTAAATGGCAAAGGTCACCCACAATGGATGCACCGGCAAGATACTGGAAAATATTTGGTTATGAAAACTTACATAAAATTGTTGAAAAATCGATAGGTTTGACCATCGAGGAGATAATAAAAATTGGAATGAGTATGCTCGGTGTATATCAAGATAAAATTGCATTATATTACCCCCCTAAAAGCGAGTTGCCTGGGATTGATCAAGTAAAAATAGATAAGTTTTTAGAACACTTTTGTATCGA
>JADGBS010000061.1:0-6848 GCA_015231325.1 Oligoflexia bacterium | reverse complement strand
TTTTAATAAACGAGCAACAATACAACGAAAAATTTGCATACATTTACTCTTCACTTGTAGCCTATCCTTTGATAAGAAAAGAGTGGAATGGAAGGAGTGCAATAATCTGCCCAATACCGAGATATCTTTTTGAACGGATAACTGATGGTATCTACTATGAAATTTGTCGCGATAAAGGGTTCGAACATCCATTTGGAGAAGCGTTTCAAGAATATGTTGGTGATGTACTTAAGGTTCTATATAAAAATGGTCTAATATATCCGGAAGATAAATATGAAAAAGACAATAGAACTGTAGACTGGACCATCGAAGATGACCACGCCACGTTATTTATTGAGTGTAAAGCCAAAAGATTAACCACAGGCGCAAAGGCCGGTTTGTTCGACACCACTGAATTGGAATCAGAATTAGGAAAAATAGCAGATGCAGTAGTTCAGGTTTACAAAACAATGGAGGATTTTAAAAAAGGGTTATACCCAAAAGTAAAGTATTACCCCAATAAGGAACTGTATCCAATAGTTGTCACACTTGAGAACTGGTACTTATATGGTGACGTTATCCTGAACAGGCTTAATAAGTTTGTTGTTGATAAATTAATCGGGGAAGGACTTTCAGAAAACCTAATAGTGACGAATCCATATTGTGTAGTTTCTGCCGAATCCTTTGAAAAACTTATATTTATTATTAATAAACATGGAATTAAGGAAGTTCTTGATGATAAATTAAGGGACAAAGACATGAAATATTGGGAAATCGATAGCTATTTACATCAAAAATATCCAGAAGAAACAAGCAAATCAGGTTGTCCGTTCATACCGGAACTCAACGAGAAAATTAAAGCAATATTGAATCATAATTAGACTGAGGATTAGAAATTGGCTTTGTATATCAAACCACATCACTTATTTTGAGATACTCCTTTTTTATACTGTCTCATTTGTCTCATTTAGCTTCAAATCTTTGACAGAATGAGACAGTGGGGAATAGGGTGTTATAGGGACAGAAAGGTTCCAGACCCTAATGCTCCGCCACGTAAAATTTGCTTTGCAAATTAACGTGGCTGGAACGTTTAAATTTCCGAAGGAAATTTATTACGTCCCGCCTAATATGAGTTACTACTATACTTATATTTTAGAAAGTCTGAAAGATAAAAGTCTTTATATTGGATATACTTCAAATCTCAAAAAAACGATTTCAAAGTCACAATTCTGGTAAAAATAAAGCAACCAAACCACATGTTCCATATAAACTAATCCATTTTGAAGGATTTCTTAATAGAGTGGATGCAAAAAGACGTGAAGTATATTTGAAATCTGGGTGGGGATTAAAAAGCGTTAAAATAACGCTAGACAAATATTTTGAAAAATGACCATGATTCCAATTGCTTTAAAAACAGAAATACTAAACATTTTAGATAAGTCTGAACATGGCAGAGAGAGATCGCATGCCAAGAACACATTATTTTGGCTGAAAAAACTAAGGCCATCTGCTTCTATGGCTCTACAAATTGCAGCACTAGCTCACGACATTGAAAGGTGTGTTTTACCGAGGTTTATGGATAAAGATTTTGAGAGCCATGCTGAATATAAAAAGGCTCACAGTGAAAAAGGCGCCATGATATTAGAAGAAATTATGAAACATCATGATATGAAGGAAAAAATAATTATTGAAACGACAAATCTAGTTAGGCTGCATGAAGTTGGTGGAAACCTTGATGCAGATATTTTAATGGATGCCGATAGCATTTCTTTTTTTGACAATAATTTAGATTTTTATATTTCATACAAAGGCTTTGCCGGAGCAATTAAGCAAGTAGATTACAAATTTCAAAGATGTAGTCCTAGGGCACAGAAATACATCGTGAACCTTAAAATGTATAAGTCATTTAAAAAACAGATTGGTCAAATAAAAACGGACGAGCCTTGAGGACAAAAAGTTTCCAGATGCTAATGCTCTTCCTACTTTCACAAAAACTTACTTGATTGGATAGTCCTGTGTTAAAAAATGACGTCGGAAATATTTTGATATTAATTTTTTATAAATAAGGAAGTTATCTATACAGTAGAATAATTATAAATTTAGGTATAAAATCGCCCATGTATCCTAAAAAAGTTGAAGGTGGAATCTCGATTGAAGGAATTTTGTTTGAATCGGATAATGTTCGAAAAGCCTACGATTTGGCATCAAAATCACATGAAGGACAGGTGAGAAAATCAGGAGAACCGTATTTTAATCATTGTGTTGAAGTAGCTAAAATTATTCGAAATGAATGGGGAATTACAAATGATGAATATCTAAATGCTGGCCTACTACATGATTCAGTTGAAGATACAAGCGTCACAATAGAATATATTCGAGGTGAATTTGGAAATGAAGTGGCTGACCTAGTTGAAGGAGTAACCAAATTAACAGAAGGCAGTGATAAAGACACATTGGCCAAGGTATTGAGCAAAACATATCTAAATCCGGGTGTGGCGGTAATAAAACTGGCAGACAGACTACATAACATGCGAACTCTCGGATCAATGAGTAGGGAAAAGCAAATCGCTAAATCAAGTGAAACAGTGGAAGTATATACAAAGTTGGCCGAATCCCTAGGAATATGGCAGGTAAAAATTGAACTGGAAGATTTGTGCTTCAAATACCTTGAGCCAGAAAACTATGAAGAAACTAAACACCAAGTCGATGGAGACAAGAGAAACGAGCATTTGTTTATTAACTATGTAAAAAGTGGATTAGAACAAATGTTGTCAGAGAATGGTTTTGAGGGGAAGATTGAACCTAGAAAAAATGGATACAGAGCTATCAAACGGAAACAAAGAAAAATGGCAATGTTGGGTAAATGTAACCCAGACAGCTACTTGGAAATTAACGACTTGATTAGTTTACGAGTAAAAGTGAAGACTATCGATGATTGCTATCATTTTTTGAGAATTCTACACGAAAACTTTGGTGATAAAGTTGATTTTGATAGATATGATGAGTTTATTGGGGCAAATAGACGAATAAATGGATATGAAGCGATACAAACTACGTTAAGCTTTTTACATGGACCAGTTGAGGTGGCAATTGTGACTGAAGAGATGGAAGATTTTAATAAATGGGGTGTAGTTAACTTAATAAAAATTGGCAGCCCTGATCTGAAAGATTATGTTTTAAAAATGGTATTCACCCCATCAGGAAACTTGAGATTCATGAGTAGAGGAGCAACTGGGGTAGATTTTGCAGCATTAGTAAACCCAAGAATTTTAGCTGAGGCTGAATACATTATGGTTGATGGTAAAAAATGCCCAGTGTCAACCGTTTTACCAAACGCGTCTACTGTTGAAGTGGTAGTTTTAGAAGGAACTCGAAGAGCACCACTTCCGGGCTTGGAAGAGTACTGCATGCCTCAGACGAGGAAACTAATACAAGAACAAAGAATGCAGGAAAAAAGAGATGGATTGATCCAAAGTGGCAAAAAAATGATGGAGGTAATATTGACGCCACGTGGGCTCTTAGATTTAAGTGATTTGGGGGAGATAATCAAACCTATATTGTTTAATTTCGGATGCCAAGGAGTTGATGATCTTCATTTTATGATAGGAAACGGATCGATAAGGGCAGTTGAACTGGAAAAAGAGCTAGATAGATCAAGAATTACAAAAAATGATTTGGGGTTGACGACAATCAAGTTAACAGGCAAAGACCACCCCGGCATATTGATTGATGTTGCAAAAATGGTATCGAGGACTGGCTCAAACATTACTCATATTGAAGAAAAAAACCAAAATGATACCTTTATTCTCAGAATTATTATAAAAGGATTAAGGACTGACCAAGAAAAAATGTTGAGAAAAAAACTGGGAAAAGATATCCGCTTTGACGAAACAGTAGTGGTTTAATCAGCCCCTTAGGAGATACACCTTTACAAAACTACTCTTCATATCGGCGGCTTTTTTTGACAACTCATCAACTTTATTTTCTTGTGCTAGTTTTAATAAATCATCCATATTTTTTCTGATTGCCTTAATTGAGTCATCATTTAGCTGCTCTTCAACTTGAACTAAAATAGTATTGGATTCGGAATAATTATTGATAATATCTGCAGGATTTTTGGCATCAGCTGCAGCAATCAGCTTTTCCATGGAATCGTGAAAATCAGTCAGTGTGATAGCTAGCATCGAAAATCCATTTCTTTTAAAAATCTCTTGGAAAATGGGACGAACTTCTTCTAGTTTTTTATGAGTTAAAGGCAAATCACCTTCGTAGACACCTGACTTGCTGTCTTTGATGATAGTTGCAACTTTGTCTAAATCTGAGTTGAACTGAGAATCATTCCTGAGTACAAATGGTTTGTACTGTGAATATTTTTGGGAAAAATTTTGAAAACCAATTACCCACTGATCATAGTTTGATTTTGCTTCATCTCTTTTGCTTTGGCCGGTTAAAAACAGGGCTTGCTTATACGAGCCGTTCATTTTATTAAAGTCCTCAAGAAATTTATTTTGAGTAATTTTAATACTGGCAAAACTACCAACTACAGAGATAGTTACAAACAGAACAATGAGTAAAAGTGTCTGAAAAGTTGTGAGTGGTTTTTTGTTTTTATTGCAAGTATTTATTTTTAATACTGTATAAAGCCCGCAAAAACCAACTAATCCTGTCATAGTGATGGCTGCGCCGATTATTAATGTCAATATTTGCCCAATTCCCCCTAGCCAAAATCCTCCAACAACTAAAGCCACTGAGCCGGCAATTATTCTAATAATTCGATCGATTAATCCTTCGTTTGTTTTCATGTTTTTTGTAAATATTAATTTATATATTCATTGTACACCCCCTATGGGTGTATTACTCATACCGAAGAGCGTCTATGGGATTTAGTGCTGAGGCTTTTTTGGCTGGGTAATAACCAAAAAATAAACCAATACCTATGGTTACCATAAATGACAATAGATAGCTCCACCAAACCATGACAGATGCGACATTAAATTGTCCAAACAGGAAAAACACACCAAAAGACAGTAATGCTCCAATCAGAAAACCAACAAAACTCATTAAAAAGGCTTCAAAAATAAACTGGAGAAGAATATGTTCTTCTTTGGCTCCGATGGCTTTACGAATACCAATTTCCTTCGTCCGCTCAGTGACTGTGACATACATGATATTCATTATGCCGATGCCCCCGACAACCAAAACAATAACTCCGACACTGGCTAATAATATACCCATGGTTCTAGAAGAATTTACTGCTGATGAAACTGTTGAGCCCATGTCACGAACACGAAAATCGTCATTCATGCCAACTTTTAGATTGTGTGACTCTCTTAAGACCACGGCTATTTGATCCACAGCTTCGCCTATCCGACTAACATCTTTGGCCTGGGCGTTTATATTAAAACGCCCGTTTACTCCTAAAATATAGCGATAAGCAGAATCATATGGAACAAAGATACTATCATCAATTGTAGTGGGACCAACTGATCCACCCTTGTACTCTAGCAAGCCTATTACGACAAACTCTTTTTTACCAACAACAATAGTCTTACCTACAACGTCAGCATTACGGCTTCCAAACAGCTCCTCAGCGACAATGGCACCAATAACAGCCACTTTAGATCTACTATCGATATTGTCATCCCAAAAATTACCTGATACCAACTTTAGACTGGCCAATTCTTGAACCTCCGAAGTAGTACCGAGAACTGATAAATTACTTGAGTTGCCTTCAAACTGCATCTGAACTTTTCCGGATAATTGTGGAATTACAGTTTGGAGACTATCTATGGTTTTCAATTCATTAATGTCATCATAACTCAACTTTGATCTAGCACCCTCTACTGTCGAGGGAGCATTAACCAAAATAGTAGTAACACTCATACTAGAATATTGTTGTTCTATGTCTTGTTTGGCACCCTCACCCAAAGCAACAACCACGATAATAGTCAGTGACCCAATGATAATACCCAACATGGTCAACACAGTTCGAAAAGGGTTCGAAAGTAAAGCAGAAATAGAAAGTCTGAGTAGTTTGATGGTAAATTTGATGTCGTTCATTTGCTTATCTTACCGTCTGATAATTTGATAATACGATGGGCCATATGTGCAATGTTCATGTCATGAGTCACCATTAAAACAGTCTTATTTTGATCACGGTTTAGAGACAAAATTAGATCCATTATTTCTTGCCCAGTTTTACTATCAAGAGCGCCAGTTGGCTCATCTGCTAAGATGAGGCTGGGGTTGTTGATAAGTGATCTGGCGATAGCAACACGTTGCTTTTGGCCACCCGATAGATCGTTGGGGCGATAGTTTATTCTATCTTTTAGTCCAACTAAAACCAACAACTCTTCAGCTTTTTTTGGGTCCTCATTACCCATGTAAAAAGAAGGTAATAAGACGTTTTCAAGAACAGAAATTGAGGGGATTAAATTAAAGTTTTGAAATATAAAACCAATATGTTTATTTCTCACCTTCGCAAGATCAGAGATGGTCATCTTTGAAACGTCGTTATCTTTGAGAATATAATTGCCGCTATTGGGAGTATCTAAACAACCAATAATATTTAAAAGAGTTGACTTGCCACTGCCAGATGGACCCATAAGTGCCAAGAAGTCACCTGTTTTAACGATCAGGTCTATACCCTGAAGTATGGGATAAGTGGTGCCACCGACAGTATATTCGCGACGAATACCCTCTAATACTAACAAGTTGGATTTATCTAGTTTCATAAAACTTCCACCACATCACCCACTTCTAAACCCGAAACAACTTCAACGCTTTTTCGTGAGGATGGAAAAAGTTATGTCACCAAAAAAAGCGGTGACACATTAGAAAAAGTGGTAGTTGATACTGGCTTTACTGAC
>JADGBS010000060.1:17348-17932 GCA_015231325.1 Oligoflexia bacterium | reverse complement strand
TTTCTACAATTCTAATCACCTCATCATGTCTTGTCTATCTTTGGAGACATACTCGGTCGATAAGTAAACCACCCTTTTCCGCTCACTGGGAGACCAATCGTTTTATTCAAGTTTCATGGATTACCCATAATTAGGTTTTTAGGTTTCTATTCATTTCAATGATTTTTCTTTAATCTTAAATATTAAATATTTAAGATTTAAGATTAAATATTTAAGAAAAATCATGGATAGTCGATCAGGCACTATGTGACTGATCCCGACGATCCAGACACAATAAGTGAACCAGGTGAGATTAAATTTGAAGGTGGTCTATGAAAAATCTTTTAATAGTAGATGATGAAGTTGATATGTTACCCTTGTATGAAATCAAATTTGAAGAGGAAATATCGAAGGGAGAATTAAAAATTTATTTTGCTGCCTCTTCCGCTGAGGCATTAAGTATGTTGGCCAGTTTCCCTAAACGTGCTTTTGTTTTGATTTTGAGCGACATCAATATGCCTGAGATGGACGGCTATCAACTGTTGAGTATTATTAAAGAAAAGTACCCTTACAACAGAGTGATTATGGTTTCTGGCTATGATCGT
>JADGBS010000060.1:11270-17256 GCA_015231325.1 Oligoflexia bacterium | reverse complement strand
GCTTTTCAGTAAAGGTGACCATTCGGGATAATGTTACATGAGGACGATTTTATGGAAGTAAACAAACCGAAGGCATCGGTGGTGTTTCAAGGAGAAGATCGGGCAAATGATCCTTTTGATGGGGTCCATGGAAATTATCGTGAATTGTTACAAAATGAAGATTTTGAAGAGGCCACAAGTGGCATAGAGATGGTTGATATTAATATTGATGATTTTTCTGAAGCTAATGAATTTTCATCGGATGTGTATCTTAAACTAAAAAACGGAAAATTTTTAAAAATATTTTTACAAGCTAGTGTAGTTGATCAGCAGAGAGTAAAAAAATATGTGGAGATTGGTGGAGAAAAGATATTCTGTATTCGTTGTGAAGATTATTTAGCATTTTATGGGCATGATCATTATGTGCCCATTTCTGTGACTTTATTGGATGTGGGGGCGTTGATTCCAGTTGATCTGTTTTTGAAGCGTGAAAATAATGAGTATCAACAATTTCTAAGTGCTAGTCAGATTTTTTCTGCCGAGCATTCAGATATTTTGAGTAGTCGAAAAATCGATACGATTCATATTTTGAAAAGCGAAGAGAAAGTTTATTTTGATTATGCTGCTAGTAGATTATCTGGGTTTTTTAGCAATAAAAAAAATTCTGAAAAACAGAAAGCAGATTTGCTAATTAATAGTGGAACGCAAACGTTAGAGAAAAGCATTAGTGTTTTTACTAATGAGTCGATAGGCCAAGTAAATAAACTTTCTGAAAACGTCACGAGTTTTGTTAATAATATTGAAGTAACCAAAATTCATGATCTTTTAAATATTCATCAAGACGAGACTATTTATCAGCATTCATTAAATGTTTCAGTGTTTGCAAGCGTAATGTTAGAAGGGATTTTTGAATGTAGGAGAAAATCGTCACTAAAAAAATATGTTAAAATTTTTGACAAAGCAATAGATGAAACACAGGAAACTCATGATGTTTTATTGGTTGCCTCGCTGTTGCACGACCTAGGGAAAACTTTATTGAGTGGCGAAAGCGATATGAATGTAATCTTTAAACATCCCGACGTTGGTGCTAAGAAAATACTGGAAATTTCCGATTCGCCGTTACATCAAAAAGTAGCGGAAGTTGTCTTGCAACATGAAGAGTTTGCCGATGGGACAGGACATCCCTGTAGATTGAAGCGAGCAAATATGTCGATACTTTCTCAGATTGTCTCTTTAGCGAACTATTATGAAAATTGTATTCAAAAACACAAAGGGGATAACAATAAAGCAATTGAGGAAATTCAAAATTGTGAGTCAAGATTTAACAAGTATTTGATAGCGATTCTAGTTTTGGCCCTTTATAAATAAAATAATTACAATGATGATATGATGGATATGCGGAAACGCAGATGCCTGTGCTGGATGGCAGTAAAACGGCCAAAGGTAGCTAAAGATAAAAGAACTCAGAAATATTAATCGATGATTAGTTACAATCCAAAAACTGCAGTACAATCCTCCAACTAATTTTAAGTAGTGCGTCCTCATTTTTTTAAGGAGAATAGTTTATGGATTGTACTGTCGTTTTAAAGGCCTGTTCCATTAAGTTCCATTCTAGATTATGTTCGAATTCATTTTTATCATTTTCATTGATGTCGGTGTGTATGTTGTTTTCAGTGTTGGTGTTAGAAAGTAATCTAATATCAACAGCGAGAGCAGGGGGTTGGAGTCGTACTAACGATCCGCGATTAATGGAAATAGAAACTGGTCTAGGGAGTTTTGAGTATAAATTTTCAGGCCTGCCTAATAGCGGGCGCCTTTCAGTTCGACCATGGACCGACACCTATTGGCCTACTTGTCGTGGAGGAATTGGATGTCGCTGGCAGGGTGAGGTATCGGAGCGTACTGGTTTTCTCAATGTGGAGAATAAGTATTTTACCAAGGAGGAGGTAATGCATATGAATAAGGAAGATCTGATGAATCTTGCTCCTTGCGAAAAATTCGATGTCGCACGTTGCGACTATCCATCATCTTTGGTAGGTGCTGGTACCGGAATATTTGAAGGCATGGGAGGCGGAGTTTTGAGAAGAAAGGGATGGACGTTGACGCAATTTGAAGATAAACGGGTGGGTGGATTGCTACATGGCCTTGCTGAAAGATGGACTGGGCTCTGCCATGGGTGGTCCGCTGCAGCGTTGTTTTTCGAAGAGCCTGGTTGTATAAATTATCGTAATCGCGATGGAGTGGAAGTCCCTTTTGTGTGTTCTGATATCAAGGGGCTTTTAACTTTTATGCAAGGAGAGTGTCGACGTGCAGGAAATGAATTTTTTGTTGGTGAGAGGTCAAGTGCGACCTTTGATAACTCGGATTTTAATGCTGAAGGACGCAACGAAACTAATGATATCAATGCTGGGGCATTTCATGTGATTATGGCCAATCGAATTGGAAAATTGGACAAGGGTTTTGTTCTCGATGTTACTACCGATGAACAAGTATGGAATCAACCATTGGAGGCGTTCGAAAGTAGTGTGATTGCGGAAGGAGTTGCTACTCCAGAAGTTTCTGCAAAGGGAGCAGTGAGAGAAGTGGAAATTCTTAGTGATGTAACCTATACTGTGGAGGCCGGAGCTTCTGCCCAACCACAAAATGAGGCCGATGGTGAACCAGAAGCAAGCTTTAGAAGGCATAAGCAATATCGCTATATCTTAGAATTAGATAAAGATGATCAGAATATTGGTGGCCGTTGGATTACCACTTATTATCCAGATTTTGTTTGGTCATTTCCGAAGGTGAATTTTCCTGGAATTTTTATGGAGCTAAAAAATATTTATGAACAGTCGTTGAAAAATAAGCAATAGAAGATAAATAATAGAAGATAAATAATAGAAGATAAATAATAGAAGATAAATAATAAAAAATGAGATCAAAGATTAGGAACGGGAACTTATTAAGCGCTCGTTCCTAAGTGAGGGGGAGTACTGATGGAAATGAATTATATTTCGCTTTTTATGATAGCATTGGCCCTTTCTCTGGATGCATTGGCGGTTTCTCTGAGTTGTAGCATCAAGTTAGGAGAGGGGACACTGTTTTTTCGTATGCAAAAATATCTTAAATTGGCCTGTTTTTTTGGTTGTTTTCAAGCGTTGATGCCGATAGTTGGTCAGATCTTAGGCAACAGTGTTAATGAATTAATATTTAACTATGCTCGTTATGCTGATTGGATTGCCTTTACTATTTTTTTGATTTTAGGTATCAAGACTTTGTATAGTGCCTTTAGAAATTATTTGGCATTATCGTCCGCAGCTGGACACGCAATTGAATGCAAGCGCTGCTACTGTCAGGGATTTTCTTGCGTTTCGCTGCTGGGCATTGCCACCAGTATTGATGCATTGCTTGTAGGTCCGGTTTTAGCAGTATACAACTATCCATTAATACAATCAGCACTGATTATTGGTGTGGTTACTTTTATTGTTTGTTTTTTGGGGGCATTATTGAGTTTTAAATTTGGGCGAAAGTTGGGGAATAAAGCAGAGCTACTTTCTGGTTTGATCTTGATTGGATTGTCGATCAAAATTTTGTCGCAAAAAAGTCTCTAAAAAGACTCTCTAAAAAAAGGGTCTCTTAGGTCTCTTAGGTCTCTAAAAAAGGAATCTGCTCTTTGGTTTGTATTCATACTCATTTCCCTATTTGCCGCCTCGATCCGCTGTGCTCTTAGTGTTTCCTCATATAAACGCATAATTTCCAGTGGATTATTTTCAGTAAGTAACGTCCTCATCATCCTCCTTCGTATTTCTTCTTTCTCCCTTTTAAAGGATTCCATTTCGTTAGTAAATTGCGCTTCAATGCATGCCAATTCCTCTCCCAACTTTTCTAGCGCATTGCGCTCTTCGTCTGTTTCCCGTGGGGTTGAAATTAATCTTTGCTCTTCTTCCCCTCGTTTTTTTTCAAATAATTCATTTAGGCGACCTATCTCGTTGCTTAGTTCAATATCCTCTCTATTATCGATGGATTCTAATTCGGCCCTAATGGCGATTAAATCAATTCCTTCTTGAGTTGCGAATGCCTTCTTAAGTTCATTTAGTTGTAAATCCAAATCTTCCATCTCTTTTGCCGCTCCTTCATTATGAGTGCTGGCCAAGGCCCTTTGCCTCTCGACCAGTTGCGAGACACCGGGAAATTGCAAGAACCTTTCTTTTCCTTCTCTTTGTTGAGCTAGTAGACGTCTTTTTGCCTCTTCTTTTCTACTCTCATGTTCTGCATTACGCCACTCAAGCTCGCGATTTTTTTCCTCTTCCAATTCTTCCAGCGACATACCAAGTTGTCGCATCCTACTGTGAGCGGCCCTCTGAATTGCTTCTCGTTGGCGCATCAGCTCCCCTTTAACTGCGATGTGGCGGTTCTTAATGGCAATTATACGGGCGTCAAGGTCCATCTTTCCAACACGAAAGGATACTATCTTTCGTGCACGAACAACGTCGTCATAATCGATGGGCGTTGCCAGATAATCCGTTTTTGAGCCTTCCCCATATAATAATCTCTCTGGTACTCCACTCTGATTACTGGCGTGATTATCACCGGCACTAGTACCGGCAGCAGTACCAGCGCTGGCGCCCCAAACTGCGCTATTGAACATTGAGATAAACAAAAAACATGCTAGACCGGCGACTTTTTTGTAGTGCATAAAAAAACTCCTGTTTTTTGACATTGATTTGATATTGCTTAATTGCATGACTGCACGATTGCGTCGTTTTGTAAGTTAACACTGAATAAAATTACGCGCAGGCCTATATTTTGTAGACAATAGACTGTGGCCAATCATACTCTACGTAAAGATTAGAAATGCCTCTCAAAAATCATGTTTTTGTTTTTTTGTTCGTCGTAAAGTAGGCATATGTGTTTACATTCGGAAGTGAGAGATTTAAAAATTTTTGCCCAAAAACATGGTCTGTCTGATTGATACCTAAAAAACTTGATATTTTAGTTGGCCGTAACTTATTTACGACATGACATTGTTTTTAAGTTATTGTATTAATTTATGAACCTCTTTTAATACGGCATCATAATCTGGTTCATGAGAAAGTTCTTTTACTAATTGGACGTAACTAATTTTACCTTCCTTATCGATGACAAAAATTGCGCGAGCTAATAACCGTAATTCTTTAACTAATATACCGAATGCTTTCCCCAATGCCGCTTCTCGATGGTCGGAGAGAGTGATTACCTTTTCAATATTGTTGGCACCGCACCAACGTTTTTGAGCGAAGGGCAGATCCATACTTACGGTTAAAATAATAATATTATTTCCCAGTCTAGTGGCGGTCTCATTAAATTTTTTGGTTTGCAGATCGCATATCGGGGTATCTAATGAAGGAACGGTAGAGATTATGCAAATTTTTCCTAGAAAATGAGACAATCTCACAGGATTTAAATCATTATTTAATAATTCTATATCGGGCAGGTGCTCTCCCACTTTTAATTCTTTTCCTATTAAAGTCAATGGATTGCCCTTAACGGTAAGCAATCCGATCCTTTCGTTGTCGTTGTTCATAAATCCATCCTTTTTAATTTGTTGATTTTATTCATTTGCTGATCAATTTTTTCAAGATAATATCGATCTTGAAATAGGATCCCTGACGATCTTTGCAAGATGGTCTTTACCTAATTTACTTAAATCGTTACGAGTTGTCTTTATGAATTCTGATGATTGTGCTAAAAAAAACATACAAGATTCCTATGTACTAGAATCCAGAAATATTAAATTTATATTTATTGGACTTCTTGTTCTTAGTAATGCTATTTGGGCGTCATCATTCGCCATTACAAAAATTGTCTTGCACTCAATGTCGCCAATTGTGTTGAGCTTTTGGCGTTTTTTCATCGCGGGCGTAGTGATGCTTCCGTTACTCAAAAGAAAGGAGATGCCTGCTAAATTTTCTTCTCAAGACCTTCTTTTGTTGTTAGCGATGGGCGTGATTAGTTGTGCGTTAGCGCCAGCGTTGCAGTATTTGGC
>JADGBS010000060.1:0-11167 GCA_015231325.1 Oligoflexia bacterium | reverse complement strand
GGAGTCCTTGCGGCCGAGACATTTTTTCAGTTTTTTATTAGCTTTAGTAGGAATTGCCGCAATTACCCTAGATATTCGTTTCACTTCTGATCATTCTAGTTTATCTAGTTCAACTACTACGGTTGAATTGTTTGATCCGCAATACTTAGTGGGAAATGTGACTATGTTGTTGGCGGTGATTGCTTATTCTGCGTACACTATTTTGGCAAAGAAATTAGTTAGACGTTGGAGTGCAAACTCTCTAACAATAATTCCCTTTCTAGTTGCAGCATTAGCGCTGGGAATTTATACCGTCGTAGCAGACGGTGATCTATTTTGGCGAGAATTAGTTGCGATTGGTTGGAATGGATGGTTGATACTTTTTTATTTAGGAGTGGGGGGAGGGTCCTTCGGATATTGGGTGTGGCATCGAATTTTAAGCTGGTTATCGGCGAGAGAGGTGGGTTTTTCTCTTTATCTGGAACCAATTTTAGGCCCCCTATTTTCAATGTTGCTGTTAAAAGAGGATTTGTCGATTAACTATTTAATAGGGATTATCGCCATATTACTTTCAATGTATGTAGAACAGTTTACTGGCAGCGACCACGCAAAAATTCTAAAAGAAGACCAGCACCAGGAGGTTTTAGAGTGAGCTTGACAAATTTTTCTAATTCAACTGGAGTAAAAAAACCGTTAGTAGCAAAAAATATTACTGAGTTAATTGGTAATACCCCACTGGTTAAGATCAACAAATTGCCTCCAGGGATTCGTTGTTCCATTTATGCAAAGTTGGAGTATTTCAATCCAGGTTTTTCGGTTAAGGATCGTATTGCTTTGAATATGATCGTGGATGCAGAGAGACGAGGAATTTTAACGCCAGGTAAAACAATTATTGAGCCGACCAGCGGTAATACAGGAATTGGTCTGGCAATGATCTGTGCTTCCAAGGGATATCCTTTGATCTTAGTTATGCCTGAGAGTATGAGTATTGAGCGGAGAAAGGTCTTGCTGCATTTTGGTGCTCGCTTCGTTCTAACTCCAGGAGAGCAGGGTATGCGCGGGGCAATTAGTCGTGTACAGGCAATGCTTAAAAATTCGAGTGAATTGGTTTTTTTAGGACAGTTCACCAATCCTGCTAATACTGAAATCCATCGATTAACTACTGCTGAGGAGATCTGGCAGGCATTTCATGGCGCGCCGCAAGAACAAGTATACGTAAATGGTGATTTGTGGAGCGAAGACGGTGTCTTCGAAGAAAATTTTGGGCCGCATGAAGTGAGCAGCATTGGGATTAGGGACAGCGAAGAAGAATTGATGCCACAAAGCGACACCATTGATATTTTGGTGGCGGGTGTAGGAACAGGGGGAACTATCAGCGGTGTTGGTTCTATACTTAAACGTCGAAATGAAAAAATAAAAATTTTTGCGGTAGAACCCAGTGAATCTCCGGTATTATCGGGAGGAAGTGCTGGGGCGCATAATATCCAAGGAATTGGTGCGGGATTTGTCCCGGAAATTTTACAAAGAGACATGATTGATGAGGTATTAACGGTTTCTTCCGGCGAGGCGATTTTGCACTCGAGAAAACTAGCATTAGAAGAGGGAATTTTGTGTGGAATTTCTTCAGGCGCTGCATACTGTGCGGCACTAGAAGTAGCACGTCGTCGTGAGTTTCAAGGAAAAAATATGGTAGTGATCTTTCCTGATTTGGGAGAGCGGTATATTAGTACAGAGCTTTTCAGCATTAACTAAATTTATAATTTATAATTTGTAATTTTTGTAAGGGTATATACAGTGAATAAGAATTCTTCGGTTTTTCCCTCTTTGGATCCGTTATTAGACGAACTTTTTTTAGTATCTGAGTGCAAGGTGAGGGAGCATCCTAATCAAGATAATATTATCATGTTGATGGAATTGTTGAAATCCACGCTGTTTCCGGGACTATTTGGTGCGTCTGATATACATCAGCAGAGTTTACGTTATCACTTGGGAACAAGAATTGAACGTGCATATTCAATTTTGTATAGCGAAATCTTAAAAGGCCTATGTTTTTCTTGTCCTAGCTTTCAAGGGGATTTAGAGTCGAGGCGTTGTCAGGAATGTTATCCAGGAGCTAATCAAGTTACTGAAGAACTGATTTTTGCACTTCCAAAAATCAAAAGGGAGTTGCTTTTAGATGTGGAGGCCGCTTATAAGGGAGATCCTGCTGCCACCTCTCCTGACGAGGTTTTGGCTTCTTACCCAGGGATTTTGTCGCTAATCCATCATCGTATCGCTCATCAACTTTTTTTAGCAAAAGTTCCGATTATTCCTCGGATGATTTCTGAGCGGGCGCATAGTTTGACTGGGATTGACATTCATCCAGGTGCGCGTATTAAGGATAGATTTTTTATTGATCATGGGACCGGAGTGGTTATTGGAGAAACCTGTGAGATCGGCAGTAACGTAAAAATTTACCAGGGTGTAACCTTGGGTGCAAAGAGTTTTGCTCTTGATCAAAATGGACAACCGATAAAGGGGATGGCCCGCCATCCGATCGTTGAAGATGAGGTAACCATCTATGCAGGGGCGACTATTCTGGGACGAATTACCATAGGAAAAGGGGCGGTGATTGGAGGGAATGTGTGGTTGACTAAGTCAGTTCTTCCCAACCAAATAGTTGTGTATCAAGATAGTAATAGTGCAAAATAGAAAAACTTATAGAAAAATTTATGAAATTGTCGATATTTTACTTGCCGCATACAATGGTGCCCACCATCTACCCACCCAGTTAGACAGCATTATTGATCAAAGTTACCCTCACTGGCGCTTATGGATTAGGGATGATGCCTCGAACGATGGAGGTGCCACACTAAGGGTTATTAATAAATATTTACAAAGAGACAAACGCATAAAGCTTCTGCACAGCGAGGCGGGGATAATTGAGGGAGTAAGATTAGGCGTAAACAAAAATTTTGAATGCCTGCTACAGCATGCGGTACGTTCAGGAGGACGTTATTTTGCATTCGCAGATCAAGATGATTATTGGCATAAAGACAAGTTATTGGATAGTTTTCAACTTTTGCTAAAAGCGGAAGGGAAGGGGCCGCTCCTGGTTTACAGTGATATGCGGGTGGTAAAAATTATTGATGACCATCCAAAAAGTATTAACTTCGAGGTGATACACCCATCTTTTCTGACTCATCAAAAAAGTGGGTCATACGATTCTTCTCTACTACATACCTTACTTTTTCACAATTTTGTTACTGGTTGTACTACAGTATTTAATCTTCCCCTGGCCAAATTAGTATTACCTTTTCCCGCATCAGAGTGTATGCCGATTTACGACTGGTGGATGGCCTTAGTGGCGGCCGCAAGTGGTCAGATTATTTTTTATCCACATAGTACAGTTTCATATCGGCAACACTCCGAAAATCAAATAGGGACTAAGACTATTTGGAAGGTAATTATTTTTTATAAGCGATGGTTTGATTTTTGGAATAATGGTCAACTAAATCTTAAACGCTCTTTTTTGCAGGCAGCAGCATTGCGGGAACGTCTTTTGGTTTTTGATCGCGAGTTGTGCATCAAAATAATTGATAATTATCTGCAGTTACCTCAATTTTCTCCTTGGAGAAGGGTAATAACGGCAGTCAAATTGCGACTATTCACCAGCTACAGATCAAGGCAATTGCTATTTTTATTAAGACTTTTTTTCCTTCCAAGAGAATAACTCTCATGGTAAATTTTTTATAACTATGACATTGTAATAACAGTGCATTTATGGAAATTGGAGTGAGTTTTTATGAGCAATTTTTTGATCAGGGAAAAGCTTAGCTTAGAAGACGCGTTTTTTCTTAAAGAAGATCAGATCTTGATTGATAAAATGAAGCAGATGGAAAAAATGAAAAAAACCAAGGAGGAATATACCAAGGTTTCTGGAATTACCAATGATACAGTATTGCAAAAGTTTATCGAATTGGATTTGGAAGTTAATTTAGTTGCCTCAATGGCGTTAGTACCTTTAATTGAGGTAGCATGGGCCGATGGTAAAATTACCACCGAGGAGAGAGTGGTAATTCTCAGTTGCATAGAGAAGTTGGGCGTTGATAATAAAGGAATTGAATTATCATTAATAGAACGCTGGTTAACACATCGACCTGAACCCAAATTACTAGATGCCTGGTTTAGCTATGTGCATGGCGTTAATGAAAGAATGAGTCCAGAGGAGAGGAAGGTATTTGAAGAAGTACTGATGCATGATGTAACTCGAGTTGCCAACGCCTCCGTGGGAAAATGGTCATTTAATTTTGGATTAGGAAAAAAATTTTCTAAAAGAGAGAAACGTGTAATTGAAAAATTAAGAAGCGCTTTTCGTTAGTCTTTTTTGCTAGTCTTTTTCGCTAACCTTAACCTGACAGTTTTTGCCAACTATATCGTTCTTGCAAGCGCTGCTATCCTCAAAAGTTGCAAACCAAAAGATCGAAACTGGAACATCTTGAGCATACGGAGTATGTGGCGAATGTCGAGCTTGGTTGGCGTGCCTCTTGTCGTGCCTCTTGTCGTGACTCTTGTGATGTACCGTGCTTTATGATGCCTTTTATCATTAAATATTAATGGCCAACTGGCCATATGCCCAGTTGGTTCTGGATTAACAATTCGCTTCGCAAAGAAAATTGGAGTATTTATTAATTTTTCTAAAATTTTCCTTATTGGTGCTAGAATCGGGCAACATTTTTGGAAAGAATTTTGGACAAAAAAGATGAAATACTAACTTTTTTATTAAAGATGGAGAAGTCTATGAATTTTAATTTTAATATTAATTTTAAGTTTAAAAGACTGAATTTTTTTACTGTCTCGATACTTTTGGGGATATCGTTAGCTGCTACCTTTGTTCACGCTAGTGAGGATATTCCTAACGAACAGCTGCATGAGGATTATCTCACTGAACAAGATCATGCAGTTATTCGTGGGGCAATTAGTGGTGCAGTAATTCGAACGCAGACAGAAAATGCTCATACCAATTTAGTTGGAACTTTGCAGGAGAGTAGTTTGCGCTACGATAAATTACGTTTGCGCGTATTGCAGTGTTTAGGACGACGCTTCGATGAACATAAAAACGGAATGATTACGATTCAAATGGTGGCCAAATTATTGGAAGAATGGTTTTCCCTAGGCATCAATGCCAGTAATCAAATTAATCGTCTGAATAGTGAGTTTGATATAATCGCTGTCTTCGATCAGCAACTTGCTAGTTTAAATGCTCTGTTGCTGCGTTGTAAAAGTCTAAAGGAACCTCTCAGAGACTCGATGTTTTCAATGATTAAAGATAGTGAAAGCAATAAACCGAGCGCTCAAAATTTGGAATCTTTTATAAGTTCTATCTATAATTCACGAGTAAAAAATCTATTGGATAATTATATTCATGGAAGGTTGCTATGCGCGCCTAAGCAGAGCGGAGTGAACGTCAGTGCTGCAGTAGTATTTGGTGTGGGATTAGGTGGTGATCGGAGAAATTGTGTCTCTTTTTTCGGTAATAAATATTCAGTTTTTTCTGCACGCGTTAATTTGGTTTATTGGGGTCTGGGTGCGCAGGCACAGTTTGAGGACAACAACACGCTCTCAAACCGTGCGGGCGATCGCGTTGGCAGTGGCAATGCTGATGAGTACACCGAGATTAAAGAGTATCCTTATTTTTCCTTGCGTGGGAGCAGCAAAGAGCGAGGGTCTTTTACAGTAGGGCTGGGTAGTTTTTGCAATAGCAGTGTTGATGTTAATGGTAGAAACTCAAAGGCCCAGGAAGGGATGAGTTACGGGGCAGGAGCATATGTGGGTTGTGATGTCGGAGTAGGACCGGTATTTCGGGTGCCTGTTCCTGTCAGCGGATCTGAAAGCGCAATTTTGCGAGCGATCCGGGAGCAAGCTCGTCAGAGGTAGGGACGATTGTAGGGAAGATTAAGGATAAAAAACAATCCCTTGGTTGCGCACGCTGATAAAATGCTTTGGTTCTTTGGAGTTTTTTTCAAAATATTTTCGTAGGCGAGCAATGAAAATATCCAAAGTCCTGGTTTCAACATCCTGCCGATAACCCCATCCATCAAGAAGCAGTTGTCGCTTAGGGATGATTTTTTCAGGGTTTTCAAAAAGAATATTCAATAAACGTATCTCTTGTTCAGTCAGGCGGAAGTTGCCATTGGGAGTGGTGGCCAGATTTGTGTTGAAATTGATCTGATTGTTGCCAAAGGTATAAGTGTTATTATTTTGTATTTTTTTATTTTGATATGATTGCTGGTCGTTGGTGTTATTAGACGACAAATTCGCCGCTCTTTGTAGCAGCCGGCGAGTTCGGCACAAAAACTCTTCCAGATGAAATGGTTTGGTTAGATAATCATCCGCTCCCAGCCCAAAACCGTTTACTTTATCTTGTACTTGGTTTTTTGCGGAGAGAATTAGAACAGGTAGCTTTTGTGTTTCCCCACGAATTTTTTTTAGAACTTCAAATCCAGAGATATCTGGTAGCATCAGGTCTAGGACCACCAGGTCAGGCATGAAGGTCTTTACCGTAGCGATGGCCAACATTCCGTTATGGGCAAGCTGTACCTTGGCATGTTCTTGTTCTAGGTTAAAGGATAGCCCATGAGCGAGGTGGGGTTCATCCTCGACAACAAGAATCTTGGCGCCATGTAGAATGTCTTCAGTATTATTGGCATTTTCCATATGTTTTACAGTCTACCCCCGGTGCAGGGTGTGGTAAAGGTCAATGTGAATTTTGCACCACAACCAGGACCTGCGCTGCTGGCGCTAATGTGGCCCTGATGAATCTTAACAATCTGTTTACAAATGTAAAGCCCAAGCCCTGTACCCTTGCGTTTTTCTCCTTGGTAAAATTTTTTAAAAATTTTCTTTAGTTCTTCTTTTTTTACTCCTACCCCGTTATCGGAAAAGATAATCGATACGCTCGCTCTATTTTTCCAAATTGATTGTCTGCTGACAGCAAAGCTGATAGTGAGTTCAGGTGTAAGTGATTGATTATGCTTAAAAGAGTTGTTAATCAGATTCATCAGTAAGATTTCAAAGAGCGATTTATTTATATCTAGAAAGATACTGTGATTGTTATTGTGTTTGTTGGTACTTTGGTTATTTGGCGCAGTGGCATCAACTTGTGGCAAAAAATTAAGCTTATTGTTAAGTTTATTATCAACGTTAGTGAAGAGATGATGATTGTTACGAATGAATTTTTCGATAAACTGGACTATGTCTACGTGTTCGAAAAAATCACGCTCGGGTCGTTTATGTTCTAAACCACCGGCCAACAAAATCTGTTGTACATGATCTCCTAAACGCGCAGTATCCTTCAGCATGAAATTAACAAATTCCAATTGCTTTTCACGGGAGAGTGGGTATTTCACAAAAGTTTCTAGGTAAAGTTTGATGGATGCCAGTGGAGTTTTTAGTTCATGAGTGAAATTATTAATAAAATTTTCTTGTAGATAGTAAAGTTGGATACTTTTTTGATAATAGGTAAAGATTAGTGCTAGTCCTACGATAATGCAACCGATGAGCAACGAAGAGGAGAGAATGATTACCCAGGAGTGGGGTGCTAGTACGGCCTCTGGATTGAGCTGGAATTTTTCGGTGAAAGCATTAACGTTTTCGGTTATACGAAAGTACCAATGCAAAAACAAAAAAAGCGATAATCCCAATGCTAACAATGAGCAAATAAAAATCGTCAATGGATGGAATATAAAAAAGTGCTTTTTCATTTTGTTATTCTATTATTTTATTAGTTCGCTTTTTTGAGTGAATATTCCAGCACATTGAGTATGACATTTAGGACATATTCCGTTGTTAGCAAAAATATTTACCGACCATCCCTGACGTTCGATGAGGGGCTGTTGACAATGGTGGCAATAAGTATTGGTGCCCTGAGGATGGCGAATATTTCCAGTATAAACATATCGAATTCCTGACTTGATAGCAATATCTCTGGCCGCCAGAATAGTATGGGCAGGTGTAGGTGGTATTTCCGTCAGTTGGTAGTCAGGATGAAAGGCAGAGAAGTGCAGTGGAACATCTTGACCTAATTCGCAGACAATCCAATCGCACATCTTGGTGATGGTGGAGAAATCATCATTATAACCTGGAATAATTAGGTTGGTAATTTCTAACCAACAGTTGCTATGGTGTTTGACATAGCGTAATGTGTCTATAATTACCGACAGATTGCCTCCGCCAGTTAATTTTTGGTAAAAGCTATGGTCAAAAGACTTAAGATCGATATTGGCGGCATCCATTGCTGAAAAAAAACGTTCGCGCGGTTTTTCTTGAATAAATCCTGCACTGACAGCGATCGATTTTAATCCTGCTGTTTTCGCCTCTTTCGCCACCTGTAGCACAAACTCCATAGAAATAATTGGTTCATTATAGGTATAAGCAATTCCACTGCACTGAGCAGAGATTGCCTGTGCGACCAGCTGCGAGGGTGATGCGGGTACTGACAAGTCAAATTCATCTCTAGTTTTACTAATATGCCAATTTTGGCAGAATTTACAGCCGAGATTACAGCCGATGGCCCCGAATGAGAGGACCTTGGTGTTTGGTAAAAATTGATAGAGGGGCTTTTTTTCGATTGGGTCGACGGCGATTCCGCTAGTTAGGTTTGCAGCAGTCAAAGCAATTTCACCATTTATGGCCATGCGTATGTAGCAAAATCCTCGTCTTCCTGGCGCTAGCTTGCACTCTCGAGGGCAAAGTGTGCATACCACCCGTTCATCAGGATCGGGCATTTTATACCAGTATTCTGTAGATAAGTGTTTTTTTGTGGTGGTCATATAATCATACCAATTAAAAGTTAAAAATCGTTAACATTAACGCCGCTACCAATCTTCCAAATACATCAATATATCATCAATATATCAATAATATATCAATACATTAAATACACGGAGATGTAATCCCTTACTTAGTTACTAGTTAATAGATCTTACCTTTGATGCATTTTGGTTACCGTTTAGTGATTACAGGTGGCGCTGAATCTGCTTTTGATTTTTTTCTACGTGAATTAAAAGATAATGAGTTTAGCTCGGAGTTACCGTATAGTGTGGAGAAGTTAGAACAAGTGAGGCAATCCTTGTTATTACGAAACAATGAGCAACATCCCACTTCCGCCCATCGATTAGCACATATTCTAAAATATAATAAGTAATTAACCACTGGATAAGTAAAATAAAGGGACAGTACGTCTAATTTTTCAATTTTTCAATTTTTTAATCGCTATAACATTTTTATTAGAAATTTCTAAAAATTCGTCGCTGTAAGGAGTATTTTCAAAGATGGCCGTATCTACGGAGTATAGAACATGTTTTCCCTTTTGTTCTTTTTGTCCTTGTTGTCCTTTTTGAGAGACGAGTTTCTCTTTGTTAATGCGTTGTTGAATAGTATGCCCGCGAATTTGGGAAAAAGCATCGCAAAATTTATCCATCTCGCCCCCTTCCTCTTTTTTTCTAGTCCAAAAAATTCCTTGCGGGTTATCAAAAAAATTACTGTGCAATTTTTGCTGTTGCACTGCTTGCACCAACTGTTTTTCTAACCAGGCGCTAAAGGCCGCAGGATCTATCTTATTCAATTTCGACAATGAATATTGGCCACATACTGAGTTTGAGACTCCTGCATGGGTGAGAATAAAGTCTTCTGTGGGAAGATGGATGTGATAGCTAGCGCGGATTTTACCTGCGAGCACTTCATTGGCAATGATCTTTTTGTATTTATCGAATAGTGGGCGTAGTTTATCCGTATTACAAGAACGTGTTGCATTTTTGTCTTTTAACCAGGCGCAGGCGCCATTAAGCTTGGATAATTGAAAATTGTCTTGCAATAGCAACAATTCGTGATTTCCTAGTAGGCGTATTACCTTTCCTTTGGTTTTTTCTGCCTGCTCCTGCAATTTTTGTAGCAGTTCAAAACTTTCCCAACTTTCGCTTCCGCGATCGATTACGTCACCCATACTGATTAAACAAAAATCACGATCTCCATTCCAGTTATCTTTGCTATCGATAAGATCGGCGATGATTTTGCGCATTCCTTGCAGATTTCCATGGATGTCGCCAATGGTACGGTATCCGCCGGTGCAGGAGTGTGATGGGTGATTAGTAACAGTGGTTGCGTATGAGTAACTGCCAGTCATCAATAAAACCAGTAGTAATAGCAGTAAAAGTGCCGCTCTCATAATTTTCATTCCTGCATTTTTTTAAAAATATTTGTTTTTATATTTATAAAGAGCTTCAATTGTCTGATATATTCGACGGATAGTCAACTGACTCTATTTCTATCTGAGGTAGCTATAGAGGTAGCTATAGAGGTAGTTACAGAGGGTAAAGGAGTACAATAATTCCTTACGGACAGATCCACGAGGTACAAGCGCATTGGGTGTTCGAGGAACAATACGATGAATATAAAAAATATTACCTACCAATGTACGATCGACAATTCCATGTGGCCAGCGGTGATCTTTGAGGCCAAAAAAAAAGAACCGCGCCCACTACTCGTGGCGTTGCACACCTGGAGTAAAACTTACGACCATCCTGGCCACCTGAAGTACGCTGAATGCTGCGCCGAATATGGCATGCATATGATCCATCCGCATTTCCGTGGTCCCAACTGGACACCAGACGCATGCGGTTCCGAAAAGGCCGTTCAGGACATCGTCGACGCCGTGGCGCATATGATGCGCACTGTCCCTATTGACTCAGAACGGGTGTATCTTTGTGGCGGATCGGGTGGTGGACACATGTCTCTACTGATGGCCGGACGCCATCCTCATCTGTGGGCGGCAGTGTCGTCGTGGTGCCCAATCAGCGACCTGACGACTTGGTATGATCAATGCGTTGCTAGCTGCCAGCACTATGCGGAGCATATCGAAAAGGCCTGTGGTGGTAATCCAAAAAAATCCGAAGCTGTCCTTCGAGATTGTCTGAAGCGCTCGCCGATCACATACCTTGCAAACGCTCGTGATATCCCGATCGACATCGGCCAGGGCATCCATGACGGCCATACAGGCAGTGTACCTGTCTCGCAGGCGATGATCGCGTTCAATATACTAGCTAGCGAGCCCGATCGCGTATCTGATTTTGACATCAACTATATCTGCTCGAATGAAGTCGTGCCGGAGGCGCTGAGGATGTCAGTGACTGATCCTTCATATCCGTCGGAT
>JADGBS010000005.1 GCA_015231325.1 Oligoflexia bacterium | reverse complement strand
ATTTTAGTAGTGGCGCTCGTGAATACTACTATAATCTGGGAAGTAGTGACAGCGATGCCAATCGGGCAGTCTGTCAAAAAAGTCCATTAATTGATCAGTTAATCTCTCCTACACCTCAAAATTCTTCACTGACTACTGGTGTTGCTGGATATCAGTTTGTGTATCAAATTAGTGACGTTTGTAGTAATAATAGTTGTCAAGCAGATGTCCAGAGCATGCCAGTGATGCTTTATACTACTAACGGTAAGGAGTTGCGAAATATTAAGACCAGTCACTTGGCGCTGGGAATTAAGGCCATCAAAGAGTCTGTACCTCGCGGTGGAGTATCATGTACCCTTTCAAAAGAGTGTGTGTCTCAGGGGTTTGATTGTTGTTTGGACGGGCAGTGTGTACGTGATAAAGCTGTAAGGTCGGGAGTGGATACAGCTTCAAGTGAATATTTACAATCGCAAAAAGATATTGCGTCTAATCCCGCAAACGTGTTTAATTATCAGCGTTTTTATTATATATGTACGCAGAATCCTAATCGAACACCGAACCCTACCCCAGAGACCACTCCAGTAATTAACTATCTGAGTTTTGAGGAGATGGAGGAGCTATATCGTTGTACAGTTCCTTTTGATTCCTCAGAGATGTCCATTTGTACTATTAAATATGAGAATATATCTACTCCTAGGGCAGAGTTCACCGCTAAACCTGGTCCGTTTATTACTGGTGGAGATGATCGTAATTTTCGCGACACTTACATGGGCAGTGCTAAATCAAACTTACCAGCGCACAGCATTTACCAATTACTTTATGGCGGAGTTTTGCTCTACACTGTCGGTAGTCCAGAACCTAGTACTAGTGTAGCAGTGATCGATAGCACTAGTGTTAATGATAATCTGGTAGATTCTCAGAAGGTGCTCATTAACACAGGATTGCCAGCTGGTGCGGTTAATGACGATTTAAAAATTCGTTACAAGATCGATGGTAGCTGTGAACCGTTAGGAGATGGGTTCGCTAAGTGTTATCGCTATTATAAGCAAGGACAAGACATCGGGAGTATTAATGATCCCTTATTGAGTGACAAGGATTATTTACTTCCATATTACGCTAATACCAGTCGTCAGATGACCGTGGAGGTGAATGGGAATTTAGCACAGCAGGGATATCATTGGGGATTGTCAGTAGAGGGTCTACCGGCGGTAGTTTTTACTCCTTATAACGAAAGCACCCACGAAGGAATGAATATTGGTGATGGGCAGGAGGTAAAAATCACTTACTACGCTGACACGTCAGCTTATTCTGTATTATCACAAAAGCAGTTGGCATTGGATAAGATCGCCAAGTATTGCAAGTGTGGTACTGCTGCTTGTTATCTAAAACCAGAATACAAGGATGAAGGGAGTACGTTGAGTATTATTAATTACATATGCGACTATGTGCCGGCATATATTGGGGATATACCTGCGCAGGCCACTGCCAATGTTGATTTAAAGAGCGCTCCGATTCGTTTTTACGACAGTAGTGGTTCTTCTCATGACTTCATTGATCCCAAAACGCCGGTTCCTAATCAGGAGGGAAATGTTTTCAAGTATGTGGGGGGTATAACTAAAACTAATCGTCCTAATAACGTTTTTGACGACACTGGCGCAGTGAATCCTCACTATGTGGGTTTTAATGAAGTTTATGGATATTTCAATCCTACAGATATCAACGCAACGATGCCTCCGAAGACCGTGCGGGTAAAAAATAGTCGCACGTATAACATATTCATTAACAATACCAGCAAAGGGAAATTCAACAATTGTCAAAGTTGTGGCATCGATTACTATAGTAGTCTAGACAAGATTTTTCCCGAGAATTTTAGTAACGTAGCAGGTGGTTATATACCGGATCCTCGCAGAAATGAGCGACGCCCAAGTGTTAGTAATACTAAAGAGGGGAATTATCGTTCAGATGATTTGCTTTTTGGACGCGCCTGTTTTGTTCCTGCGACAATGATCCCTTGGACTCATCGCAAACGCGGTAGTGTCGCGGATCAGCGAAAGCATCGGCTAGAGGCGCAGCATTTTTTGTTTGCTAATGGGTACAATCGAGATTGGTATGGTTTTGATTATGGTTCTTTAATTGGTTCTTTTGATGGAGTCACTTGGTTTTCTATTGGTAGCCAACGGCGGGTGTTGGCAACAAGCAATTTCTTGTATTTGGCATTTAATGCATATTTTGCAGATTTGACTACTAAAAGTAGTTTAGAGGTAATGATAGTAGAGGATAAAGGTACCGCTGATTCCAGCACCTTGATTAATAGTGATTTTGAAAGTGATGGAGCACAGTGCCAGAAGTATCATGTATGCGACAATGATGTTGATTGTATTACTAAACTAGGATGGGACTATACCTGCCTAAACGTTGGTGATATTTACACTAATTGGCCACAGTTTGATGCCAACGCCAAGGAATTGTGGAATGCCGAAAAGCGATATAAACTGACGAGTCTTTTAGTCGGTGGTTTTGAAGGATCGGTTAAGCGTTGTGTATATCGTGGACGTGGCGCTCCTTGCGTAAAAAAACATTTATCAGTGACCAATCCTGCTCTGACTTACAGTGGAGGAGGGGCATCCCCTGGTTTGTGGGGTTGCATGACCAATTACCACTGCGAAGATTTTTTAGATGAAAATGGATCGTTACAAGCAAAGTTCAACCGTAAGATCGCGCGCTTTGCTGTGGCCCCGTCAAAGCAAAATGTGGGAGATGGTGATGATCCTGATTATTTTGGTTTGGGTGCCCGGATATTGGGTCGCCCCTATAGTTATAACGGACAAGAGGCCATAACCAGTGATTTGTACTCTCAACTAGGTTATAACCAGATTAGGTCAATATGTATTCCTGGAAGAAATGTTGGAGATGGCAGTGCAGGATTTGATTATGAGCAGCAAAATTATGCTGAACCAGGGGCAATGTATCTAGGGGATCGTGTCTCCAATATTGGAATGTCCAAAATGTCGGAAGGTCCGGCCGTAGGTTATGGACTTAGTGCTTGTGGAATAGTAGATAAAAAAGGAAATTATTTACATTTAAACGCAGATTATAAGAGAACACCGGTTAGCAGTGCCGAAATTAAGGCCTACGCAGGAACCCAGGCATTTTCTACCAATATTCTTTCGGCGTTTCAAAAACAAAATCCTAGTTATGGCCTGCTTACCGAAAGTACTGAAGTATTGACTGTTCCACTTTTTCAAAAAAATCGTTGTTTGCGTGCGCCAGCATCTCCATGCTTCACTGATTTTGATTGCGGTCCTTCCACATTTATTGCTCCAATTGTTAGCGGTATGGAGTGGCAGACAGAAATGCAGGCAGCAGTTAATGAAGCGGAATTTAATTTTTGGAGCGAAGAGTTAGTCTGTGGTGAGGATACCTCTGATGGCAGCGGTAACTATGACTTTTCACTTAATCGTTGCTGTCGTCCAGCTGGTGGGAATGTGCACGTCGGTGTTGATATGTTAGCGGGAAAGGTAGAGCTTCCAGGGGTTGATATTCCTATTTCGACACGCAGTCGTGCCTCTTGGGTAGCACCTGCTTATTATTCTACAAAGTTTATTGATCCATTATGGAAAGTAATTTTGCCCTCGTTAAAGGAACCAACTCCTGATGCCTGTGGCGGGGGCGATCAATTGAATAGCAATTTTGTTGCTAATGCTGGTTGTTTACAACTGCCGGCGATAGGAACTCCGGCCCAATTTATGACCCTACATAAGGTTTTAGGAAGTATCTGTTGTGGCGGCCATTGGATACGGCAATTTCACGAAGATAACTCGGGAGGGGGACATGATTGGGGGAGTGGTCCGGTGATTAAGGCCCGGAAACAGGAGTTTGACTTCAGTAGTTTTAGGTGTCTTGGGTGGTTTCCGCTTTCTACAACAAAGGATGCCTCCGAAGCGTGGAAGTGCTTTAATCCCAAATCCTCCGCCTGCAATGCTTATAATTTATCAGGGGCGGAAGAGGTTTCTCTAAATAATTTTTTTGGAAGCTTAGAACAGTTAGGTATTCCTCAATTGGCAATCAAGAGTACAAATGCGAGGAATCGTCTCATTTCCGAGACTGATAGTCCGGCATGTAGAGTAGATCCTGACAACGAAAATATTGATGCGCGGCCAACTGCCAATATAGGTCCAACAGAATATACTGATATCCCAGTTCCTGGTACAGTACTAGATATACATCCCACCGTCGCTGCTGTTCCTAGTGCAGCTTTTGAATACTATAGTGTAGTCAATGGAACCGCGATCCCATATTTTGCCGCGGATGATCTTAAAAATTTTGATACTACCAGTAGTAATCCATTAAAGTTAATTTTTTCTAAAGACAAATTTTCCTGCTGTTTACCTTCGGGAGTAGATTATCCTGCTAAGTTTCCTTCTGGTAAAACGCTTACCAACGACATGTGTTGTACAGGACAAGCAATGGAGTATACTAATGTCTCCAAAAATCAGAAGATGATGCGTTGTTGCCTCGGTGATTATGCAGATATTTCGGTTTATTTTAGTAGGTACGTATCTTCGGAGGCGGCGCATCTCGATGATTCACTCTTCGATCCCTTGACCGGTATTTTAGGCACAGGGATGGTGATGCAGTTGGCCACTCGTAAGTCTATTTGTTGCTTGGATGTGCAGGCAGGTGCTAGCGGAAATAGTAGGTATTATTCTACCGGTGACGCAGTTGATTATTTAGCAGTTCCGGGACAAAATGTTCCCGGGGGGAAGATGAATTGTAAGGACAACGATGGCTCCGTGGATTGTAAGTTGCGCTTTGGTTACGAAAGTACTGACGACAACGTCAATATTTTTGAAGACGCCAAGGCCCGATGGAACACTCATATCTATTGCGTTCCACCGGACAGTTAAATGGAATTAAGTAATAACAATGCCAAGATTACTCTATAAATTGTGAAGATAGCAAAAGGGATATTATTAACTAGTTTTAAAAAGTAGTGAATTGTTAGTATGCCTGTCACTGTGGAGGTGATTAATCCGATTGCTAATGCGACAAGAGTGGTGAGATCACCTAGATTGTTTGCAGGGACAACGGGAATAGTGTCAGGAAAGAATATGACTGTGAGGGTTTCAGCAATTTTAAAACTGGCCGCCAGAAGAATGATGGGGATAGAGAGAAAGAAAGTGTAGGTGCTAGCGTCTAAACGTGAAAAACCTAACCATCTGGCAGTGGTGATCGTTATTCCTGAGCGACTGATTCCTGGAAAGATTGCTAATGCTTGAGCAATACCAATGAGTAATGATGCTTTGAAGTTGAAAGAACGCTCCATTTTGGGTCCTAATTTCAGCATGGAGGGAATTGGCCAGCGGTCAGCAACGTATAGTAAAATTCCGAAGATGACTAAATTGGCACTAATCAGATAGTAATTACGTCCATAGAGTTCAGCGAGTTTTTTCAAAACTACGATAGCTATAATGCTGGCAAAAGTGGAAAATAGCAGGTTGCGATAGAGAAAAAGGTTCCCTCGCTGTTCCTGGTCTTCAGGAAGTTTCCATAAACCGAATACAGTTTTTAGCGGAATCCTACCGAGCGTCCAGATCTTTTTTCTAAAATAAACTAGCAGGGCAAAAACCGTCCCCAAATGCATCATCAGATCGAAATAAACGCCTGGATCTGCGATCTTTAGATAGTGAGGAATAATTGCTAGATGAGCACTGCTGCTGATTGGTAAGAACTCTGTTAGTCCTTGAATAACTCCGTAAAGAATCGCCACTAGTATTTCCACAAAGCATTCTCCTTGCTGATATTTTCTTTGCTGACGGCGTCATTGCTGACGGCGTCTTTCAACTGAAAAAAGGCGTAGTTTTTATCATTAAACGCGTTTTCAAGTTGGTTCAGCTGTTCGACATAATTCATTCTACCAAGTCGCTGTTCGATCGGAAGGTATTCACTAAGCAGCTCAGTAGCGATACGAATTTTTCTCAAATTGTACAACGACCATGAGTATAGCTCATTGTGAGTTCCTAAATCAAAATATAATTTGTAAAGATATGTCTCCAACTGTTGACGTGTTTTTATAGGTACATCTGTTTGAGCATAGAGATCGATAATTTGCCAGAGGTTGGTGTTGTTTGTTTCAAGGGCAGGAGTAGCGGATGTGGGTGTGAGTGTGGGTTGATTGCTGATCGAATCGAAATTCCAAATTAAATTATTGGAGAGGTATTCAATAAATTTTTCAGCAAATTTTTGAGCATCCGCGGAAGGTGTGGTCCCTGTAAAATTCAGTTCATAGAATATGCCATTGAAGCTATCAATGGGTAGGAGAATTTTTCGTATTCCGCTAAAATTACTATACAAAAAATAGTGATTATTTAATTTTATTAGCGAGAGTCGATCGCGTGGTGAAGTCGGTGAATTTTGGGAGGGTAGTTGATATAGTTGTTTGTCATTTACTGTGATCGTTTCGAAATATTTGAGTATGCTATTAGATAGTTCTTTCGAGGGGAATAGGGTGGCAATATAAGCGATATAGTTATGTAATTTATGTAAAAATTTGTTGAATAACGGGTCTTCAGTGGCGAATGGAAATAGCAGCGAATAGAGTTCTCGTTTTATATATGTGTATCCGTAGAGATAATGCGCATTGCTCATGATAGTAAGCACAGTGCCATAAAGATTTTTGGTTCCCAATTCTATGGACGTGGTAATCAATTGTCTTAACTCTGTACGCTCTTCTGTTGATAGGCCAGGATAGACTGTTCTTGTTGCGTTTCTCTGCAAGTAATACCATAGCGATGGATACTCCCGAGAGAAAAAAGGCATCAGTGGAGTGGCCTTATTAATGATAGTTATTATTGGAGAATAATCTTGTGCGATAAAAGTTCCACTCATTCCACTAGATGAATCAAAAATTGCCAGATATGGACTTATCTTCTTTTTATTACCATCGATCATCTTTATTTCGAAGCTGGGAAGTAGTAGTGATGTGTTATTCGATAAACTACCCATGTCTGCCGTGGTCACGGTGAATCGATAATGGGCGGAGGAGACTGCAGGTGTGGCAGGAGTGGCAGGTTCATTAGCGGCGACAGCAGTCTTGGTGGCATTAGCAATATTTAGGTCTAGGACCAGGTCTATATTCGGATCTAATAGTAATGGCCAGAGGAAGACTAATCCAAAATAAAGGGGTAGAAGTAGTAAAAGGGAGACAACTGCGGTAAAAGAAATAAGCGTTCCTCGTTTGGTGAGTGATGTCATGGTTACCCATTCACGAAAACTCCTCTTCCCCCAAAGTATAGGGAGTTCAGTAATAAGCAAGGGAGTGGTGAACATTCCAATTAATGTTCGGGCAGCACCACCAAAACGATTCCATACCCACGATTCTCCACCAGCGGCACCGATTAACGCTTGAGCGAGAGATACTCCAGTTATGAACGTAAATAAGATAGCGTAGACGTGAAATATAATCCAAAAAACTATTCCATTGGCGATTAACGGTAGGTGCGGTGGCCGCAATGGCAGTAGCTGGTCAAGTAGAAGTAGCTGGTCAAAAAGCGAGATGATGATGTTAATAAACTTTTGATAGGTAGGGTGCAATGACATGTGTGAGAAAAGAATATATACCAGGCAGATGTCGAACAGAAATGCGAGCGCTCTGAGAAGGATACTGAAATTTTTTTTCTTTCGTTTTTCCTTTTTTTTGTTTGAATCTGGTTCGTCGAGTGCGGTTATCTCGGTTATCGATGAGCTGGGAGGGGGGGAAGGAGGCGGGGAAACAAAATCGAACTCTTTTTCTAGATCCGTGCTAACAAAAATGAGTTGTATCTTAGATACACCGATACGAATTTTGTCTAGGTGTTGTAGGATAACTGTCGCACCGGGAAACAACTTTTTTTCATTAATCCAGGTTCCGGTAGCACTGTTCAAGTCAGTGAGCAGTAAAACTCCGTCTTCGTCGGATATAGAACAATGTTCATCTGATAATTTGGGATCAGCAATACGAAAAGTTGCAGGTTTTTTTTTTCCGAAAAGGATGGCCTTACTCGGCCCCTTTGCTGCTAGATCATTTTCTACATTGAATTGTTGAGCAAGATTGATGACCAATTGGCATTTATTGTTAATTTTTTGGGTAATAGTATGGGTAGTTGTAGTAGGGGTGGTGGTGGTAGTAAAAGTCTCTTTCATAATTTCAATATTATACCGATTGAAAGAAAGCGGAAAGTAAAGATGAATATTAACTATATGGAAGCGCTTTACTATAGTTTATTGCTAGTTTGTTCTTAGTACTTAATTCTTAATTTTTAATTCTTAATTCTTAATTCTTAATTTTTACTATAGGCGTTTGAAAAAATGTCGAAACGTATAGCTGTGAAGGTACGTGCGAAAATATGTTTTTAAACTCGAGGGTAAAGAAATATGTGTAAATGGAACAGAGGGAACAGAGGGAACAGAGGGAACAGAGGGAATAGATTGAATAGATTGAATAGATTGAACAGATTGATAGTCTTTTTATCAGTCGTGTCTTTGATATTTAGACCGGAATTAATTGTTGCTCAGATGGCAGTTCCTGGGGGAAATATGCAAACGTACATGCCAGGAGGGTACAGCGGTGGCTACAGTGGTGGTTATAGCAGTGGTGGCTATAGTGGTATGCCAGTGTCTCCTATGATGAATCCCATGATGATGGGGATGGGAATGGGGGGAGGCGCCATGCCTTTTGCGTCAACGACTGGTAATGTTCAAGGGCTGGTGGGCGGCGGAGGGGCAAGCAGTAACATGGCCATGGGGATGATGGCCCTTTCAAGTGCGACCCAAATAGCAGGGGATGGGGTTGCTATGGCAATGCAGTCCAAGATTATTCAGGCAAATGCGGAGCTGAGTGCATCTAGTAATGTCAGTCCAACACAGATTCGTAATGATGACTATTTTAGTGGTTGCAAAATTGGTTATGCTGCACAGGACCATTTTGTCGCGGATAACTGTGCCAATATTCCATTCGATCCTGCTAATCCTCTTGCTTATGAGAACCAAAGGGGATTGGTTGTGCAAAATGCCAAAATTGCGGAAGCACATGCCGAAAATTATTCCAAAATGCTACTTACAGGAAAGGAAAAGAAGAGCGACACGGAAGGGGTTGAATGTATCCAAAATAAATCAGACCTTTTGTTCGATCAGTTGGCCTCACAGGCGGATTGGATTGCAGAAGTGATATCGCAGTTGGTCCAGCAAAGTGCAGAATTAAAAAACAGACTCACCGGCGGCCAATTAACTCAGCTTGGCGGATTGAAACAGGAGTTGGATGGAGGCGGTGGAGGCGGAGCGGCAGGAGCGGCAAGTGACACATACATAGGCAGCTATTTTGAAGGTACTAATTGTAAAAACGTTGTAGATTTTGCCGCGTTGGGACCGGTTGGACTTCGAGGATTCTTAGCTAAAATGCGTGAAGGTCAGGCGAAGGCCGCAGATATGACTCGTGCAATTGACAATGGTGACATTGCAAGGAGATTAGAGCAGGATATCGCCTCGCTAAAAGAACAGTCCCAAAGCGGTGTAGCTTCTGGAGTGGCGTTGAATTTTCCGATTGTTGAGGGAGTTTTCAAAAAGCAAGCAGGTAATTTGGAAGTTAAATACAAAGAAGTCCAAGATCGAATCAGTAAGAGCGGAGGTATTACTTCTTTGCCGTGGGGTGGAATTGCTGATTTGAAAAAAGCGCTAGATAACAAAGATGAAAAAGTTAGAAATTTAAATTTGGATTTTTTTAAAAAGACGACTATTTCGAAGTGCTTAGCGACAAACAAAGATGTTTTCTCAAAAGATTTTTTACTGGAAAATCTTCGTCGATATGATGAAGGACGGTTAGTAGACACAAAAGATGAGTCGCTTAAAGGATTCATACAAGATTTAGAGAAAGACAGGGTGTTCGATGCAGATATTACTCTTGAGGAACAGCTGAAGCGGTTAAAAAGTGTGACATCACGGCGTTCGGTAGTATTTCGAGTGAACCTAGAAAAAAGAGGCGCGGGGGCCGGTTCCCCTCCGGATCTTGCTACTGCTTTAGAAGGTAACTGGAAGTACTGTGAGGAATGGTACAAAGTAACCCCAGTAGAACCTGGAGGTGACACCTATGCTGAGGCCCAAAGAAAAGCAGTTGAGGCACTCAATGGTATTCAGAAAGATGTGGGCAATAGTGAAAATGCTATCGCGGACGCTATGCGTCAGCAATTGCTAGAGTGCAAAGGGATTCCTCCTATGATAGGTGCTGGCGATTGCGCCAATCGTTTAGATATCAATAGCGACAAATTTTGCGTGAAACAGGCCAAAGCTTGTGCTCAAGACACTACCCAGTGTTTGGCCAGTGCTGACCAAATAGTTCAGAAGCGTGTCAAAGAGATGGAGGCGATTGCGGCAGTTTACAATAAGCAGTTCCTCGCAGAGATAGCTAAGCAAAATTCTACATTGCAATCAGTGGCGCAGAAGGTTAAGAGTGACGCCGCCAAGTTATCGGCAGTTATTCCTAAATCACGATTTGATGCCAACGAAATCCTTAAAAGTCTTTCTATACCGACGCCACCAGAGGGGGATAGTAAAGGAGCTATGTTGGTGGGGGATGGATCATTCGATTCTTTGGATGCCGTAGGGCCAAAATTATCAGGATTATCAGAAGCTTTGCAAAAACAACAGCAAGCGGCAAAGGCCGAGATCGAGAAGCATATAGCAACCATAAAAGAAGGACATACTAAGGAGATGGCCTATTGGAAAGGAGAACAGGATAAATGTTCTAAGGCCGCAGGAACCTACGATCAGCAAAAGACCGCTGCCGCTAACAAGAAGACACAGGATGAAATGAGGGCGCGTCAGCTACAGATGCAGATGTGCAACCAGGCGAATATGATAATTCCTGGTCCAGGATGCGCTGGTTCGGCACAGGCGGCAATGAATACGCTGACCCAATTGCAACCGGTGGCATCGTCGCTACCGATGGGGGGAATGGCAGTAATGGGTCCAACTGCCAGTAGGGTGGCCTCATTGTCGCAATATTGCGCTATGCAGGGGACTTCCATGGGACAAACTCAGCAGACTATGAGCAATCCGCTAATGGCCGCATTGCAGGGCGGGAATACAAAGATGGTTCAGCTTTGTAAAATGGCGGGAAAAACAGATAACTTTGCAAAAAACGTCATAATGTCCGTCAAAGGCCAGATGCAATCGATTCAAGATCAAATTGCAGTACAGTTTGGTGCCCATCTAACGGATAACCAGATAGAATCGATGATGAGAAATGAAAATAATGAAAATAATGATTGTTTGGATGATAAGGGTGAAGTGGTTTCGACTAAACCAATCATGGTGGGTAGTACTAGTATTTCTTGCGGGCAGTTTGATGGTTCTAGTGGTGGGGGCCTTATTCTTCAGTTGGCACGATTGAGTCAGGCAGTGGGTCTTAAATATTGCGCGCTAGACATTAATGGGGATGCACCACGGTTGGTACTTGAGGGCGAAGATGGCTGCCCAAAAGGCGACAATAACGCTATGCAACTTTGTGAAGCAATTGATGCGATCCGCGGTTCTGAAGGTAACAAACAAAAGGCCATAGCTGCTGCTAATGTTGTATCGTATCCATCGATGTTACCGGCGACGGGGACAGCACCTGGTGGAGGCTTTGCGTCCTCGGCTTCGGATTCAGAGGCGAGGATGAACACCATATTAGAACTTACGATTATGTCGGGAAAAGCAAAAACTGTTAATCGTATCACTGGTCCGCTTATGTCCATAGCCCTACAACAGTCCTCACTTCAATCCGATCTCAACAGAAGGTTGACAACGAAGATGCAGAGCGCAGGATTGCCTGAATGTCAGATGGCCAACATGATGAATATGATGAATCCACTGACCCCGACAACTGGCGGATCGGGAGTGGGGGGAGTTCCTTCAGTCATGCCAGGGGTCGGTTCGGTTCGGTACTAAATGGAGAACGATGGAGAAAGATGGGAAAAGATGGGGAAGGAAATTTATTTTTCAGTAATTATTTTGTTGATGTTATTACTGACAGGTTTTGCTTGTAAAACCGATAGCACTGGCAGCGGTGGGCGCGCTGGTGTGCAAACGGTAGATGCGACTGTAGGTAACAAAAATAATCCTGAATCTGTAAGTGTTGGGTACGGACGGGTTTTGCACGACAATCCGCGAATCCTTTCTGGTGATCCTACCCTTACTGATTTGAATTTGGATTTTAGTACCCTGTTACTCTCAACTCAGGATTATATTACTTATTCATCTACGTTAGAGGGTTCCTGCGGTCCGAACTCGACTGATTACGCTTCTGATTTGCCTTATAGTTATCAGCAGTGTTTCAAAGTGTTGCGGAAATCGACATCCGTACCACTAGTTTCCTACAAGGGGCGTTGGGCATTTGATCCTAACGGGAGCGATTTCACTCAGGTGCAATCCTACTATCACGTGAATAAAGTTATTAGCAAACTACAAGATTTTTTTGCTGCACTTTATCGCTTGTCCATTATCCAACATCCCGGGAGCTACCCTACTGCAGTTAGTCCAAGGTTATACACACAAAAGGCCTATTGGACTGATAATGAGTTGATGGTTTACTCCGACTGCGATTTAGGTGATCTGGCCAGTTGGGCGTTTTATAGTCCGGCCAATAATTATCTTTGCCTTCCCTGTTATCCCAAAATAGCTGAGCACCCAGAACTTACGGATATTGCAAATCATCCCAATTTTTGTGCCGCCCAGGATCCTACAGTGATCTATCATGAGCTAAACCATGCCTTCATCAGTGTATTACTTAATGCGCGCAATCGAGCGGCAGCGCTCGCCCTTACTTTGGCCAAGGTGCAGATGGGAGGGCGTGGTGGTGGTGAGGAGGCAGAGGCAATTGGTGAAGGGCTCTCTGATTTTTCTTCTTATGCAATGAACTATCGCACTCATCTAGGAGAGTGGGGAATGGGCCTTTTAGGTGTGACTCGACCGATGAGCGAAGAGGATCCCATGCACATAGACGGGATCAGTCGCAGTGATGATGGCAGACTTTCATATCCTTTCTATGTTAATTACGATCCTAATTATCCTAAAGAACCGGCCGAGGATCCGCATTTGGGAGGAGAGATTCTTACTCACTTTTTAGTGGCCTTGGCAGACGAATTGGTAAGTGTCTGTGGGATTGATCGTGGTGCTGCGGTGAAGTTAATCTATTTTTGTCTTATTGAAACCATGGGTGAGTTGGGTGATTTAACTTCCAAAGCGAGCGATTACCAGACAGGATTTTCTGCGAGCAATTTACCGGACCGGGTCAATTTGTCGGCAATTAGTGACACTAGCGGCGCATATCTCTCCTATCTGTGGTATCGTGCTGTTAACCCCCTGAACTACCGTAAATTCATGCAAAGTTTTAGTAAATTTTTTATTAAGCTGGCAGATACCAACGTAGGTATTGGGGCAGGATTAGTCAGTTGTCCCCATGGAGTTTATGGGAAAGATCAGTTGGAAAAATTATTAGATAAGTATGGCCTGTTATTATTTAAAACCTACAATGACAACGGCAATGGTGTACTGATGGGGCACAGCGGAACCTTGACAGCAGTGACCTCGGGTAATGCACTGAGGAGCATATCGATACCTAAAGACTACTTGATACTTAATCCTAAGGGCAGCACTTTCTATGTTTATGATAAGGCAAAAGATATTTCTGCGATGATCTCTTCTTTAAAGAGTGCAGGGATGATTACTAACATCTCCCCTCTGATTCCTGGGGATTTGTCTTACAACAATAATAACGGAAAAATTAGTCCTGGCGAAATTGTTGGGATCTTGCCGGTGTTGTTCAATAATTCTAATTCAATCATGGGAGGGGTACAGGTTTTGGCCAATGATTGGGATCATGGGAAGTTAGTAGATTGGACACCAGTACCTGATGTTTCAATAACTGGTGGAAATAATGGCGATCCCCATGCCATTTATTCCGGAGACCTTCGTCCGTGCAATATTTTTGACGATGAATTTCCTTTAGAAAGTGAAGGGGCCGCTCCTTTGGCGACAGGTACCCCTAGTGTAGGTGATTGTGAGTACATTACCCGTCTCAACGGAACCCATAAGGGTTGTAACTTAACCGCCGCTCAGGGCAGCGCCAATTATTGCTACAAAATAGAAAATGAGATGAATGCCGCCAGTGCGGTGCAAGAGATGTTGATGCCAATATGTCTTGTACAGTATCGTGATGATAATGAAAGTAAGTGGGTGTCACAAAAAAGATATCGTGAGAATGTCGGATTTCCGCAAGAAAAATGCCTGATTAGCAATTCTCCTTTCGACTGTTTTATTCGGGTGATTCCGGGAGCAGATCATGCGTATTATTCCAAAATCAATCCCATGAGCGTATGGTCCAATTCAGTAGTGGCAACAGAATCTGACCTTACCGTCAGTCCGGGAAATATGTTTTTGATGGAAATTAATCCAAGGGTACCTCCGGGAACTACGTTTGATTGTCGCATACGGGCGCGGTTTACCAATTGCGACGATTGCTGGCACGACCCTATTCGTAGTGATCATGATGATTATTTGGATTATGAGTATGCGGGAGGAAAACCATTTAAGATTTTGCATATTCAATTTACGGTTACGGACTAACCAGGCCCGCTAATAGGATAATAGAATATAGGATTGTTATATGGGTATGGGTAGCAAATGGAGGAATGATAGATGGTTACTGTGGACGGTTGGCCTAGCGATATTAGTGATATTAGCGACATTGGTTGTATGGATGGTAAATCATAAAGAGGAAGAATTTAGCGAAAATAAAAGCGAAAGCGAAAGCAAAAGCAAAAGCAAAAGCAAAAAAGAGACGAAAAAACCGATCGTGCAGATGCGACCAACCGCGACCGCGAGTGTGACAGCGAGCGTGAAAATTAGACCACAGACCAAGACGCAGACAAAGACGCAGATTATAGAGAAAGCAATAGAAAGAGAGGATGTGGGCGACATTCATCCAATAGCATATGGTCGTATGGTTATTGGTGAAAATTTGCCGCCGACGCTTACCTTCTCGCAGATTAAGTTGGTGAATTATTACAATAAAGACTGGAAAAAAAATTTGGAGGAGGAATCGTTACGATTTCATCCTCCATATACGCAAGTAAAAGTTGAAAGCAAGCAGTCATTAATCCAAATAGTGGGACCAAGAGAGAAGCTTGGCCATTACTATGGAAGATTGATAGAGTTGGTGGTAGTAAATACTAAATTTTTTAATGGATTAGTGCAGGCATTTTCTGCACGAGTTGATTCGGAGAGTGGCAAAATTATTGAATCTTGGGGCGGTAATATTTTTGAGAAACACCGTTGATCTAGGGGGGAGTGATGAGAATTTATCGTTATTATGGTTATTATAGTTATTATAGTTATTTTTTATTACTGTGTTTATTTTCATTAGTGTTAAATACAGGTACGAACGTAATGGCGGTAGTTGATCCGCGTAATGGTAATCTCTATTTACACTTTGATGACATCGTGGCCCCAGGAGCAGAGCAAAATTTGGAGATACAGCGTGCTTACAACTCCACTTCTTGGCGTATTGGATGGTTTGGAATAGGTTGGGGATGTTATTACGAAACTCAATTGATTGTTGCCGCTGACGGATCTTTGTTCGTTATTGAGCATGGCAATGGAAGTACAACAAGGTACATGCCTGATCAAGCAGGATTTAATGCCGAGAATGCTGCGGCCTTGGTGGTGAAAAAAATTAAGGAGAAAGGGACAGGGACAGTTAGTCCAGATGCTGAGCAAAAATTATTGGAGAGACTGCGAGGGGATGTGCAGCTACGCCAGATATATGCAGAGAGTCTGAATATCTCCGCTAACGTGCCAGTTGGAAGTAAATTTTCTACCATCAATAAAGGCTCAAGCGAGCGCATTGAAAGAACTACCCGAGGGTTTGAACGTCGTTTCCCTAACGGTCGAGTGGAAATATTTTCTGACAAAGGAAAGTTGATAACTGTCTTGCGGCCGAATGGTTACCGTGTAGATATTGTTTATGACGGTGACGTAGTCAAACAAATTAAGGATAGTGAAAGCAAGTCTTTGGTCTTTGAGTGGTTCTCGGATAAGCGTGTGAAGAACATCACTCTTGGCGGTAATAAAAAAGCGACTTATCAATATGAGAATATTCGTCTAGTAAAATCCACCAATGCCCTCGGTGTAACGCTCGAATATAAGTACACTCCAGAGAGTCGCATTAAAACGGTTCTTTATCCCAATAAAATTAGCGAAGAGTATACATATACTGCTCCTATGTTACTTGTTGCTAGCTATAAAGATGCCAATAATGTATTGATAAATTTTAAATATGACCGTGATCCCAAAAATCCAAATAGTAGTACAACAACCAGCACCTATCAGGACGCCTTTGGAAAACCCGTGATAAGTAAATATGAGTATGAGGTTAAAAAGAACAGCGATGGTGAGGAAACTTTGATTAGGCATGCCGTGACTACGCTGGGGGTTAAGAATGAGGTGATCTACGATGAGAAGACTAAACTTCCCATTGAAGTGACAAAAGGTGGGGTCAAGGAAAAGATGACTTATACTGCTGATGGTCTACTAAAAGAAAAACGCTATCAGAATGGTGATTTTCTACGGTATGAATATCATTCTCAGCATAAAAAAATTAGCAAATTTGAAGACAAATCGGGATGGGCCAAGTACGATTATGATAGCAAGGGTAATTTAACCAAGGCGTCCACTAGCGTGGGGCACGATATTACAGTGTTATACAACAGCAAAGGCCTAATCAGCAAAGTAGTTGATAACAACCTCCTCAGCAAGGCCCACCGTGTTTTGGAATTGGAGAACAATATAATGGGAAAACCCTCTAAAGTAACCGTGGAAGGAGTTGGCACAATCATGATTGAATACGATAATCTCGGTGCTTTTAAAGAGGTGCAATATGACAAAAAAAATGGCGAGCGCATTTTTAAACATGTACGAGCGATAGTCAATGACTTTACTACAGCAGTTTCTCCTGCAGGGGTGAGTCTCGGGATTGCGCTATAAGTATAGTCTATTATTGTCGATGAAAATAGAAGTCAGTAGTATCAATATAGTTAATGAGAAATCATTACATGAGGGAATCAAGCGTTGGTATTATCAACCTGGAGATAGAATTGAGGTTAGGGTCAGAGGGAAGATAATTGATTTAGTTCGTGATGAATTGCTAGTAGAGATTCAGACTAAAAATTTGTATGCGATCAAAGATAAGTTGGCGCAATTGTTACCCTACCATCCAGTGAAGGTTATTTATCCCATTGCTGTTAAAAGTGATGTTATTACTTTAGATAAACAAATGCACATGATTCGGCAACGTAAATCGCCCAAGAAGGGTCACCCCTTGGATATTTTCGATGAACTGTGTGGGTCAGCTCATCTGGTCGCTCACCCCAATTTTTCACTGCTGCTACTTTTTATTCAACAAGCTGATTTACGCTTGGATGATGGGAAAGGATCTTGGCGTAGAAAAGGAGTGAGTTTATTAGATCGAAAATTGTTAGGGGTGATCGGTCAGCAAGAGTTGCGTGTTCCTGCCGATTATTTAAATTTACTGCCATCAACACTACCGTCACTATTTACCAACCAAGAGTTATCTAGTAAATTTCAATTGCCATATAGGCGAGTTAGTAAGATTACTTATTGCTTCAAAAAGATGGGATTAATTGCGGTTACTGGAAAAAATGGCCGCTCCCTAATCTACACTCGCCTGACGTCAACTACTCTCCCCCTAAAGTAAAGGGCAGGGTTTCTGCGCGTGAGGAACGATGAAAGAAATTGATCTGGATGATGGCCACTTCCCCTTAGCAACTTTTTCGTTGATTTCAGTGGTTATTCCTATCTATAACGAAGAGGCTTCTCTGCCCAACTTGATCACTCGCCTTTATCCGGTGTTGGATAATTTGCAGGGAGTAAGTGCTTTCGAAGTTGTATTTGTTAACGATGGCAGTGTCGATCGTTCGGCGGCAATCTTACGCGAACAATTTATGAAGCGACCGCAGGTTACCAAAGTAGTATTATTGAACGGGAATTGCGGACAGCATCTGGCGATTATGGCCGGGTTGCCGCACTGTCGAGGAGAGATAATAATTACTTTGGATGCCGACTTACAAAATCCTCCAGAAGAAATCCAGAAACTGGTGGATAAAATGCGACAAGGATATGATTATGTGGGCACGATTAGAAAAAATCGTCAAGATGATGCATGGCGCAAAATTTGTTCTCGGGCGATGAATAAGCTGCGCAAAATAATTACTAATATCGATATTACTGATCAAGGATGCATGCTACGTGCCTACAGTCGTAAAATAGTGGATGCTATTAATTGTTGTAATGAGATCAATACTTTTATTCCTGCGTTGGCATATACTTTTGCGAGCAGGCCAACTGAAATTATGGTAGAGCATGAACAGCGGTTATTGGGACAGTCGAAATATTCTTTATATAAGTTGATTCGACTTAACTTTGATTTGATGACCGCGTTTTCTATTGCCCCATTGCAGTTTTTTTCATTTTTAGGCATGTTAATTGCCAGCGGTTCTGGCCTGTTTTTTCTTTTCCTGATGGTTCGTCGCTTAATTGTTGGCCCAGAGGTTGAGGGCGTTTTTACTTTGTTTGCTATTTTGTTCTTTTTCGTAGGAGTGTCGCTTTTTGGTATCGGGTTGTTAGGAGAATACGTTGGCAGAATCTATCACTTGGTGAAGGGCCGCCCTCGATATTTGATAGATGCGGTGTTGGAGCATAAGCATGAGCGTGGACGTGAGCATGGGCGTGAGCATGAGTAGGCGCAAGGTAGTGGTATTTGCTTATCATAATGTGGGGGTGCGTTGCTTAAAAGTATTGTTACATTATTGGCGCGAGGTAAAAGTCTCGTTAGTGGTAACTCATCGTGATAACCCTAAAGAGAATATTTGGTTTGATAACGTAGAGATGGTGGCAAAGCAAGCTGGAGCTGGAGCTGGAGCTGCTGTTCAAAATGCTATTCCAGTTATTTGTCCTGAAGATCCAAATGAGCAGGCGGTAATTTCGCAGATCAAAGAAATCAATCCTGACTATATTTTCTCGTTTTATTATCGGCACATGTTGTGTGCAGAGATATTGCAATTGGCGCGATTGGGCGCGTTTAATATGCATGGCTCACTTTTACCCAAATATCGAGGAAGAGTTCCAGTTAATTGGGCGATTATTAATGGAGAGGTTGAGACAGGTGCTACTTTGCATGTTATGAATGAGCGACCAGATAACGGACCGATCGTTGATCAGCAGGCAGTCCCCATTCTTGATGATGATAGTGTTGGCGAGGTATTCAATAAAGTGACTGTTGCTGCGGAAATGGTTTTGTTTCGTTCATTACCGCGACTTTTAAGTGGCGAGGCAGTATTTACTGTGCAGAATTTGCGACTAGGAAAATATTTTGGCGGACGCAAGGCGGAAGATGGAAAAATCGATTGGCAGCGATCTCCCGCTCAAGAAATGCATAATATGGTTAGGGCGGTTACCCATCCTTTTCCCGGTGCATTCTTTTTTATAAATGGAAAAAAAATAACTGTTTGGCGCACACGCATTGTTGGGGCGCCAGCAACGGGTATAGCAACGGGTATACAGGTGCCGGCGCCGGTGCAAGTGCCGGTGCGAATATATCATCAGCAGGACCAAGTTTATGTCAATTGTATTGACAAAAAGCAGTTATTGCTTTTGGATTTTGAGGTAGAAGGAAAACGGTATCAGCAGATTTCGTTACCAGATTTTGAAAATATTTTTAAAATGTAAAAGTTTAAAAGTTTAAAAGTGTAAAGGAAAAAGGTAAAAGGATAATTAAAGGATAATTAGATGAAAAAAATTTTGATTTTAGGTATCAATGGTTTTATTGGGCATCATTTATCAAAAACGATTATAGAGAGCACCGATTGGGAAGTTTATGGGATGGATATGTACTCTGATCGGGTTAAGGGACTATCTGAAAATCCGCGGTTTAATTTTTTTGAAGGGGATATCACCATCAATAAGGAGTGGATTGAATATCATATAAAAAAATGTGATGTAGTCTTGCCTTTGGTGGCGATTGCTACTCCGGCGACTTACGTTAAAAAACCGCTGAGCGTTTTTGAGTTGGATTTTGAGGCCAATCTCGCGATCGTTCGTCAATGTGTGAAGTATCAAAAACGCATCATCTTTCCTTCTACTTCAGAAATTTATGGGATGTGTGCTGATAAAGAGTTTGATCCATATGCTTCCAATTTGGTTTATGGGCCAATTGATAAACAGCGCTGGATTTATGCCTGTTCTAAACAGTTGTTAGATCGGGTGATCTTTGCTTATCGCATGGAAAACAATCTGAATTGTACTCTTTTTCGACCGTTCAATTGGATCGGGGAAGGACTAGACAGTATTTACACCGCCAAAGAGGGAAGTTCGCGGGTGGTGACTCAATTTTTAGGGCACATAGTTCGTGGAGAGAATATTCAATTAGTGGATGGGGGCGGACAAAAACGCGCCTTTACTTATATCACCGATGGTATCTCTGCGTTGATGAAGATTATTCATAACGAAAACCATATAACTGAGGGAAGAATTTATAATATTGGCAATCCCAAAAACAATTATTCCATCAAAGAGTTGGCATCAATGATGCTGGAGTTAGCGTTAACTTATCCAGAGTATTGTGAAGGTGCAAGACGTGTGCGGATCGTGGAGACTCCTTCGGATAGCTACTATGGGCAGGGTTATCAAGATGTCTTAAATCGCGTACCCAAAATTGAGAATACCTGCAAGGATCTCGACTGGAAACCGCAAGTAAATATGATTGATGCCCTCAAACAGACATTTAACGCTTATCGTCAGCAGGTGAGCAGCGCGGGGAATTTGTTGGATTAATCCAGGAATTTAAAACTCGGAATTTAAAACAGATCTTTTGCAAAAATAATTTTTGCGAAATATTTTTCTAGTTGGGCAGAAACTTTTTCTTTGCTTTCCAAAATAAGAACCTTTTGCAAACCGTATTCAGGGAAACACTCTTTTAGTACCGCTATTTTTCTTTCAAATTCATTTATAATTTTTGCGGCCGAAAGAGCTTGTAGATATTTTATTTCACAAACAGTTATAACTTTATCTTTTCTGATAAAAAGCAGATCAATTTGTGCACTAACACTTTTGGACTTAGTATTGCTATTAGTATTGCTATTAGTATTGCTATTATTACTACTATTCTTCGTAGGTAAATTTCCCTTAAACCAAGGGCCTGAGGTATATTGGATTCCTGAGAAGCGGAGGATATCAGCAATTTTATTTGCGTTTTTACTACACAACCGTTCAAAAGCAAAACCAAACCACTGAGATAGATAATTATGAGAAATAGCGTCAAAACCGCGAAATCCTCTTTTCATAATCAAAGAAATATTTGGTAACACAAAGTAAAAATAAAAGTGCAAGTATTCATCTATCAATTTGTAACGAACAATTTTGCTATTGCTTAAATTTTTATCCAGTGGCACATATTTTTCGATAAAGTTGGCCATCGATAGTTCTTCGAGAAGAGAGGTAAATGTTCCTCCTTTTGAAAGTCCCGTTTGTTTGATAATTTCGTTTGCATCTTTACTCCCGGTGGAGAGGCACCTTATTATTTTTTCATAGTTTGGATTTTGTCCGTAGTGAATTATGAAAATTCTATCAAATTCTTTAAAGAAATATCCATCAGGATTAAAAAAATTTTCATTCAAATTTTGTAAATAACTTAAATCCGGGTTGAACTTTTTCAAATATTGAGGAATTCCACCAACTGTCATGGCAATTTTTAAAATTTCTTCCTCAGTTCTTCTTTTAGAAAAATACTCTTTTGTTTTTTCTAAATTAAGTGGTTGTAGATTAATTTCGCTGCTAATTCGACCATATAATGCTTTTGATTTTATGATCTTTTTTACAATAAAAGAAGAAATTGAACCACAGATCACAACTTTTAGATTCTTGTTTTTTCTAAAATGGTTATCCCAATAGAACTTGAAAACAGAAATTAACTCTGTTTTCATTTCCGCCATCCACTGAAATTCATCAAAAAAGACCACCATCTCTTTTTCAGACCTATCAGAGATTGCCATTATAAGTTGATCAAAAAAATACTCCCATCGATTTATTTTTTTAGGAGTTATAGATAACATTTCTCCTTTAGTATATTTGCCTAAAAGATTTGTTTGAAATTCAATCTGGAAACGTTTGTTCAGTTTTTCTGGACCTTCAAATTTCCAAAGAAGTTTGTCTTGAAATGCTTTCTCAACTAATGATGTTTTTCCGACTCTTCGTCGGCCATAAATACAGATCAGTTGCGCTTCGTTTCTCCAATTTTTTTCTCGCAATCGTTGTAACTCTTTCTCTCTGCCAACGAAGTCCATAATTCAACAACCTCCCTTCACCATAACATATAACATAAAATAAATAATTTTGTCCCATCCGGCATGAAAAAGCAATAGATGGGCCGATTTTTTATAAAAATTGGCCCACGCTAGTCCAAAAAGAGTAAATATAGGTATGCTTGCTGAATATCCATAATGAGGGCCGGACAATTTGTTATTTTTAGCGCAGCTATTAATTTTGATTTTTATAAGAGGTATGTCTCCTACGATAATTCCAGAAAACAGGCAAAAAACACGTACATGCAATGATTCCAAAAAAGCAAATCGTTCCGCCTATAAAAGAAGACATGCTTATCCCAAACCAACCGGCCATTTCTCCTGCTCTGAAATTTCCTAAAAGTGGGCCTGTAGTATAACTAATCATCTCTATGCTCGATAATCTACCCCTAATATTATTAGGAATTTCTTCATTCCAAATAATTCCTCTGAATAATCCGCTAAATCCATCTCCAATACCGGCCATAAATAAAAAAAACAAGGCCCATAAAAAGGAATTAGTCAGACCAAAACCAATCATTGATAGACCCCAAAAGAGTGCAGAAAAAACTACCATTCGCCCCTTGTAAACGACCTTATTGACTTTGCCGCTCAAGAGCGAGGAAAAAAAAGCTCCAGCAAACATCATGCTATATGGCCACCCCAGTTGTTTCTCGCTTATGCCCCATACTTGAATCAGCATGGGAAAGAGAACTACTGGGTATGCAAACACCATTGCAATAATATCTACAAAATAGGTTCCTAAAAGTACCTGTTTTTTTCGAGCATATTTTAGACCGAAAAAAATATCCCTAAAAATAATTTTTGGATTGTCCAAAGCATTACCATCGTTATCCTTATGAAGGACGCTATAACTTTGAGAGAGTCTAATAATCGCCACAATGGAAAAAACAAACGTCATGAGGTCAAACAGATAGGCAGTGACTATTCCAAGGTGTCCAAGAATAATACCTGCAAATGCTGGTCCCAATATGGCAGCAAAAGTTATACTCGCTGATCGTAATGCACCCATGGCAGCATAATCTTCTTCCTTAACTATTTTTTGGATCATAGCGTCCATGGCCGGGCGATGGTAACCTGTCACCGCCATTAATACAAAAACTACTATAAACAACACTGTAACTGACGGTGATGGAAATAAAGAATTGATAATCAAGATTATTAAGCATACGCTCATTATTGACTCAGATATCAATAATACTTTTTTTCTATTATAACGATCGGCGACTACTCCACCCCACAAGGCAAAAAGTATTACCGCTATAAACTCAACCGCACCAAGTGCACCAACCCAAAATGGCGAATTTGTTAATTTAAAGCACTGAAATGGTAAGCAAACGTAACTGATCATAGTCCCAATAAGGGAAACAAACTGCCCAAAAAAGATCAGTCTAAAATCACGATATTTCAAAAGGGGGGATAGTGATAGCAGCATATAGCATAATTATACCATTTTTTTCATCGCTAGCGGTCTTAATATTTCATTTACTGTGCTTGTTGCGTCAGCAGTGTTGTTTATTTTGCCTCTTGGCCTTTAATAAAAAATTCAAATTGATCACATAGAATAACGGTGATTACATATGAGTGATTGAATTTGGTATTCATGTTAAATTAAGTGAATAATTAGATAAATATTAAGTAAGAATTACCAAATATATTTTAAAAGTTTTATAATTCCTTCAAAAGAAGATATTTTGCGTGATTGAGAATTTATATTAGAAAATTTCTCACATGATCCTAAATCTCCACCTGCACATGAAGCCATATGTCGTTCCTTAGCTATATGTGAATTACCTTCTGTAAGCTCTATATCTGCTAGTGTAAGGCATGCAGACGACCGGCCATTAGAAATTTTACATGCTTTGGAATAAAGTTTTTTTGCCCCAGTGAGATTGCCTTCCTTTCTTTCTACGTCAGCAAGGTCGTTACAATAATAGTTATATCCATCTTCATCTTTTTTATCGCAAAGTAATGTTAAAAGTTTTTTTGCCTCTATTATATTTCCTGATTTTTTTGTTTGGGAAACAAGCCAATTACAACACAATCTGGATCCGTTATCACATCCTTTTAAACATACCCTTTTTCCTTCAGTTATATCTTCAAATTTAAATCGAGCTAATCTCAAAAGTTCTTCACAGGCCCATTTAAATCCACCCTCGCACGCTTTTTGATAAAGTTTTTTTGCTTCTATGATATTCCCCTCTTTAGATTTCAGAAGTCCAACTTTAGAACAAGAAAGCATCCGTCCTGATTCACAAGCTTTCAGATAGAGTTTTTTTGCGTTCATAACATTTCCGGCATTTTCTTCTTTTGAAGCAGCGGTATCACATGTTTCGATTTTCCCATTATTACAATCTGCCACTAAAAGATCTTTTTTTCTGGATTGGTCTACATAACCAAAATCAAGAACATCAATAAAGGTACAGGAATTTGCACCCATATTGCAGCCCTTTGTAAAATAATTTCTGGCCTTGGATAAATTACCGGAATTTAATTCAACATAAGCTAGACTAGTGCATGCATAAGGTATCCCATCGTTGCAACTATTAAAATATAATTTCTTCCCAATAGATAAGTCGCCTGTTTTTATTTCCATATGGCCTAAAGAAACACATCCTTGGTAAGATCCTCGGTTGCAAGCTTTTGTATAAAATTTTTTGGCTTTTAAGAGATCACCTGATTTAGATTCCAATGATGCCAAGTCAAGACATGCAGTCTCTGAGATGTTTTTATCACAAGCGTCTTCTAATATTTTTTTTCCTATTGCTGGAAATGTATTTATTGATTTATCGTCAAGATATTGGGCGAGTTGAATACATGCGAGCATATTTCCACCAACACAAGCTTTAGTGTAGAGTTTTTTTATTTCAGATGGTTCTCCACCATAAAGTTTCGAATTAAGACTATTACATGCCCATTTTTTTCCATCCTTACAATTTTTTGATAGAAAATCTGTATAATCAATACGTTTAAAACTAGCTAATCCACAACATGCCCACATCTCTCCATCATCACAAGCTTTTGAGGTAGATACTATCCTTTCTTTAGTTATCGCATCATCTGTTTTACTGATCACTTCATTGATAAAATTTCCTAAGAAATTAGTTCCTGTTAAAAAACATACAAATATAATACACACTGGTTTCCAAATAAACGGTAGTACCATTTTTAGCTTATGGTTAATTCTTTTAGTAATGAATGTCTCTACGATAGGAGAAATTAAAATTGAACCAATGAAGATTATAATAGCTTCTTTGGTGAGATTTAACCTGCAGATCAGCACAGAGAAAATTAGGGAAATGATGATTAACATCCACGTAAATATGTTAATTATTTTAGATAGTATCTTCAACATGATCGTTCCTGAATTATTTAAAAACAGATAGTAGATTAATAGTAAAAGTTTTTCGGTTTTCTTTGTTTTAACTTTAATGGTCGATTATTTTTATCTTTTGCAATAACTGGCAATACTTGCTGTTTATATTGGTTATAATGAAGTATTTTCCAACCATCTCTCTTGCACAAACGATCTTTGGCAAATGATAAGGAGTGGATAAAAAGCACTAGGTAATTTTTGTCTCAAAAAAAGTCTGCAGGTACCTATTTTTCCCCCTATTTTTTATGCAGCTTTTAAGGATAATTTAAGTTTTGGATAAACAACAGAGGTATAACCAATCAATCTGTCGAGTGTAAATTTTTCAATTTTATAATGTAAAATTTCGCTTGTTCTAGATTCATCAATAGCAAGTAAATTCGCCAGTTCTTTTTGTTTTATTCCGGTAGAAATAACATATTGGACGATCATTGAACAGGCATTATATTTAGCTCTTTCTAAAACTGTGGCGTTTTTTGGAAGTATTGAGCTTCCCATGACCTTGCTCGACGAGAGATGCTTGTTAACTTGTTTCAAACGTTTTGTACTTGGAAATTTAGTTGTTTGCATTTTTTATTATCTTCTTCTAAAAGCATTTACCACACCTAAAAATGAACAATCCTTTTTGAGGAGCCATATCAAACGATATTTTTTTCCATCAAGCGCTATAGGATCTGCTTTAAAGTATTCAAACTCATTATCAACATCATCAGGGATAAATATTCCTCCATCTAATTTTTTTACTAATCCCAAAATAATATTGTCGTTCATTGATTCAGAATGTTTATCTAAGTAGTGAGAATCAATGATGATTTCTTCAATTATTTTGTTATTCACTGTCATTTTTGCTGGATAACTATTTCTCCCCATTGGTACTTTATACCGAAAATTGCTAAAAATAGCAAGTTATTTTTATCTTTTACAGTAGTGATTTTTTCGAAGGAGCGATTTATATCAGTGTTTGATTAATTTTTAATCGATTTTATCAAAAATGGTTCCTCCCTTGGTAGAAATTCCGATTATTTGTCCCCCTTTACTCTTTGCAAAATGGTACTCTTCTCCGGAGTCGAAATCAAAAAAGTTCAATTCAGATTCAGGAAGGATTTCAATAATCTTGTTATCTGTGTGTTACTTATAATAAGTTTATTATCAGACTTAGATATATTTATTACAATTTGATTTGGACCAAGTAGACTGGCCGGAATGAGGTAGTGACCTGTATATTTGTTTAACAAATCAGAATCAATGTCTTTAATCACGGCCTTTTCCGTAATCTTGGGCAAATTAGGCCAGGAGTACTCGTTAGCAACACTCAGCAGTATTTCAACAATTAGTGATAACCCTTTATCACCGTTTGTCATTATAACTATGCCTGCATTTTTTGCGGGGTAGGCAATTAATATATATTGAAATCCTTCATTTGCACCAGCATGACTAAACGTAAGTTCATTCCCCCTACCTGTCACATTAAATCCAAGTCCGTATGGTTCAACTTGAATAGTCAAGATCTCTTTGGCCATTGTTTGAGAGAGAACTTTTTGTGATTTACCGTTAAATGCATCCATGATCTCAATTGCAAATTTTGCTAAATCAGTTGGGGTACTCCAAAGACCAGCGGCCGCCAGCTCTGGATAAATATTGCGTTTGCCTTCAATAACCGCTCCACTCTCTATATGGCCGGCACATGCATTAACAGCATGATCAGCATTAAGAGGTTGCTCATAATTACTCCTGTCCATACCAACTGGTATAAGAAGAATATCATTCACAATATCTGAAAAATATTTTCTTAATACATCCTCGAGCAACTGTTGTACAACAGTATATCCCCTACCTGAATATCTAAATTTTTTTCCAGGAGGTGTATCAACTACTATCGCTGCTGATCAACTTATCTGCTCATATGTAATAACTGGCAATACTTGCTGTTTATATTGGTTATAACGAAGTATTTCCCAAACATCTCTCTTGCACAAGCGATCTTTGGAAAATGATAAGGAGTGGATAAAAAGCACTAGATAATTTTTGTCTCAAAAAAAGTCTGCAGGTACCTATTTCCTTAAAAAAAAGTCTGCAGGTACCTATTTCCTTCTCCTATTTCCTTTCGCAATCTGAATTTCTTTGCAAAAAATGTGGATTAGAAATAAACGCTGATGAAAATGCAGCTATAAATATCCAGTGGGTAGGAACTACCCGTAACGCCCTTGGAGGTTGCTCACTAGAGCGCCAGTGAAGAGGGAATCTCCTTCCTTCAGGAATGGGAGGTTCAACTACCCATCTACAAAATCAGAAAGTACTTTCAATAGATATTCGATATCATTTTCATTGTTGAAAATATTTAGTGCGATTCTAATATTATCATTTCTCAGTCCTACATAGATATTTTTTGCCTTAAAAAAAGCAACTAGTTCTTCAGACGATTTTTCCGGAACATTAAAAACAACAATTGCAGAACGTTCGGCACAATTACTAACAGGAGAAACAATTTTTACATTTCTCTTGATTAAACCTAAAATCAATAAATCAGTAAGTTCAAAAATCCTGTTTCTTATGTTCTCAAATCCTACCGATTCTAAAAAATCACAGGTTATATTTAATGCATTAATGGCCTGTAAATTAATCGTTCCCACCGTATAAACATCAGCACTGGTTTTTAAAGTCAGAGGAACATTCTTTCCTGTATGAATGCCATCTTTAGCTTCAAGCGATAACCAACCACAAAATGGCGTTTCATATCTTCTTCTGAATTCAGTGGATAGATAGCAAATGGAGCCTACATGACCTGTAAACCCCCATTTATGTATAGAGGCGGTCATCACATCTATATTCATTTTTGATACATCAATAGGATAGAATGGGAATGCTTGGGTTGCATTCACTATAAATAATATTTTGCGTTGCTGGAGTTCTGCTCCTAACTTTTGTAGATCTTGTTTGAATCCCGTACAATATTGGACATAGGATGTAACTACAGCAATTGTTTCCGAATCTATTTGTTGCATGATAGATTCTAATGAGTATCGCCCATTCTGGGATTTGACATATTTGACTTTGATGTTTTGATACTCAAAAGGAACTGTACTTGAAGGAAATTCATCTTCCATTGACACAATGTTAAAATTAGCTTTGTGCTTTCTTAGAAATGATAGCGCGATAACAGACATGGCCGTTGATGTATTCCACATAAAGCAAAGATTATTTTTATCCGTATTAATGTATCGGGCAAATTTACTTAAAACTCTTTGGTAGCTTTCGATGTCTTGCTCCCAATTGATCTCACCCTCTTCATTTAACTTTCGGTAAGAATCAAATATAGCATTCAATACTACGTTAGGTATTGGAGACACGGCCGCGCTATGAAAATACAACAGTTTTTTTGTAAGAGGAAACTCTTTCCGGATAATATTCCAATCTACCATTTTTATTCACTCCTTAATTATTAAAAACAATGATGATAACAAAATGAGCCCTAGTATATATCCTTTAAAGAAGTTTCACAATCTACTACTTTACTACTGCAGATAAATACATCCTTCTTCGCTATCTTTTTTATCATCAATAAATTTTATAATTTTTGCCGATTGAATTTATCGATCAACTGCCGGATTGATGGTAGATCAAAGTGATCAAAATGATTGTGACTAATTAATACCAAGTCTATTAATGGCAACTTCTCAAAAGAAATCCCTGGAGAACGAATCCTTTTTGGACCGATAAAAGAACAAGGTCCGGCCCTAAGTGAAAATATTGGATCAGTTAAAATATTTATATTTTTTAATTGTATCAAGTGGGTAGCATGATTAATGTAAGTTATGTATACCTGATTATCGGACACGGACACTTCATTAACAATGTTTGGCCGATGGTTATCTGAAATATGTTTGGGCCATTTGATCCTTCTACTAGTTAGTCGCCACCTAATAACATCGATAAATTTTTTTTCAACATTATTACATTTGTTATAAAAGGTCTTTCCATTACAATGATCAGATTTCGGATATAACATAACGTCACCTTCTATCTACGCAATATTGTCTGCCATTACCATCTACTCATAAATCTAAATCCCAATCATTTTAAATATCCGATATGCTGGGGGAGAAGGAAGGAATAAGATATCGGGTGACTTTTTTTAGTCATCTTTTAGTAATCTTTTGGCCATATTCATTCATCTTTGTCATATTTGTCATCTTTTTTTAGATCACAATTTGGTTGTAATTTTTATCCGAATTCCCTACATTAGTATTGCCTTCGAGATTGCCTTAGAACACAGTTACAAGCACATGCGCGTTAACATTTTGTTAGACTAAAGGAGTTTTAATGAAAGTGTACGAACAAAGTCAGGTAAGAAACATTGTTTTAGTAGGTGCTCCTGGTTCCGGAAAGACAACATTGACCGAAAGTATGTTATTTGAAGGGGGGATAATTAAGCGGAGAGGAAGTGTTGAGGAAAAAAGTACAGTCTCTGATTTTCATGAAATTGAACAAGAGCGAGGCAATTCTATATATTCAACTTGTATGCATGCGGAGTGGCATGATTGTAAAATAAATATTCTAGATACTCCGGGTTTGGACGATTTTGTAGGGGAAGTACTATCTTCAATCAGAGTAGCTACAACTTGTGTATTGGTGTTAAATGGTCAACAAGGCGTGGAAGTTGGAACGGAGATTGTGTGGAACCGAGTCTCCCATTTTAATAAACCGACGGTTATTGTACTAAATCAGATGGATCATCCGAAGGCCAATTTCGATTCTGCCTTGGAGACGGTGAAGGCGCGTTTTGGATCAAAAGCGGTCACTTTACAGTACCCATTAAATCCGGGGGAAAAATTTGATACAATTGTAGATGTTTTGAAGATGGTGATGTATCGATTTCCTAATACCGGTGGAAAACCGCAGAAGCTGCCGATTCCTGATAGTGAACAGCAGCGGGTGCAGAAGTTGCGAGCGGAAGTGATTGAGAAGGCCGCCGAGAATGACGAAAAATTGATGGAAAAGTATTTTGAGAATGGTGCTTTAGACGAAGCGGATGTGATGCAGGGGTTGCGAATCGGTTTTATAAAAGGTGATATTTATCCGGTTTTTGCTTTGTCTAGTAAGAGCAACATGGGGAGTGGTCGTTTGATGGGATTTTTGGGCGAAGTTGCGCCTTCATCATTGGATATTCCGCCCGAGCAAACGGTGGATGGTCAAATGGTGGTCTGCGATCCGAAGGCGCCACTTACAATTTTTGTTTATAAGACCTTGGTGGAACCGTATTTGGGCAAAGTCAATTTCTTTAAAGTCTGCTCAGGGGAGTTGAAAGTGGGCATGGAGATTGTTAACGCCACCACTGGTGATACTGAAAAGATCAATCAGATTTTAATTATGGATGGAAAAACACGGAATGTGGTGGATCGAATGGCGGCGGGAGATATTGGCGCGTTGGTGAAATTGAAGAACACTTTGACCAATCATACTTTGCATGCCAAAGAGTGTGATCAGATCATTGCGCCTATCGATTTTCCTGAGTCCAAAATTCAATTGGCGATAGTTGCTGAAAATAAAAATGATGATGAGAAAGTGGTTGCAGGATTACGGGAACTGCATGAGGAAGATCCTACTTTTAAACTAGAGTACTCCAAAGAATTGAAACAGATGATTGTTTCTGGACAGGGAGAGTTGCATTTAGATGTGGGCAGATGGAGATTGCAACATTTGTACGGTGTAAAAACTACGTACGTACGTCCACGAATTCCTTATCGGGAGACCATCCAGAAAGAGGCAAACTCCATGTACCGTCATAAAAAACAATCTGGCGGGGCAGGACAATTTGGAGAAGTACACATTAAAGTTCTGCCGTATCATGAGGGTATGCCCAAACCTGAGGGTTACTCTATCAGGAAGGAAGAGGTTATTGATCTAGCTTGGGGTGGTAAGTTGGTTTTTTACAACGCGATTGTGGGGGGCGTCATCGATGCTCGCTACGTTCCTTCCGTATTGAAGGGAATTTTGGAAAAGATGGAAGAGGGACCGATTACCGGTTCATACGCACGCGACGTTTGTGTGGTTTTACACGACGGCAAGATGCATAGTGTGGACTCTAACGATATATCTTTTAAGATCGCCGGGTCGATGGCATTCAAAGATGCCTTTTTGCAGGCGAACCCTCTTTTACTAGAACCAATTTACGAGTTAGAGGTGATGGTTCCAGAAGATTTGGTAGGGGACGTAATGGCGGATCTTCAAGGAAGGCGATCATCAATATTGGGAATTGATTCGGTAAATAATTATCAGGTGATTAAAGCTAAGACGCCTTTGGCAGAGCTGTATAAGTATTCGACCTCACTGAAGTCAATTACTCAAGGACGAGCTGGATTCTCTTGTAAGTTTTTGGAGTATACTACTTTGCCAGGTGATGTACAAAAGAAGCTGGCACAAGAATATAGTTCTACTAAAGTTAATTAAAGCTAATTAAAGCTAATTAAAGCTAATTAAAGCTAATTAAAGTTAATTAAAGTTAGCTAAAGCTAATGGAATGGAAGAGTCCGATATGTCTAATTTTGTAGAATTGCAGAACAAAGTACGAAGCGGAAGAAGCGGTATCGCACAGGGTGTCACACAGGGTATCGCTCAGACCAAAGCTAAAGTGGTGGTGGTTGTGGCAGAGGATGAAGAGGTCTTGCGAGCGTTGCGTCAGGCCGAGGATCATGGAATTGCTAGTGGCATCTTGGTTGGTGGGGGAGCGGCCATTGAGTCCGTCGCCAAAAAGCATCATATTTCTTTAGAAGGATTCGAGATTGTTGATGAACCTGATCATTGCCGGGCAGCGGAACGTGGTTGCCAGTTGATTCGTGATGGGCGAGGACAGGTGATAATGAAAGGGCTAATTGATACCTCAAAATTTATGCATGCAATTTTGGACAAGGATAAAGGACTTAATGGTGGAGGGCTACTCTCACACGTGGCGGTTTTTGAATCGCCTAATTATCCCAAATTTTTATTAGTAACTGATGCAGCTATTAATATTGCACCGGACTTGTCACAAAAAGCAAAAATTATTGCAAATAGCGTGAAGGTCGCACAACTCCTTGGTCAGGAGCGGCCGTTAGTTGCTTGTTGTTGTGCAGTTGAGAAAGTTAATTCGGCCATGTCCGCTACCATTGATGCCGCGATACTGGCCAAAATGAGTGAGCGAGGACAACTGGATGTTGGTGGGCAAGGATGTGTTGTTGATGGTCCGTTAGCAATAGATAACGCCGTGAACGAGGAGAGTGCGCGGATTAAGAAGATTAATAGTCCGGTCGCTGGTAGGGCGGATATTATTTTATGTAACGATATTGAATCGGCAAATTATCTCTACAAATCACTGATCTTTTTTGCTAGGGCGCAGGTAGGGGCGATTGTCATGGGGGCCACTGCCCCCGTGATTCTTACCTCTAGGGCCGATTCTCATGCGAATAAATATCTCTCGATTGTTTTGGGGGTGAGTACAGCACAATAGGCACAGAATCTAAGCGCTGCAAATCGATAATATAAACAGTATCAATGCCAAGGAGGGTTTGTTCTGTGAAAATCGAAAAATTAGAGTGTCAAGACGGAGTGATATTAAGTTTGGAATTGTCATTAATAAGCGACATTTCGGACGGTAGCATTCATGGGGATGGAGATTGGTTGGTGTTTACCCACGGAATTGGTGAACATCTGGGCCGGCACCGTTATTTATTGAAACTATTTTCAAAAAAATTCAACATTGCTCTTTATGATCTTCGTGGTCACGGTCGTAGCGGCGGACAGCGCGCAGATATTCAGAATTTTCGGCAATTTAGTGATGATTTGCGAGAAATTCTTGTTTTCTTGAGAAAGAAATATAAGATGAAATCGTACATGCTGCTTGCCCATTCCATGGGATGTTTGGTTACTGCCGATTTTTTGCAAGATTTAATCTCTAAAAAAGAGGCCGGGTTTGTGAGCACAGGAGAGAGTGCGTTTGATCAATTACCCCAACGAGTATTTCTTTGCGCTCCACCAGTAGGATTTGCGAATGTGGTGGCAAAGTTTCTAAAGAGGTTTTCTTCAGTTACTAATTTTCTCAGTAAGATTCCTATTGCTGTGCCACTAAAAGAGACGATCAATCTTTATGGACTTTCTCATGATCTTTCCGTCTACAGTGAATACAAAGATGATCCATTGAATAGTGAGTGTCTTTCGTCGAGATTGTTGTTAAATCTAATCAGTGCTTCTGGAAGGGTATTCTCCCTACCAATTGGTTTGATGCGACAGTTGATACCATTGGGAGTGGCGCAAGGAGATGCTGATGATGTTGTCGATGCAGCACTCACAGAGATTTATTTTAAGAGAGTAGAACCAGCGAGTGAATTAAAAATCATTAGGGGCGGATATCACGAGCTACATAATGAAATTAGTAGCTATCGTGAACAGTATTTCGCTTTTTTACAGAATTTTATTTCACCGTAAAGTGAGTGTTTAATTAACATTTTAATTCACATGTGGAGTCGCAATATTCCAACTAGTACCATTTAATTTTCTCTTGTTTTACAAAGATTTTTGTTCTACGATCTGCACGTGTTAGACGTAAAAAGTTTACAGCTTTGTTTCTTTGATTTATTACGTAGGGAGATGTTTTCTTTTTATGCAAATGCTTTTTAAAACATATAGTTTTTTTAACAGTTTTTTTAATAGCTTTTTAAACTCAGAGGATCTTGTAACGAAGCTGTTCTTTCTGTGGACTGTAGTTCTTATTTTTGCTTCAATTGTTCTATCGCAAACCAATCATACTTCTAGTAGTAATGATTCGCGTTTTTATTCAGAACTAGTCGAAGAATATCATGACAAAAATTGGAAAGAAATTATTGCCCCCAAATGGGGTGATAATTATGGTGAAAGGCCAGATAGTTTGATGCGAGATCAATTTCCTGGACAGCTGCTGCTCGGTGTTGCTGTATCTAAACTCGGAGTTCCGCCTAAACACGCTCTTCATGTTGTTCAAATGTTTTTTCAAGTGGCCACTATCTTCTTGCTTTTTCAGATAGCAACTTTTTTTATTGGTAAGACAGATGCTTTGGTTTTATTCTACGGTCTATTATTAATTCCTACAGCTTTTTCCTATAATATTCGGGGTAATCATGAATCAGGGATTGCTTTTTTTATGGTTCTGAGTTTACTTTCAGGAATCAAATTAAATCAGAACTCAAAGCGATGGATTTTCATAGGTATTTTTTGTGCGGTTACATTGCTGCTTATTAAAGGACCATTCGCAATTTTTTCACCGGTATTATTTTCGCTGGGGTATTTTTTTCGAACCTCAAAACAATGCCCCTCTTCACCAACTGAACGCTCTCTTTACATTCTGACAGTCGTACTCTCCGTCTTTTTTGTTATTCTGACAGCGCTTGGTTATGAATTCCTCTACAGACTAGCAACGAACGAAAGTATGTTGGAAGAGTTTTATCGTAAACAATTTATGGAAAGGGCCTTCGAACTAAGATCTACATATCCCTTTTTAATTCAGAAGCTTGTTAACTTATATTTCTATTTAGACTGTTGTGTGACTTATGCATTACCGTGGATAATTTTCGTTCCCTTTATTTTGTTTATTAAAAAATTTAAATTCAAGAAAATCGCCTTTTTAAATTCTAAACTCTCTTGGCTACTTATACTTGCATCGTTCCTGCTTTGTTTTGTATGTTCCATTCCGAATAGATTGGCAGCTAGATATGTTTATCCAGCATACTATTTATTCGCCGCCTGGTCGATCTTGTTTGCATATTTTAATTTGGATTTTTTAAGACGTCTTCACCAAAATATTTTGGCAGCGAATGCCCTCATCCCTTTAGTTGTAATCCTCTGGTTAATTGCTTTCATTGTGCATTTGATTTGATTCTCTTGGTACATAAATATTTAATGAGGATATGTGTGAAAAACTTCTCAAGAAATTATGAAGCAAAAGAAAGTAACCACCTTAAAGCAGCAATTTCCTAATTATAAGCATATCTACGATCAGAAATAATTTTTTGGTTCCATTATGGACCCCTTAATCAGAACGCTGGTAATGGTACACTAAGGGAAATTTTTTTTGGTACCTCATTTCCAAATACAAATTAATTGGTTAATTGCATTATCTGAAATACTGAAAGAGGGTATGGTGAGTTTTTACTAGTGTAAAAACGATACCATGTAATTGGCATCTATTTTGCAACAAAAAGTCAGAACGCCGAACGATGGATTTGTTAAAGACTAAATTGGTTCAAATTAATAATTAATAATTAATAATTAATAATTAATAATTAATTATGATGGGCCGATAAGCAAATTTTATCTGAAAAAAAAAAGATGACCAAAAACATGAATCCAAAAAGTAAAAAAATACTGGACATAGGGCCCAGCTAGCGATAAAAGGACAGACTAGCAAATATGGCTTTTTATTTACGTTCTAAATTTAATTAACAGGAGGAGCTCAAATGAGAACCAGATTTTTGTCGTTATTGTTTATTATTGCCGCGTATTCAACATCAATATTTGCGGAGGCAGATTTAAACGTCTTTAATAATTCTGCCTATAGAATCTGTATTGCTATTGCGCAGGCCACACCCTTGCGTACAATTGGATGGTATGCCGTTGAGAGGGGGAAAAATCAAAGTTTGACTCATGTTAAATACGTTCACATTAGAAGTTGTGATGTAAACGGAGGTGTAAGGGAGTTTTCTAGATCGGACTGGAATCTTAGCTATTTTTGTGTTGATCCGATTAATGCTTTTAATTGGGGAAATCCTGAATCCGACAGTATTTGTAATCGCATAGGAGGAAGTATGGCCAGTTTTTATCAGTTACCTGAGGGCAGAAGATTTTATAATTGGTTTTTAAATAATTGGGATTAATGGGCATTGGCAACTAAATGAGATAAAAACAGTGATTATTTTTATATTACCGAAAAAGCAACAAATTTTCAACAAATCTTAAATCTTCAAATATACCATAAATATATAGAAAATTAGAAAGGAGTTATTAAAAATGAAAAAAACGAATCTATTAGTATTTTCTCTTTTTGCTATTTTTTTTATGCTTAGCGCTGCAGTAGGTTTAGCTTACGACTGCGTATGCACATCAAATAGTACTCCTTGGGGATGCCCATTTATGGCCAACGATTTTTGGGACATTAGGCATAATCAGTCATGTGGTGGTAAACATATTCCCCCACAAGCTTGTGGCCCAGTCGACTGTTCGACCCCTTTGGCAAATAGTAAAACAATTAATAAGGATTTTTTTGTAAACTATAATGTGAGTGTTGTATCTCCAGGACAGTGTACTGCATTCGCCATACATGGAGGAGGCATTGACAAAGGTGTTTCAGGTATAATTGATGGTTTACTCTACTGCCCTGGTATCTGGGGGAAATATGAGTTTTCTGGCCCATCAATGGAGTATCATGTGACCGAGACAAAATTTAATGAACCGTGTTATGATCAGTTACGCAAAGCAGGAAAAACAAGAATACACATACATTCTAATATTGGAGCAGACCCTAACACGATTTGTGTAGGAACTAAGGCCAAAACCACAGCTCCAAATTTTGTAGATAATTTAAGAACTGCCCTTAAATCGCGAAATGCTACTAATGTGGTAGTGGAGTACAAAGGAGTTGGCAAATGCGCAAATGTCTCTGGGGGAACATTAGGGAGAGACGAGTTGGGCCTTGAGATTCACAAAGGGCTAGCTGAGCAGATGTCACAAGAGGCCGGGCAATGCAAGAATACTTCGACGACAAGATTTGGAGCATTGGTGGAATCATTATGTAAAAGTTTTCCTTCATGCTGTGCTGGTGGTGTCATTGGTGGACAAAGCACCTTTCCACATCCTGGGTGTGGAGTTGGTTATTAAAAGAAGAGGCAATTGTTCAAAGAAACACAATCTGCTTGGTGCATTCATAAAGTCATGGCACTTTTTGTCAGTAATTATTGTCCTATCTTTTATTTTTATATCATTGTTTTTTAGAGTAGATTTTAAAACTTTAAATAAAGCTGATGAATTAGGTGGGAATTATCAAAATAAATATTCTAATGAATCGTTAATAAAAGATATAAAAAAAACAAAGCTAGTACCAAATAATAACAAAAATAACTTGTTCCTGTTCCATGAAAACAAGCACCCTCCTCTTCTAGATTTCTCGAATTTATCTAAAGAAGCATTAAATAAAAGTGAAGATGGAAACTGGGAAGAGGCCTACTCTATTTTACAGAAGATTCTTGAAATAGATCCCCGTAATGAGAATGTTCTTGTTCAATTTGCAATGATAACGCTTGTGAATAAAAATGATGCTGCGGCAGCTCTCTCAATAATGGAGAAGATTATAAAATTAAATCCTAAAAATGATACAGTTTTAGATCAAATGACAATTACTTATAATGAGCTTGGAAAAAGCCAAGAAGGAATAATTTTATTCAAATCAATATTGGATGAGGATGCCTCCCCAAACGTAGAACGAGCGTTAGCGAGACTTATTTTATTACAGGATCCTAGCGAAAATTCCGTATCTGATTTACAAGCACTTGTTGATTCTGGAGAATTTAAAAGTCCAGTGGTTTTTGAGGAGTTGGGTGATTATTATATCGAAAAAGGAAATGCCGATAAAGCAATGGAAAATTATAAAAAATCGTTAAACATGCAAGATACTTTACAGAAAAATAATATGGCAAGTAATACCTTGAATTTAAATGAAAGAAGCTCTCTCAAGATTCTTGGATATGTCTCCTCTCTTATTCAGTACGGCAGGTATCGTGATGCTGATGACTTTTTGAATAAATTGGATGTAAAAATGCCAGGAGATCAATGGATCCGTGAATTTAGAAAAGAGATAAGAAAAAACTTAAAGACATTTTCCTGTGCCAATTATGCAAATAAAAAATGTTGATAATTTACTCTTACTATTTACTATAGTCTTCTACATAATGATTACGGGCAGGAAGATGAGGCGAGTCGCCGAGGCGTACTGTTAGTACGTCGCAGACGATGAGTCCGAAGTCTGACGAACCCGTAATCATTATGTGGAAGACTATACTTGTGACTTGTCGATTTGGTGCACAGATCTTATTACTTCATGGTCCTCTCATATATCCTGTATTGCTTATGGTAAAATATTATTGCCTGAAAAAATAAAACCTGATGTTTCTATGCTAAATTGAAGATGATTATTCAGGGCCTACCAAAACACTGTATACTCAAATCTTTTCAGAGACGTTCATGGTACCACTAGAAAAAAAAGATGATGCTTTTATAATCCAAATAAAGAATGATGACCTTCAATATTTTTTACGACAATTAGTGAAAGAGTAAATGGAGGTACCTTTTCGGTAAAAGCCCGTCGGCAAGAGTACAGAATCTCACATAAAGTGCCTAAACAACTCTTCCGCTGCTAGCTTAGGACCGGAACGTTCATAACCTGGTACTCCTAAACGGGTACGAATCTCCCCCACAAATATCCCCAAAGCAAATGCCTTATGAAAGACCGCCTCTGCTAATCGCTGGTGCAGTTCATGATACTGAGGAGGCCCAAAGATATTTGCAAAATAACTATGGGTAACCCCAGAATCAGTGGTGGTCCCTTTCGACATGGATGCACCTCGTACAAAAACCTCTAACGCTGCAGGTACACTTTCAAAACGTTTTAGCAAAGGAAAATCATCACTTACGTCCTCATAGTTATTGGCATAAAGCAAATAGTGTATTGGATGCCCCTTTAAAACTTCCTCCATGGAGGTAATGGGAATCACTACCCGCGAATTAACCCTTTGAGGATTCATAATAATCGAACGGTCTATCTGTCCAAAGGCATATCCTTGTTCTAAATCGTCTAAACGAATGAAGGCGCCAATCTCAGTTCCATAACCCAATACTGAGACATCGGTAACTTGTAGCGATCCCATATCATCGGCGATCACCTTCATTCGTCGCAAAGCATCACCACCAATCGTTCGCAATGCTTCTAAAGTCTCTGACTTTCCCGCACCAGTATCACCAATAATTAAAATATTTACTGGCACTTTGTCTTGTAAATGCACTTGCACCAATGCCCCATGAAAAGGCATTAACCCTCGTTTCATCATTGCAACATTATGCAAAGTCAAAACCATCTTTTTTAAATATCCAAAATAAGCGAAGCGATCATCACCAGGAACTGCCGCTGCCAATATGCCGTTTTCATAATCATCGTAGAACGCTAGCGGAGCAGGCATCGATTCATTATAGGGAATGCCATATGCATAAATAGCATCCGGAGCTGGTCGTTTGAAAATTTGCTCATCACTTGCTAATTCGAATAGATTGGCCAAAGAACATCCTAGCGAAATAAAGCGTTGATGAAAATAAATATATATCAATAAAGATCCAACCAGTGCCGGATAACAAAGCCATTCTTGAGAATCAACCCCCAATCCCAATAGCGGATTTTTTTGCACCTTAATAAATTCCCCCGAACGCTTATTGCTTGGCGGATCTATAATCATAGGAGGGTCAATCCATATTTGTCTGATAAATGAAACATTATGGAAAATTTGCTGGTAAGGTTCAGGCAAATATACCTCCATCGGTAAAGCAATTAACCCCACATTTACCCCCGCGGCCACCTGCCGATAAATTTGAGGATGACGTCTGGTAATATTTTCGCTAAGATCGCGATAAGTTGAACGTACTAAATGGGTGAAGCTCTCGATGGTTTCGTTAAATGCACGATATGGTCGTTGATCGTAGCTGGAAGGGCCAGGGCGACCATGCAAAACAATAAAACGATCGAATGAGCGCCAAAAGTCATACAATTCATTGACCAGTGAGTCCAGGGAGGCCATATCTATTCGGTTGTCGGGCCCATTGAGTAAATCGGGCCCATCAAAACGAGTATCAATCAACCCCAATAGTACGGTGTAAAGCTTCTCTATTCCCTCCTCGTTCTCCAAAGATAGGCCACACTCACTGAGCAAAGGAGAATTAGTTTTTTTTAATCGTTTCCAAAAGAAAAATAAAATCTCCCGAAAACTTTTGCTATTCAGCAATTCTTTTTTATTAGAACAAATAGGACGATCAGTATGAATAATTATCTGTTTGTCTTTATGATTTAAACAAATAAAGTACATAGAAAAACTCCAGGGAAATATTCAGAATAATGATTATTGAGGACGTTTGTCCTCGGACGGAGTCCAGGTTAGTTATACTTCCTATTGAAACTTCTAGCATATTATAATTTTTTCTCAATCATAATTTTTATATATTTATTTATCTCTTCGAGATTTTCCTCATTTTCCTCAATTTTGCTTTTCATCGCTACTAGCGGATAACTATCCATAGCGTAATTACTCCCCTGGTTATTATGATCGACGAAAACAAGGCCCATTAACTCTTTGAGGGATCAAGAAATTATTACTGTTTATTTTTCATTTAGGGCCTTGAAATTGCGACAAAGAACATCTCTTATATTGAAAATTTTGAAAATGTGACAGAACAGTAAAAATTACTCACTTTTAGGGTAATTGCTCCATTTAGCTGCTGCATACACATAATAAGTTTAACAGTAGAGGAGATTTAGATTAATATTCGTGCACTTGTACAAGTAAAAATCAAAAGGAGTTTTTTATATGCAAAAAAACAAGTGTCATGCCCCGCTCTTATTGCTATCGCAATCACTATCGCAATCACTATTGCTATCGCTATTGATAATATCAACTCTATTTTTTTCTTCAGTTACTTACGCAAAAATTACTTATAATTATAATATTGAACATCTGCTTTCTTTCCGAGATTTTGATGCGGTTTATTACTTACCAGGGGGTGCTCATGGTATTCGAACGGAAATTTGGGATCCATCAGAGAGCTTATTTGAAGGAAATATTACCTGCACTTCAAAAAAATGTATTTCGCCGGAGGAGGCAGTTGATGCAGCTGTTAGTAACGGTTATCTTACCAAGGGAAAATTGGAGAGCGTATTTCAAGCACGGCAGAGAATTTTAAAAAGTATAGGTCATCTTCTGCCTAGAATTTCTTTGAATTTAGGATTGGGAGTACTCCCTTGTGGTGTTCTTGATACGATTTCTAACTTGCTGGGTTTTTTAATTCCTAGCAATTGGTTTAACTGGAAAGAATCAAAGCTCATCTATGCTGCAGAGAAAAGTAGCTATCTGGGAATTTTACAAAACCAAATAAGCGACACCGAAATACTTTATTATAACATTCACCGAGTGGCGCTAACTATAAAGATTTATGAATACTATGCTGGTCATCTAGCAAAATTGATTGAGCACATAAAACTAAACAATAATGAGAGAAAAATTCAGGATGAAGATATTGTACTTTTGGAAAATTTATTAGATGAAATTAGATCTGATGCCAAATATGCAGACGGAATTATCAGTGATTGGTACACTTATGACTTAGCGGTGGCAATGGCCTATCCTGATCAAGGAACGATTGGTATAAGGCCGATTGCACTTCCTGATCTGAGAAATGAGGAGGTATACTCCATTACAGAGAGCGATTTAGTGCAGATAAGAGCAAATTCCAGCGATCTTTTGACCTTGCGCTATTTGGCCAAGGCCGTCAGTTACTCACGGCTTTCACGTAGCTTTAATTTTATTGGCACTACTAGTAGCAGCGGTAGAACTCAAGGGATCAGCATATCTTTTGGTTTGGATAATATTTCCGAAATTCGCATTTCCAGCTCGGAGAAAAGAAATTTAGAAATCAGCATTCAAGAGAATGCCGCTAAAATCGAAAGTACTTTTAGAAAAGCGGTTGATTCTTACAACACTTCGATAGATCTATACAAGGAATACGTAAATGCTAAAGGACACAATAGTGCCTTATTTTATTCAATATTGGGTCGATATACCACAGATGGGGTACTGGATTCAGACAGATTAATTAGTGCCATATATTGGGCAATCAAGTTCGAAGTCAATCGTTCTTTTGTTCAACACTCCTATTTAATAGCAAAATCACAAATGGATCGTTTGTTAGTACGAGGTGATAAATATACTAAACTTTCTAATTCTATTATGGTTCCTGCCAATGAGGGGTTACACCATTGGCAGGACCGAATAAAAATACGAGAGAATCGCGATATTGATAATGATATTAATCGTGGGGTTTTAGATCTCAATAATCCATAGAAGAAAATATATCTAGATAATTTTTTTGATATGTCCCTTTCTCATGTCGATGAAGGGACCATGAATGGACCATAAAAAAATTTTTACCAGATACAGATTTTGACCTGAAACTCCGGGGACCATTCCGTGGCGCATATAAGTCATCGCCAATATTGCCTGCCCATGAGTGATTCCTGTGTTATTATTTTTTCTGGTAAGAAGTTGTTATGGACCCCTTGTTTCAGCGGTCTCCCTGCTATTTCGGTATAAAAATGCAGTGTTGTAATATATCTTTAATTAATTTCGAATTACGATACAATAACTTAATAATTTATAAAAATTTATATACCTAAACATGAGAATTTTTTATTGTGTATCAACAAAAGAAATTAGTTTTTTTAGTCTGTCTATTCTTTATGGCCTTAACTTGTATTGGGTTCTCCTTATCCTCTTCGGGATCTGCCGATATTCCGCGACTTCACTCTTTGCACAGTTATTTGCACAATGAAGCTGATCTGGTAAAAGTCCTATGCAGCGCTTCTAGTGATTCTAGCTCTTCTAGCTCTTCCGATTCGAATACTTTAAGCTTTAACAGTTATAACTTTAGTAATATTTTGTCTGTATTGGCAGATTATTTGGTACCTCAACAGAAAATTTCAGCAGGATTCCATTTCACCTGTGGTATATCCACCGATAGCACGGTCAAGTGCTGGGGAAAAGGGTCTTACGGCAAGACTGAGATTCCAGATCCTGCCGAAGCCTATGCTCAAATTTCCTCCGGAGGTGAGCATGCCTGTGGCATACTGCTCACCGGTAGCACGGTTAAGTGTTGGGGAAATGATGACGAGTCTCAATGCCAGGTTCCTGATCCTGCTGAAACCTATACTTATATTTCATCGGGATTTGACCACACCTGTGGCATAGTGAACAATGGCACGGTTAGATGCTGGGGAAATAAACTTTTCGGTAAAACTAGAGTTCCCGTTCCTACAGAAACCTATTCCCAAATTTCCTCCGGATTTAACCATACCTGCGGCATACTCACCAATGGCACGGTTAGATGCTGGGGTAATAGTTTTTATGAACAATGCCAGGTTCCTGATCCTACCGAAAACTATCTCCAAATTTCTGCTGGGTATGAGCACACTTGTGGCATTCTTGCCAATCGTACGGTTAAGTGTTGGGGAAGAAAAGATCACTTAGAATGTCGTGTTCCCATTCCTTCTGAAACCTATACGCAAATTTCTGCGGGATATAATTACACCTGCGGCATACTCACCAACGACATACTAACCAATGGTAGAGTCAAATGCTGGGGAGATAATAATTACAACAAAGGCCTACCTTCATATCCTGCCGAAACCTACGTCCAAATTTCCGCTGGATTTGAACACACCTGCGGCATACTTGCCAATGGCGCGGCCGATTGCTGGGGAAATAGTGATTTTGGCCCAGTCCAGGTTCCTATTGTCTTTAGATAGTCCAGCGAAGTGTCAGACCATTTTTGAAATGAGGTCCACTTTTTTTAATAAGCACCGAAGCGTAGACATCTCCGATTGCCATGTATTGTTTTTTAGACGAATAATTTATTTTCCTAAATCCACTACATCTCTCAGCTCAGGCAACTGTTCTTTGATATAAGATAGTATTTTGTACATGGGAACTCCTGAATTTGCCACACCTCTACCATCATCATTAGCATTAGCATCAGCATCAGCATCAGCATTAGCATTAGCAAGTCCGTTACTATTGTTGTGGCCTAAATGGTGTAACGCTATCACTTTATTATTTTCAACTAAAAAAACCGGACTTCCGGAAGATCCACCTAAAGTATCAGCATCATAAAAAATATCTATATTATTTAAATCGCCATACCCATCAGATTTTGAGAGCATCATAACTGGAGAAAATTTTTTAGTAGGTGCGCATCCGGGAGTATAATGGTAGTCACAATTTTGATGAATTACATATATTTTTGGGTTCGGATAATAATTGCGCTGTTCACCTTCCAATTTAACCTTGCCATTGGTTCTCCCTGGAAGACCTGAGCATCGAAGAAGTGCTACATCCAGTGGACGATAGGTTAATACTAAATTATTGCAATCATAATAAGGTGTCTTTAAAAAATCATTGCGATTCTTTCCGGTCAGAAAATCTAAATAAAAACGGGCCCCTTTAAACTCTGTTGCGGAAGGTGCACAGTGCCAGTTTGTCATGATGAGGTCATCAGATATTAAGAAAGCGGTACAACGAGAAGCACTTCCTCCTTTATAAAAAATATTAAGTAGGCCAATAGGGGTACTTGTCTTATAAATATTACTATCACGATTAAAATTTGCGATCGATTGCCAATCCACATTGCCAATAATTGATTTATCAGGTAGTCTGGAAATATTAGGGGAATCATTTAAGTTAATATTTTGATCCCCGTCTACCGTGACAAAAGCTTGAAGCGGTGTGAAACCAAAACCGATGATTGAGAAGAGCAAAAAAATTCCAAATAATAATTGAATTCCATTCATGAGTAGCTCCTTTTAATTTTTTTGGCTTGTTAGCTTGTTAGTTGGTTGGTTGGTTAGTTAATTAGTGGTTTAGTTGGTTTGATTTATTAAAAAGTTATCAACAGCATAGCGTTAAACAGAATATGCCACAGTTATCACGGATAGTAAGGATAAATAAAATAACAAAACATTACATTTGTATTAAAACATATTAATCTAAGAAGTAATGTTAGTTTTATTTGAACCTACTACCATCCATCAAGGTCCAAGAGGAAACATTTTCTTCGCGAAATTGGGCAGGTGTAGTACCGAAGCGCAGATATCTCAGTTACCAATTATTTTCGCGTCGCGAGTTCGATTATTTTTACTTGATTCTCTATGAAATATGATATCGCAAAAATGTGACGTAACGAATTGGGAGTCGCCTTAATCCTTTTAATTTTGGCCATTCTAATAAGAAGATTTATTGTAGTTTGAATCTCCTGTGCAGAGATGGCCCTCCTTCCGTAATTAAACCGTACTTAAAAACTGAACCTACTTCTTGTCTCTTTTAAATAATAAATAGACAAGAAGTGGGTTCCGAAATAAAATTGGATAATGGTTTTAATTAATTCACTTAATAAAAGAGAGACTTTATGCTTGTAAATAATGGTGGTAATTTTGGAATTTTTGGTGGACGTCATGTGCCTGATTTTCTATCTGTGCCACTAAAGGAGTTAGAAGATAATTTTTATAATTACATTGGAGAGAATAATTTTAAAGATGAGCTACAATACTACTTTAAACAGTATGTGGGCAGAGAGACTCCTCTTTATTTCGCCAAAAGATTATCAGAAGAGATTGGTGGCGCTAAGATATATTTAAAACGAGAAGATCTAAATCACACAGGTGCGCACAAGATAAACAATGCCCTTGGACAGGTGTTGTTGGCCAAACGAATGGGAAAGAAAAGAATTGTCGCCGAGACTGGTGCCGGTCAGCATGGAGTGGCCACCGCTACGGTTGCAGCACTATTTGGTTTAGAGTGCATAATATACATGGGGGCAATCGATACTAAAAGACAAGAGCTCAATGTGTTCAGAATGGAACTACTGGATGCTAAAGTTGTTGCAGTTACAACAGGTAGTGCGACCCTGAAAGATGCGGTAGATGAAGCTCTAAATGATTATGCCCAAAATTATCAAAACACTTTCTATCTCCTCGGATCTGCTGTTGGTCCACACCCATATCCAACGATGGTCAGAGAGTTTCAAAGTATTATTGGTCAAGAGTCCAGAAGCCAAATCATCGATACGGAAGGAAGATTGCCAGATTATATTGTAGCGGCAGTAGGAGGAGGAAGTAACTCCATTGGGTTGTTTCATCCCTTTGTGAATGATCCTTCCGTAAACATTGTGGGAGTCGAACCAGGTGGCAAAGGTGATGGGGTGGGAGAACATGCCGCCTCTTTATGTAAAGGAAGCGTTGGCATTATTCACGGATTTAAATGCTATAACCTGCAAGATGAAAATGGAACTCCTCAAAAGGCCTACTCTATCGCCGCGGGCCTCGCCTACCCTGGAGTAGGTCCCGAACACAGTTATTATAAAGATATTGGCCGCGCCAACTATGTTACTGCTTCAGATGATGAGGCACTCGATGCCTTCTATCAACTGTCCAAGAAAGAAGGTATTATTCCCGCACTTGAAAGTGCCCATGCATTGGCCTATGCAATGAAACTTGCGAAAACGTTGTCGAAAGAAAATATCATCATTGTTAATTTATCTGGACGTGGAGATAAAGATGTTCAGCAGATTAAAGAGATGATTGGGTGATTAGATTATTAGATGATTACCGGAACATACTTCAACATAATTTATTATCAGTCTAAAACTAGTAAAAAAGTGCGGACATTTACTCATACTGATTGTAAAAAAAGGCCGCTGGAGACACCGCCAGGGAAACTCGATCTATTTATTTATTGCAACTTGCTTGATTTTTTATTAAGACATTGTTATGTGCGAAATAGAGATGCGGTCAGGAAATCGGAAATAATCCGACTGTAGAATTTGTGACTATTGTTGATCTGCTTTATACAATTCAGTGCAGAATTGTTGATATAAACATATTTTAGACTTGATTGTTATTATATGACCCCACAATGAATCCATTGGAGAATGTTATGCTTTTTTTCAAAAAGTTTCTATTAACGTTGATTACACCATTGATAATTCCAATCGTTGTTGCGTCAGAAATGTCAAAAATTACTATTGTTACCGAAGATTTTCCACCATACAATTTTATTAATTCTACAACTAACAAACTGGAAGGTCTTGGGGTAGAAATTGTTCAAGCGTTATTAGATGAACTTAATATTAAAACAGAAATACAAGTATATCCTTGGGCCAGGGCATATGCTATGGCCACAAAGGATAAAAATATATTGATTTTTTCTCTAAAAAGAACAAGCGATCGGGAAGATCTTTTTAAATGGGTTGGGGAAGTGGCCAAACATCAAGTATATTTCTTTGCACTAAAATCTTCTCTCATTTTAGAGACAAATAATTTAGACGATTTGAAGAAACATAAAGTGGGTGTAATTTTTGAAGGTGCCAACGCCAAAAGATTGGAATCAGATGGATTTATAAATATTGAAAAATCCAAAATCAGAGGACACAATTGGTCCAAATTAAAGAATAAAAGAATTGATTTGTGGTTTACCGATTTTTTCTCGGTCAATCATATTTTGAAAATGGCAGGGGATTCTCCCCGCGAGGTGAAAATTATTCACCTACATGAGAAACTATCAAAAGACTATCTCTATATCGCGTTTAGTAAGCAGACTGATGATATGGTTGTTAATAAATTTAAACAAGCGTATGAAACCATAAAACAAAATGGAAAAATTAATAAGATCTTAGAAAAAATGGGACCGAATCAAAAAGGGTCCTAGGCACCTCTGGATACTCTGTCCTTTAGGGCTGAGAGGAAAAAGGATGCCCTTCGGCGAGAATCGCTGCGGAAGCAGCGAAATCCGGCATTCTCTCTATTAATAAAGTTCTAAAGCTCTCTTTTATTTTTAGTAGTTTTACTTTTGCGGAGGAGTGAATTTTTCTTCCATCTAGTTTTCTTAAGTCAAAATAACCAGAAGATCTTCTTCCATATATAAA
>JADGBS010000059.1:525-18144 GCA_015231325.1 Oligoflexia bacterium | reverse complement strand
TACATACCCCTTACAAAAACTATTTGGAATGCTCGCTCGCGCAAACTCCACTAAATCACCCGCGCGGAAAAATTTGATATTATTATTTTCAATCCTGATCTTGATGATCTTTCCCTTAGTATCCCGATCACTGATTCGCCCATAAAAACGAGTGTAATCGATATTAGGATCGAAAAACGAATCCATGTCAGGAGTAACCACGCCTTGTTGGGGAAGAGGCGGAGTAAAAACGTCAGCGAATAGAGTCTCCACCATCAATAACAACATCAATAATAACAGCGGCAAAACCAACAAAAAAGATGTGTCTAATGGTTGCCTTCCTCTCTTTATCTCCATACTTACATTTTATCAACCTAAAATCGGCCTTGGCCAATTTCTCCTAAAATGGTAACTATTTGCCTATATAGAGAAAGTAGAGCGAACAGACATTGATTGACATACATTTATAAACAGACATTTATCATCAAGAATCTATAAATTATCTTGGTCCTTGCTCACACAAATGCTAGACTCGGGCCTTTATAAAAAAGGAGAAGTATCCAGATGAAAAGTATCCAGATGAAAAAAAACATTTGTCGCCCCCTGTTGATTTTATTCACCGTATTTACCACAACCTATTTCTTTGTAGAATCTACTGATTCCTTCGCCAGGATAATAGGTCGCTGTCGCCCTACCAGAGGTCAAGACACTAATCGTAGTGAGAGAGCATGCTCACTACGGTCACAACACTTAGAGAATACTGCGAAAGCATTTGAAAAAGATGTTCAGCAGAGACCAGAGCTCGCTAATCGACCGTTTATGCGTGTCTTGTTCTGGCCAAATTTAAATATGGGATTTGGACACGTTGCATTGGAAGTATTTCGCGGAAAAAAAACTTATGATGCAGAACCAGAGCTACATGTCAGTTACGCTATGGGAAATTCTCTCTACCAAGATCTTTATAAGCACCAACAACTTCCGGAAGTAATCGAACTTCCTCCTCTGTCGGATCAGAACTACAACAACTTTATAAAATGGTTCAACAACTCTCCATACAGTGGACAAAACCGCTCCATTTCTTATGGATCAGATTATGACCCAATACATCATAACTGTGCCAACGCCGTTTTTAATTGTCTAGAAAATAGCGGGTACTCACTTCCCCGTTCGCCTCGGATTGCTCGTCCTAGACTGATTAGAAACATTGCTTGGCGATTACAGTGATTGCAATAAAATCTCAGGCAAAGGCCCTCGGTCGTCGTCGCAAATAAAATTCCTGAATAGCAAAGAGCAGATAACCGATCCCCACCCAAATCACTTCGACTAAACGATAAATCATCGCTGCGCCTAAGTATCCCTTGGAATCCCGCCCTAATATTTCTGTGAGAAAGAAAAAAATCCCCTGCTCCCGACTACCAACCTGGTAGGGAACAAAAAAGAAGATATTGTCTATTAAGGTTCTACCCACCTCTAACAATGAGGCATCAAGAAATGGTAGCGGGTTTTTCAAAATGAGAAATGCCAGATAAAAAGTTAAACCCTCTACAAATCTGGCCATAACCTCCAATAATATGGCGATGGTAACCCGGTAAGGATGGCGACAAAAAAAATTCAATGGCAGCTTTTTCAAGAAACGTGAGTATGGCAGAGCTAGTCCCAGCGCTATCATTACCAGAGTAACCAATGCGACCACCATTACCAGCAATTTCATGGTGGAGGTCAATGGAAAAGAGATCAGATATAAAACAGCGACAGCGGCGACAAATATCGCCATCACAGTTCCCAACAGATGGACGTAATTGTAGACGATAGTACTCTCCCAGGCCACTCGTTCGCGATCTTTTATCTGCAACTGCTTGGCCAACATCAACCCTTTTAGTGGTTCTCCTGCTACTTTCAAAAAAGGAGTGAGATTGTTCCAAGCAATACTGATCACCGTCAAACGAAAAAAAAGCGGCAGTTGTCGCAGAGAAAATTGAGAATCCGTAACTAACCACCAGGCGGCAGCGTACGCGCAGAGGGTAGGCACAAAGGTAAGCAGTAATAAAAAGATCCAACTGTGAATGCTCTTTAGGTCATTCAATAATTGTTCACCACCATAGTCTTTTAATAAAAAAAAGAGCGCTATTCCTCCCAACGAGACAAACAAAACTTTAAATAGCAAAGAGTTTAAAAAATTTTTCATCCTGTTTTTTCTGCCAATAGTTGGCCACCACCATCACTAAATTCAAACCCAATAAATCCACCCACAATAGATACCACTCAAAGTGTCGTATAAATATGAAAAATATGATCGCGAAAGTATGAAAGTTACTACCTAGTAGTCTCCAAAAAGAGATAATATATCTATTATAAGAACGATACGCAGCAGAAAAATGATCCGTATCGCCCCCATTATCTGAAAGTTCTTGTAGTTTCGCTTTCATCCGCATACGCTGTTGCGAACTACGAACACTAAACTTTTGCTGCTGCCAAATCCAAGAGTAACGCAGCAAAGGCACTATTATTTCGCGAACATTTCCCTTCTCTCTAAAATTCCGTGCCTCTTCGAGCGTGGGGTTCCAATAATCATCATTGTGATTTTTACCACAACCAAAGTACAAATACTCACGATGCATAAAATCCAGCATGGCCGATTGGTTAGAGTGAGCAAAACCGGCAAGCAAGGCAAAAAAGAAAAAGTATGGTCCGTAGGCATCTGCTCGTATCAGCGCAGAAATCGCTGCAATATAAACTGAGGTAAACACGATATTATCCGCAACACCATCCAGCACTAACCCCACTCGTGAAGACTTTCCAGTTAATCGTGCTAGCTGTCCATCCGCGCTGTCTAAAATTCCCGACAATAAAAAAAAGAAGACCCCCGCATAAAAACTTAGTAAATCGGCAAAACCCGGCCGACCAGATAAAATTGGCAAATTTACGTATTGCCAAAAACAGAATGCCGCGGCCAAACCAGAAAAAATCCCCAATACTGTCACTTCAGTAGGGGAAATACCGATAAACTTAGCAGTTTTGGCGCATAAAAAACCCAATGGTCGGTAAAAGAAAAGATCTAACTTTTCCTCTGCCTCCCAACTTTTAATACTTTGGCGGTATTGACCTATGTAAGTATTTAACGGTCTGAAAATCGCTATAGACTTTGCTGTAGGGATAGGTACGTTCACTTAGGTTCTCCTGATAAGTATACTCTTTTGGCCCATAGAGATTGGCCTGCAAACACTTATCTAGGGCATGAGCAGCAACTGCATTTGCTGCTTTCTGACGACAAGAACGGAAAGAAGGCCAATCATTAACATCTATAATGTACAAATCCCCTGTGGCCCCCACCACAAAATCGATACCAAATACTTCCAGCTGCAACAACTCTCCCACTTGCGAAGAAAGTTCCAACATTTTTGAAAGCAAAGGTCTTGGCAAGCTAGGACCTGGACTGCTATTAGCACCCCCACCTTCTGCAACAAGTTGACGATAAGAATAGTGATAATCCGATATACGATAGAATTTGAAAACATCCCCACAAATATGTCTTTGTAAGATAATCTCCCCCACCGATTGTTGTTGAAAATGAGATAATACCTGCGAAAACGAGGCCTCGTCATTTATGAAGATTACATCTTGATTATTAAGCGCATGAAAGTCGCCTCGTTTAACCCAAACACCTTCCGCTATGCCATCAAACTCCCGCAGAAGATTCAGCATATGCCCATGATCTTCAGAAAGTCTCACTACTTTAAACTGGGGATAAGGAAATCCATGCTCGAATAAAATTTTAGAAAAATTAAGCCGATAACAATTTTTGATGGCATTGGGGGAATTGATCAGCAGCGGAAACGGTGAAAGAGGTGCATCTTCTGATACCTGAGACGCTTCTTGCTCCAAAAATTTTTGTAGGTACTTTAACAGCTCTGGAGACTGCCCCATCGACAAAATCAGGTGGTATCTTGAAAAATCGCTCCACCTCCAATATTGATAGTCTTCTGCCCGCACACGTTCGACCCGCACTTTCATCCCTAAGTCTTTACCCATAAATCGTAGCCGGTCCAAACTAGCGTCAAGTATCGCCCGATCAAATTCCACTGATTGATTGGAGTAGATACGCTCCCTATATATTCCCAAAATATAAAATTCTTTCAACGTTGTTACCTCGATCACTGTTCATTAAGATAAAAAAGATAAAAAATCCAGCGCTTGCCCCCAATCCTCTGGACGATCTAGATCAATAGTTTTCTCTACAGTAAATGCATAAACAGGATAATTTTTTTCCACCATTTGGGCCAGAAAATTTCTCATCTTTTCCATTCCCTCATCAATACATTCCAACAACAGTGGAAAAATATTTGCAGAAAAACAGTACACACCGGCGGTGATCACTGCCCGGTCTCCAAAATCACTCTCCGCAGGAGGATCACCGATGTAATCAACCGGCATTGCCGCTACTCCAGGCATGTAATCTGCCCTACTCCAGACTCGTAGCGGTTTTTCGTCATCAACATGAGTTGTTGTCAATAAAGCGCTCTCTCCTGGTGCTAGCGAATCACAAAAGCAGATAAATTTTTTTAAATCATCATCTTTTACGATACTGTCCACCATTGAAACCAGAATATGATGCGGCGCTCCCTGATGCGGCGCTCCCTGATGCGGCGGCCTAGGAAGATCACAATCGCGCAGTATATGCTTCATAGAGTGGTAAAAAGTATGCAAAGAACTAGGGGTATTTAAATAGATAATCTCTACATTTTCAAACCCTTGAAGATGCTCCTCTACCTTTCCTTGCAGTAATGAATTCGCCGCTAGGAGCAAACTACCATTACGACCACCGTCTAAAGATAACAGCTGCTCTATCAACCTTTTAACCAAAACTTGATTGTCCTGTCCTTTCCCTCGTCCAAGCGGGGTCAATGCCTTGTAGGGAGTTAGCCCCTGCAGGCGTTGGCCCACCCCCCCTGCCAAAACAATTATGTCGCGCATTATTTGCATTTATTTAGTGCTCCTCAACAATAGTGCTTCTCCGGTGACGCTCAAACAAGTAGTATTTAAACTAGTATTTATTATGAAAATCAAGAGTTTTCACTATTATCATCAAATTACTAAAACACTAAAACATATAATAGGCGGTAATTATGCAAAAAATGAATGAAATGTTTGAAAAAATTAATCAACCTCGCAATCAACGTCCAAAAATTATCACTAAAGATATTCCTGGTAGCAGTAGTAAACAAATGCGTGCGGAAGAAGAACAGCTTCTGGCCCCGGGAATACAAGGACTGGCAGTCATGGCAGGAATTGTGGTAGAAGCGGCGCAAGGATCGGCAATAACTGATGTCGATGGCAACATTTTCTTGGACATTATCGGAGGAATTGGGGTAGGAGGTATTGGGCACTCTCACCCCACCTATATTGCGGCCCTATCTCAACAACTATCAAAGTCCGTTATAGGAAGTTTCAGTAGTGTTGCTCGTCTTCAATTGTTGAAACTATTGAGGGAGCACTTACCTACCCAACTAGAAAGGGTACAACTCTATTCAAGTGGGGCGGAGGCGGTTGAATCGGCACTGCGCTTGGCGAAGGCCTATACCAATAAGTGGGAATTTGTCAGTTGCTGGGGAGGATTTCATGGAAAAACAATGGGGGCGCTCTCGCTGATGGGTTCAGATTTTAAAAACGAATATGGACCACTCGTACCTGGGAATCATCTTATCCCTTATGCTGATTGTTATCGTTGCCCTTTTAAAAGTACCCACCCCCAGTGTGGATTGTTATGCATAGAATATGCTCGTAAGCAGCTAAAATTGAATGTATCAAAAGGAATTGCTGGCATTATTGTTGAACCAGTGCAAGGAACAGCTGGCAACATAATTCCACCGAAAGATTATCTTCAGGCATTGGCGGAATTGGCCAAAGAATGGGATGCACTGCTGATTGCCGATGAAATGATTACCGGGTTTGGTCGAACTGGGAGTTACTGGGGATGCGAACAATCTGACGTCATGCCTGACATAATAACTATCGGGAAGCAATTCGGAGGAGGATTTCCTATCAGTGCCGTGGTCTCCAGTAAAAAAATCTGTGATTCCTTCCCCTGGGCAAAACCCTCTGGCTCTTCTTCTAGCTATGGCGGAAATCCTTTGGCCGCCGCTGCCGCTGCCGCAACCTTAAAAATTATCGACGACGAAGGACTAGTGAAAAACTCTCAGGAAGTAGGCGCACATTTTCTACAAAAAATACAGGAATTCCCAGAACGCTACCCCTTCGTTGGTAAAGTCAGTGGCAAAGGCCTTCTTCTAGGAATTGAACTGGTTGAAGATCAAAAAAGCAAAGTTCCATTAAACACCAACGCTACCCAAAAAATTTTTTATGAATTACTGCATCGAGGGGTGCTCTCCATGTCTTACTCCCCTCACTTTCGCCTACAACCAGCAATGACCATCGACTGCCAAACTGTCGATAACATCGTGGGAATCATTAAAGAAGTTTTTGACTTAGGGGTGACGACGCGTCCAGGTCTTTAATTTCAATGTTCTAAGTTTCATGGATTTTAGCGACTCATAAATTTTCTTGAACTTCCCCTTGCCCTCTTTACCTTCTTTAACCTCTTCACCCTCTTTTGCTTCTTTACTCTCTCTGGCCTCATCGAGGGTCGCCTTATTGGTACTCAACTTTAGTGTATTTTTGGTGCCGCCAGTCATGGCGCCGCCAGTAACGGCACCGCCAGCCATGGCGCCGCTACCGGTACGAAAAAGCGCGTCGCGTAAAATCTTATTTAATAAATCATCAACCCGCATCCGTTTATATTTTGCTTCCCGTCTTATCCGCTCCAAGATGTCGACGTCGATACGAATTGCCTGGTGGCCACTGCCTCCACTCCCACCGCTACCACCACTGCTTTCTGCCCCTTCTCGGCCATCCCTAAAATGAGGTTTCCGCGGTTGCCAACGATGATGACCGTTTCCACGGGATCTACTGTGCTCATGGGGACGCTCCTTGTTACTACTGGCATCCTTTTTACTTGGACCTTCTTCGTTTTTACTTGGCCTTTCTTCGTTTTCCCTCTCACTTTCCCTCTCGCAACCCTCAATTGCGCCTCCTCCTTTGTCACCCTCTTTGCCAGCACTCTCTTCAAAAATCATTATCACCATCTCCTTTCCGAAATAAAATAACCAACCAAATGGCCCATAAACATGACCATTATAAAACACCAATAGTATAACTCATCTCCCCCCTGGGTCGCCCACTCTTATTCCGCGCTTTGGGGCATTTATGATATTATTTTATAATTTTGTTTCTTTTTGCTCCTGATATTGGGTATATTTTATAAATATTAATTATTATTCATTAATAAACATTTTTAATTTTATTTACTTTTTTTAACTTTTTTAACTTTTTTACAAAGGACGAGGACCAATGACTGAACTCATTGATAATCTCAAAAGGAAACCGGGAGGATATTCCGTTTCCGACATTTTTTTCCGCTTCCACAGTTTTTCTTACAGTTTTTTATGTTTTTTCCTTCTGTCCTTGTTGCTGGGCAGTCAATCGGTGTTCGCCAGCGAGGCGGATTTTATTTTGCCCGACTTGAGAATGATACAATTTTTCGGGACGAGTGGACACAATTTATTGGTCTGGGGTTTATTCATTTGTATGTTAGGGGCACTCTTCGGTTTTATGATGATGCGCGGATTAAAGAAGCTGCCTGTGCATAGTAGTATGCTAGAGATCTCAGAACTAATTTATGAAACCTGCAAAACTTACTTGTTTACTCAAGGGAAATTTTTAGGTCTGCTCTTCATTTTTATCGCCTCAATCATCGTGGTCTATTTCGGGGCACTACGACACTTTGATGCCTTTAAGTTATTCATAATTGTGCTCTTTACCATCATAGGGATGATGGGCAGTTACGGGGTTGCTTGGTTTGGTATCAGGATAAATACTTTGGCAAACTCCCGCTCAGCTTTTGCCTCACTCGGAGGTCTTCCTTTTCCTACCTTCGCCATTCCATTAAGGGCAGGAATGAGCGTTGGGATGTTACTGATCAGCGTTGAATTGGTAATCATGCTTTTTATTTTGCTGTTTGTGCCTGGCGATTACGCTGGACCTTGTTTTATTGGCTTTGCCATCGGCGAGTCTCTGGGCGCCGCTGTACTAAGGATTGCTGGGGGAATTTTCACTAAAATCGCTGATATTGGCTCTGACTTGATGAAAATCATTTTCAAAATCAAAGAAGATGACGCCAGAAACCCAGGAGTGATCGCTGACTGTACTGGCGACAATGCTGGTGACTCAGTAGGCCCTACGGCCGATGGATTTGAAACCTACGGGGTAACCGGGGTAGCGCTCATCACCTTTATTTTACTAGCAGTACCAGATGTTATGCATCAATCACAGTTGTTGGTTTGGATTTTTTTGATGAGAATTGGAATGATTATCACCAGCGTTCTCTCCTATGGACTCAACCACCTTTGGGCGAAAGCACAATATGGCAAAAGTGAATATTTTAATTTTGAGCACCCATTAACCTCGCTAGTTTGGATTACTTCTATTATCTCCATTGTCATGACATTTATCCTCTCTGGTGCACTCATTCCGGATTTAGGGGACGGACTGTGGTGGAAACTTTCAATTATTATTTCTTGCGGTACCATTGCAGGGGCGTTAATCCCAGAACTGGTGAAAATATTTACTTCTACCCACTCCAAGCATGTGCAGGAAGTAGTAGATGCCTCACGTGAAGGTGGCCCTTCACTAAATATCCTCTCAGGTTTCGTCGCTGGAAATTTTAGTGCTTATTGGACGGGGCTTTCTATCGTCATGTTGATGACTATCGCCTATGCAGTTAGTACTTTGGGGCTAACCGATATCATGATAGCAGCACCAGTATTCTCATTTGGTTTAGTGGCCTTTGGTTTCTTGGGAATGGGTCCAGTGACCATTGCTGTGGACTCCTACGGACCAGTAACCGATAACGCCCAATCGATCTATGAACTGTCCTTAATAGAAACCCAACCGGGAATTAAAGAAAATATCAAAAAAGAATTTGGCTTTACCCCTAATTTTGATCGTGCTAAAGAATATCTAGAGCAAAATGACGGAGCAGGTAATACCTTCAAGGCAACAGCTAAACCGGTATTAATCGGAACAGCGGTGGTAGGTGCTACTACTTTGATCTTCTCTATTGTCATGCTACTTACCGGTGGCCTCAAAACCGGAATTGAGAATCTCTCTATTCTTCACCCACCCTTTCTATTGGGTTTGATCACTGGGGGCGCAATTATCTACTGGTTTACAGGCGCGGCCACCCAAGCGGTAAGCACTGGTGCCTATCGGGCAGTGGAGTTCATTAAGCGCAACATTAATTTGGATACTGGCAGTACTAAGGCCAATATGAAAGACAGTAAGCGGGTGGTGGAAATCTGCACTCAATATGCGCAAAAAGGGATGATTAACATCTTTCTAACTGTATTTTTCTCCACGCTGGCATTTGCTTGTGCTGAACCCTACTTTTTCATTGGTTATTTGATCTCAATCGCTATCTTCGGTCTCTATCAAGCAATCTTTATGGCCAATGCAGGTGGCGCTTGGGATAATGCAAAGAAAACTGTTGAAACTACTTTGAAGGCAAAAGGAACCCCTCTGCACGATGCCAGTGTGGTTGGTGACACCGTCGGTGATCCTTTTAAAGATACTGCTTCTGTTTCAATGAATCCAATTATCAAGTTCACCACCCTTTTCGGTTTATTGGCGGTAGAATTGGCAATTGAGATGTCACGCGAAGTATCGATAGGATTGGCCGTTGTCTTTTTCTTGATATCAACGGTTTTTGTATGGCGTTCATTCTATCGTATGCGTATACATCAAAACTAATCTACTAACACTAACACCTAATCTACTAAAAAATAATATGCTCACATTAGAAATCCTCACTCCATGGATCCTTTTTCACTTTTTAGTGCTGGCCCTCCTCGCCTTGGATCTGCTATTTTTAAATCGTAAGGCGCACGAAATCAAATTTAGAGAGGCGCTCTTTTGGAGCGCCATCTATGTCTCACTAGCACTACTATTTAACGTAGGTGTGTACTTGGTGAAGGGATACCATCCGGCAGTGGAATTTCTCACTGGGTATTTGATTGAGATTTCCCTGAGTGTGGACAACCTTTTTGTTTTTCTCACCATATTCACTATCTTTAGCGTCCCCAGATTGCATCAACATCGGGTGCTCTTCTGGGGGATTATTGGGGCAGTGTTGATGCGTGCATTATTTATCTTTGCAGGCATCGGATTAGTGCACACTTTTCATTGGATGGTTTATGTATTCGGCGGATTTCTGATCGTTACTGGAATAAAATTGCTATTTCAAAACGAGACAGAAAAACCTGATCCCCAAAATTATTGGCCGGTAAAATTTGCCAAACGCTGGTTGCCATTCACCGACAACTATCACGGAGGAAAATTTTTTGTGCGCACAGACCACGCTGGGCACGTTGGACACATTAAAGGGACCCCCCTTTTTCTAGTTTTGATTGTTATTGAGATAGTTGACACCATTTTCGCTATGGATTCAGTACCTGCGATTATTGCCATTACTACTGACCCATTTATAGTTTATACCTCTAACATTTTCGCAATTTTAGGACTACGCTCCATGTACTTTGCGCTAGCTGGACTTATCCCACTCTTCCATTACTTGAAATATGCACTTTCCACAATACTAGTTTTTGTCGGCATCAAATTAGTATTGACTAACATTGTTTATATTTCTACTCTGCTATCATTGGGAGTAATTGGAGCTCTTCTGCTATTCTCGATTATTGCATCGGTGTTATTTGCAAACAAAACACCAAAAAAGACCTAGAAGTAGTTACATCCGGGGGGAATGTTATGAAAAATTTTTTTCTGTTGTTCACTGTTTTGTTCTGTTTCTATTCCGCTAGCGCCCATTCTACTATTCACGAATTTTACTTCGAAATCACTCTGCCTACGACCTATTGCCCCACTAATTATGAGATGCGCATACAACTAAAGGAGATAGAGCGTTTCGCCTCTATCGATGTTATTGAAGGTGAACATCTGTATGTTTATGTTAGCGCTCGCAAAAGAGATGCGCTGTTGGATTATCTGAATAGCGACCCCGATTTAACTTACGAAGAACTAGTTCCTCCATCTTGGAGAGAGGATCCCCTGATAACTGATAAATTGAATGACTTAAAATTCTATGCATTGATTGGAAATTGGAGCAGATACCCTACCTATAATAACTATGTCGCGTTTCTAGATTCGATGGCCAAACAATATCCACAGATTGCCAGCTTAATAGAAATGGGGAAGAGCGTTAATGGGCACCAACTGTTACTGCTAAAAATTGCGGCCAATCCCAATACCAGTAGCATTCGTCCCAAATTTATATTGAGCGGAGCGATTCATGGTGATGAGTTAGTGGGGAGTATGATTCTTTTACAGTTAATTGAATATTTACTTACTAATTATTCAAGCAACCAACGAGTGCGTACGTTAGTAGACAATTTAGAAATTTGGATTAATCCCATATTCAATCCCGATGGTAGCTATGCGCAAGGGGATGATACGGTTAAAGGCGCAACTCGTTACAACGCTAATGGAGTAGATCTTAATCGTAATTTGCCCGATCCGTCTGCAGGTGAACACCCTGATGGAGAGAGTTGGCAAAAAGAGACAGTGGCATTTAAAAAATTATTGATCGAACAAAAATTCATTTTTGCTGTAGATTTTCATGGAGGCGCTGAGTTGATCAACTACCCGTGGGATACCTTTCAGCGCTTACACGCCGATGATAACTGGTATCAAAGTATCTCTCGCCTTTATGCTGATGCTGCGCAACAAAGCGCTGGGCACAACGGATACATGACCGGAGGAAATAACGGAATTATCAATGGATATGCTTGGTATGAAGTTAATGGCGGACGCCAAGATTACTTTAATTATTTCGAACACACTCGTGCGGTCACTGCCGAAGTTAGTAAAACTAAAATTCCGCACACAACAATGTTAACAACCTATTTTAAATATAATCTTGCGTCTATTTTATTGCTCCTAGAACAAGTTCCCAGAGGGGTGTGGGGAACGGTAACTGACGTGCGCGACGCTAGCGGAATAATGGCCAGCGTCGAAATTTTGAATCACGATCGCGACAACTCCTTCATATTTAGTAATCTTGAACTCAACAATTTCAAGCAAGGCGGATTTTATCGCCCACTAATCGCTGGCGAGTACCAATTCAAAATTTCCGCCCCTGGCTATACGCCTCAGATACGCCAATTGCCCATACCCCTACCACTGCCAACGCGTCTAGATGTACAACTTACACCTGTTACACCTGTAGACCACTGAGAATGCTTTTGGCCTAAGGCCGCTTATTCGCACCGGCCTGCAGCAAACGCTTGAGCACTGGATAATGTTTATGAGTTATCGAAATTTGTAAGGCCGTCTTTCCATTAATATCCTTTATTTCAAGATTCGGGCCCGGATGCTGCTCCAGCAACAATTCCAAAACATCCACAAAGTTATGATGCGCTACACTAATTATCGCCGTATTACCATCTCGATTACGCTGATCTAGATCAACTCGTCCAGACGCCAACAATGCCTTTACTATTTCAATTTGGTGATTGCGAACCGATTGATAAAGCGGGGTAATAGGGATGCTAAAATTAGTACTTCCTGCTCCATTGAAATTATATTTTACATTAGGATCAGCACCTGCTTGTAGCAATAGCGATACAATCTTCGCTGATGGTTTTTTGGACTTTAACGCCCAAGATAAAGCACTGCTTCCATGCTGATTTTTCCTATCAACCTCAAAGGGCAATGACTCTGTAGGTATTACGGTCAACAAGGTTTGTAATAAATCGACATCAGATAGCAGTGCCGCGTGCATTAACAACGTACTGCCATAAAAATCCTTGAAATGATAATTAATCTTCGCTGGTTTTTCCGACAACAGTTGATTGATAATATTAAGTTGCCTGTTCACCACTAGGTGAGCAAGAAGGCGGTTGACCTCAGCGCTTGTGGGCGCATTTAATCTCTGAATCATCACCTTGAATAACAACGCTTGCTCAGAAGATATAGGCGGAGAAATCCGCGGCGCGGCGGCGGAAACCTGTGCGGCAGCGGCCTGCTCAAGTACCATGCGTTCTACGCTTGATGGATCAAATACAAATCCGTGCCTAATCAGAACACTAGCTAAATCGTAACGTCCATGCCGCAAAGACTTCTCCAACAAATTTTCATAACCGTGAAGAACCCCGCCTCTGGCCTCGGCAAAGATTTTCTGCAGCAAGTGAGGATCAGAGATCCCAGTAAGTAATAAATCCAGCTTTTTTGCATCTACCCCCTGCCCACCCTTTCTCAACATATTGACCAACTCAGCTGCTAGAGATAGGGACTGGACATCCGCAATTTCCGCAGTTTCTTCCAGTTGTAGATAAGCATCCCCTACCAATAATTCGGCGTCATCGGCGGCGATAGCTCTGCCCACCATCAGAGTAGCAGTACTGGTAATTAATACTGACAAGACCATAAGTTTTTTTATCATTTTACTTCTCTCCTGATGATTAATTAGTATCCTTGTAAAAATGGAAGGGATGGTATCATGAATTTGTATGAGTTTGCGTGCCACTTTTATTTTTTTTTGCGATAATTAGGTTAAATGAAAAAAAATAACAATAACAATAACAATAATAATAACATTAATAATACAAATGCTAATACCATTAGCAGCGGCACTGCTCCGCTCGCCTACCGTTATCGACCTAGCAATCCGCAAAAATTCGTAGGATATAAACAATTATTAGAACGACACCCTTGTCTACTTTCTCGTCCCCTTCCTAGCATAATTCTTTGGGGACCTCCTGGATGTGGGAAAACCTCTCTTGGACAAATTCTGGCAAAGGAGGCCAAACAGGAGTTCTTTTCATTTAGCGCAGTCCTGGGTAGTGTCGCTGAATTACGAAAATTAATGGAGGATGTCCAACTCTATCTTCAATGGGAAAATCCCGCTGTGATTTTTATTGATGAAATTCATCGTTTCAATAAAGCACAACAGGATGCGCTCTTACCGGCAGTGGAGGCAGGCAACTTCACCCTGATCGGCGCCACCACTGAAAATCCACGCTACGTAATCAATAACGCCTTGCTCTCTCGTCTGCAATTAGTAGAATTGCCATTATTAACTCCTGAACAATTATTACAGATCCTTAAAGATATTCTGCAACAGCAGCTGCAGCATCTGCGGCCACAGATACAGCAGCAGATGCAACTACCGCAACCGGCCAAAGTTGATAATGCAGCGACTGTTTGTCAGTTATTGCTTGATAATAACCAGAATTTTTTGGAATTGCTGGCACACCACTCTGAGGGAGATGCAAGAAGAGCGCTTAATCATCTAGAAATTATTCTTAAAAATGCGCAAAATAGCAAAAACATTCTTACCACTGACGATCCCCCCCAACTATCCACAAACATTTTAGGAAATTTGATTCGCCAAAATAACCGCCTCTATGACCGCGACCAGCATCGTCATTACGAAGTTATATCAGCATTTATCAAAAGTTTACGCGGAAGCGATCCCCACGCCGCCCTACTATGGTTGGCAATTATGCTAGATGGCGGGGAAGATCCTCTTTTCATCGCTCGTCGGTTGGTAATTTTCGCATCCGAAGACATAGGGAATGCTGATCCCATGGCATTGCTCTTGGCCACTGCTACTTTGACGGCAGTTAAACAGGTGGGAATGCCAGAAGCACAAATCAGCTTGGCACAGGCGGTAACCTACTTAGCATCAACACTTAAAAGTAACTCCTACTGGAAGGCATTAGATGCTGCCCAAAAATTTGTCTCGGCCCGCAGCACTATCGAAGTACCGGCGCATCTGAAAAACGGATCCAAGCACTACCTTTACCCGCATAGCTATCCTGGAAACTTTGTTCCCCAAAGTTATTGCAGTATTCCAATACCCAAATTTTATCAACCAAGCGATGCTGGCAGAGAAAAGTTCTTACAAGAGCGACTCAACCAACTTTGGGGTGAGTGCGTAAAAGATAAAAGAGACAGAGATAAAGACTATGAGCAACAATAACATCAACATCAGTACCGTGCTGCGTGCATTGGCCGCGCACCAACCTCAACACACTGCGCTCATTGAGGAAAATGGGAAGCATGGAAAGCATGGAAAGCATAATATACACAAAATGAGCTATGCTGAGTTGGAAAAGGTCTCTGATAACTTTGCCTACCAAATGCAGGCACGAGGAATCAAAGCTGGCGACAAAGTATTGATCTTTCTCCTTCCCAAATTAAATTTTCCAATAGTAATGTGGGGACTGTTCAAGTTAGGAGCGATCCCTGTATTGCTTGATCCAGGAATGGGCGTACGCAATCTATTAGCATCAATCGCTCATATTGCCCCACTGGTATTGATCACCGAACCCAAAGGCATATTACTACGCTTACTATTCGCAAAAAAATTTTGCAGCACTAAATTATGCATATCCACAAAAAAAATTCCAGGTGCAAATATATTCAGATGTGAGAAGCTCTCTGACTTTTTTTTACCCATGCCGTCGGCTGCAGCTCCATTTCCTCTGGCAAGGCCGGCCACCCCATCTGCCACAAGTGCAATTCTCTTCACCTCAGGCGGAACTGGAATTCCCAAGGGAGTGGTTTATACGCATGAGATTTTTCATCAGCAAATTGCCATGATGCAACAGGAGTTCAAGTTAACTCCCAACGACATTGATCTCCCCGGATTTCCTTTCTTCGCATTATTTACCTTGGCCATGGGAGTAACTATAATTTTGCCACCATTAAATCCCAGCAAACCCGCGCAGGCAGATCCTCAACTAATAGTTGACGCCTTATTAAGACATCAAGTGAGCTTTGCTGCGGGATCTCCGGCCATCTGGAGCAAAGTTGCTAATTATTGCACCGAAAAAAACATCACTATTCCATCAATGAAATCACTACTAATGTTTGGAGCGCCGGTCGACCCTGAAATACACCGGCAATTCTCGCATATTCTCACAAATGGTACAACCTATACCCCATATGGTGCCACTGAAGCATTGCCCCTTACTAATATTACTGGTAAAGAAATATTACAAGCAGGCATTGATGCCTACCACCATGGAGCTGGAATGCTAGTAGGACGTCCCTGGCCTATGGTGGAAATCAGAATTATGGAGATCGACGAACATGTTCAAAACGATTGGTCCAAAATAAGAATCTTGCCATGTGAGGAACGAGGGGAGATTATTGTCAGCGGCCCAACGGTCACCAGTGAATACTGCCAAATGCCAGAAAAAACCGCGCTCGCTAAAATCTATCAACAACATCCGAATTCAGCAAAAGTAACCCTCTGGCACCGAATGGGCGATCTAGGTTACCTTGATCAGCAGGGACGTCTTTGGTTTTGCGGTCGCAAAGATCACCTGCTGCAAACTCGCCACGGTCCACTTTATCCTATTCCATGCGAAGCTATCTTCAACCAACATCAGGCGGTATTTCGAAGTGCGTTGATTGGCATTCAAGAAAAAAAGGGCGAGAAAAAAAATATGCCGCTTACTCCAGCGATAGTGATCGAAAGAAAGGACCATCGGGTTAAACTCTCACCGCAAGAGCAAGAGGTTTTTGAAAACGAGTTAATTTCGCTTGCCAAACATCATGCACATACCGCCCACATCGCATACATCTTCTACCACCCATCTTTTCCAGTAGACGTTCGTCATAATATTAAAATTGATAGACAAAAATTACAGTACTGGGCACAAGGTGTCTTTGAAAAACGACGACCTTTTTTCTGAGCGCCGTTAATTAGTGGACCTGTCCGCATCGAAGTGTAAAGTGAGCATAATCACCAAATCTTCCCTTTGATTCAAACTGCTTGCTTACAAACAAAAGAGTAAAATTGTGGATAAATCCGTCCCGCGAACCTTCCAAATAGCTAACAAAGCTAGTTGATAAATCAACCATACTCTCTATGAACATAGTGTGAGCCTTAAAGGAAATGCTCTTCATTAACTTTATATATTGCAATCTGTCGTAATGGTTATCGTTTAACCGTAAATAAAGCGCTGATCTAATAGCAGGCTCCAAATAAGCTCTTATATTAAGAGAATCCGTACGAGAATCTATTGTTGGTCCTAGGCCCACTGAGAGCGGGTCAGTAGCTGCTGCTAAACCAAGTACTGGATTGATAGCGTAATTATGGCCACCTTGAGGATAATCGGCGGCAGCACCAACATCAGGATTGAAGCGAACAGCTTGTTTTCCTCTGACATGATCAGGATTGAGATAATAACCACGGACCTGATTCGACGCAAGGCCATTAATTTTCGAGTATATAATTGACTTTAATTGCTCAACATATAATTTTTGGTTTTCAGGAAAAGTTCGCAAGTCAAAATCTGGATTCGGGATATTAGTCACTTCAATGTTTGGATTCCCAAACGCAACTTCAGCCATGATTGCTTCTGCTTGCGCAGCAGTAAGAAGCCCTCTCAGCACACCAGGCGCTTGAGCATAATCTAGTCCACCGGGCGGTGGCGTCAGATCGGCCTGCGCATAAGAACTTCCAACCACAAAGTTTTCACCATCGATAGGGGTGTTCAG
>JADGBS010000059.1:0-469 GCA_015231325.1 Oligoflexia bacterium | reverse complement strand
AGCAAGTATTATTTCCTGCAGATATCCTGCTGTAGCTGGATGGGTTGTTGCGTCCATATTGGCCCTTCGATAAAAACCACTTTTCATGGCATCCGCTTCCGAATTCAGATAAACGCTATAAGGCCTATCAGTAATCTCAGGCAAAAACACCAATGCCTTTTCATCCGTCATAATTCTAGTCGTTTCTTCCCCACTTAAAACATTTTTCACTGTAACATCCACTGGTCCAAGCACATTAATATTTGGAACAGTACAAAAAATTAATTTATCTGACTTAACAACAACATTCGTACAAGTAGATTGCCAATCTTGCCCCCCCATCCCCACGACAGAATATCCAGCTATTTTTACCTCCACTGCGGCAGCAAATCTCCTACCACTAATAGCAATTTTCTGACCAGGGGTGTTAACAAAAACACCGCCTGCAAGGATTTTACTGATAATGGGATCATGATCTTTCGGTAAAAAA
>JADGBS010000058.1 GCA_015231325.1 Oligoflexia bacterium | reverse complement strand
CAAATAAAAGTCATACCATAGATCTCGTTATTAGTTGTTTTGTATTTTTTGATTATTTTTTTTAAAGGATGAGAGCAGAAAACGAAGGAGTGGAATAATTTCGGCCTGGTTTTTTATATAGTATTTTGCATTTGAATCCCTTTTAAAACCGATTCGAACTTTGAAAATATTTTGATTATCAAGATTAAAAACATCTTCATCGCTACTGTCATCGCCGATGTAAAATGCGTTTGCTTTTTTACTCTCGTTGATTATTTCTAGCAAGGCCATTCCTTTATGGGGCGCTCCAGTTGGTATAATATTTACTACACATTTTCCATTAAGGATTCTTGGTGAATGTGGTAGTTGGGGAAGAAATGTTTCCAACAAGTTTTTAACCTTTTTCTTATTTCTTGATTTTCGATAATGGATGGCCAAAGAATAAGTCTTATCCTCAATAGCAATACCGTAAGTTCCTTCTTGTTTGGTCAAAAATTGCATAATTATATAAATCCAATCCTGACATATTTTCGGATAGGCCACCATGGAGTTTTTAGGGGGAGATAATCCTTCTAGGCCGTGGTTACCTACCAGATAGTTTGGGGCAAACGTTATAGGCCTTCCAAACTTTTCATGCTCCTAACTGATATTATTGCCACCGGTGCATGACTTTTCAGTTGTACTAGTAAATCTTCTACCTTTTTTGATAATTTGGGAGTTGTATGATCGTCAACAAGAACGGTGATAGTCCCATCAAAGTCAAAGACTCAAGTAATAGGAGGTTGTTTTTTTCAAAGAGGTATTTCATTAAAAAATTACGTTATTGGCATCAAATGGTGAATCTGTTTATTATACTTTGATATCAAAGTATAATAAGAAAAAAACTTTTTGTAACCAAGAAAATATGATATCATATCGGCGTAGTAGTAAAAAATCCTTTTGTTAAAAGATGTGTAGTTCGTTGCCTGGTATCGAGGAGACGCTTTTTTTGATATTAATTGAGGTGATTAGTTCGTTATTAAGTTTCTACTTAATGCCAGGTAATGACTCTATGTTTTATGGCGAATGCCTACAGTGAATTCAAATCCTACTTTATACTTCTTTAATCCACTAAAATTTAAGTTTTTGGAAAGTCCGCTTCCTGAACTCGAACACGAAAATTGGGCCGGATATATGGGGAGTCTCCCCGTTAGAAGTAATAATCAGGCAGGAGAGCATATTCAGAATGATATTTATGGTGAATTAATATTAACATTAACTCCGATTTTTCTCGATGAACGTTTTTATCATTTTCGAAACAAGACTATTGAAAAACTTCTGCTACATCTGGTTCGTTTATGTCAAAAAAATATTGCAAAGGCAGATGCAGGATTATGGGAGCTTCGTAATGGATGGCAAGTACATTCATTATCTAATTTGATGTGCTGGGCGGGGATTCATCGTGCTAAAAAGATTCAAGAAAAAAACTTTTTGAAATTTACCGATATCAATTTAGAGGAGATGGAGCATATTGCGATTAAAGAATTTTTATTATCGGTGAAGGAGGGTAGTGCCAGAAATGGTATAAATGATGACTCTTATGATGCATCACTACTACTTTTTCCAATCTTAAACTATCCAGATAAACAGTTATCCGAAAAAACTGTTTCAAGTATTGTTGAAAAATTATCGCTAAAAGATGATACCGGAAAAACTAGCGGATTCCTCTATCGCTATTTACGGAGTGATGGTTTTGGTACTCCACCGGCCTACTCACACGTTGGTCAAATAAATGCAGCATTTTCAATAAGTGATAGCTGGGACAAAGTGCTGTAGTGTTATAATGGTATACTAATAGATTGAGCAATAGATATTCTGGCATTTCTATTTTTTCGATTAAAAGGTTCATATATGGAAGGTGCAAAGGCATTCCTGCTTATTAGAAATACTCCTGGGGATTGGTTCGCCTTTTTTTTAATTTTGTGCTTGGGAATATTTTCACTAATAATTTTTTATAAGATTGTATTAAAACGTTTAAAGGCGGTAGTGTCTAAAACCGAGAACAAAGTTGACGATTTTTTGGTTGCATTCATTGATAGGAATGTTATCATTTTGTATTTCTTTTTTCTGATATTTCTAATTGCTATCAACCAGATAAACGTACAGAAGTCAGTTGTTAGTTTACTTACGCACGCAAATACGATTTTTTTAACCTATTTAATAGCAGATGCTATTATTGGCGTATTTGGACTACTTTTAGAATCATCATTACTAAAACGAAACATACGAAATTCAGGGACAAAAGGATATGAAGGATTTTTGTCATTATTTAAAATTATAATTTGGTTTTTTGTAATTATATTCCTTCTAGATAATTTTGGCGTTAAAATTTCTGCAGTGATGGCCGGTCTTGGAGTGGGTGGTGTAGCGTTGGCATTGGCATCACAAACTTTTCTCGGTGACTTATTTAATTATTTTGCAATTATTTTTGATCGTCCTTTTGAGGTTGGCGACTTTATTGTTGCAGATAGTATTGCTGGTGCAGTGGAAAGTATTGGTATTAAGAGCACGAAAGTGAGGAGTATTAACGGTGAGTTGCTTATCGTGTCTAATTCAGATTTAACCAAAAAAATTGTTCAAAATTATAAACGGATGGAATCTCGAAGGGTACTGTTTAAAATTGGGGTTATCTATGCTACCCCAGCAGAAAAACTAGAGGAAATACCCACCTTAATAAGAGATATTATAGGTGGTATTCTTAGTACAAAATTTGATCGTTGTCATTTTGCTAGCTATGGTGATTTTAGTTTAATTTTTGAGACGGTCTACTATGTACTGACTAATGATTACAATGTGTATATGGATATTCAACAACAAATAAATTTAGGAATAGCTAAGATGTTTAATCAAAAAGGTATAATGTTTGCCTTTCCAACCAGCACCGTTAATTTGGTGGTGCAAAAAGGAGGATAGTTATTAATTGGTACTACAGGGTTATAGTGTATGATTAACCGCGATTAAAAAAATAAAGCTTTATCACCAGGCATGGTCGAACTTCCTTGTTTTTAAAAGGCGGCCCGACCATTTTTTGATTCCTTTGGTGACGGTATACAAAAGCGAAATTTTTTTTAATATAAATATAAAGATGTCACCAAACTCTTTTACAACTTCAACATAGTTTGAATTAATATATACATAGCAGCAAACTAACCATCGCTATGTTTTATGGAGTATGGTTTATGATTTTTGAAATCCCGTTTGAGTTTATGTTACTCGCGATAACTCTTCTTGGAGTGATTTTTTTTCATCGGAGATCTACTTATATTGCGGTAGTAGGTGCTCTCAGCGTACTTTGCTACAAATATTTATTTACTAGTAACTTTTTTTGGTCAGTACACATGTTTGGGAGTGGAGCCAGTGGGGGAAATGGAAATGAACATGGAGAATGGAAGATCTTACTGAATCTTTTTGGGCTACTCCTCGGATTCTCTGTTTTGGCCAGATATTTTGAAGATTCTAAATTAGCAAACGCTCTTACAAAATATCTACCGCATGACTGGAAAGGTGCTTTCTTATTACTAATCCTCATATTTATTCTTTCATCTTTTTTGGATAATATCGCTGCAGCAATGATTGGCGGGGCGATGGCCCACACTATGTTTAAAAACAAGGTCCATGTTGGATATGTAGCGGCGATCATTGCTGCTAGTAACGCTGGTGGTGCTGGCAGCGTTCTTGGCGACACTACTACTACCATGATGTGGATTCAAGGAGTAAGTGCTACGAATGTGTTGCATGCCTACGTTGGTTCAATAGTGGCGATGATTTTTTTGGGAGTATTTGCTGCTAAAAAACAGTCTCGATATCAAAACATAGTCCTTGGTCCGAGATCGATTGCAAGAGCAAAAATTGATCTTACTAGGACGCTGATAGTTGCACTAATTTTAGTATTAACTATCGTTGCAAATTATATATTAGACTTTCCTGCGCTAGGTGTTTGGGCGGGGATTTTAATTGGAGGATTTTTCGTCAGGCCTCCTTGGAAGGAGATTAAGCATGCAGTGCCGGGAAGTATTTTTTTATTAAGTTTAGTTTATTCTGCTTCGTTAATGCCAGTAGAAAAATTACCTCCGGCATCTTGGATGACGGCGCTAGGATTGGGAGTTGTCTCTTCAGGATTTGATAATATTCCACTTACTAAATTGTGTCTGGATCAAGGGGGTTACGATTGGGGCATTTTGGCCTATACCGTTGGGTATGGTGGCTCGATGACTTGGTTTGGGTCATCGGCCGGAGTCGCGCTGTCTAATATGTATCCTGACATCAAAGCTCTTCCCACTTATTTTAAAGAGGGGTGGTACATAATCGTGGCGTACTTTTTAGGTTTTTTTGTGATGTTGAAATTGGTTGGATGGAACGGTATTATTCAGTGACATCGCCCTAACTTTGTTATGTAAGATCGCTATGTAAGATAAGGAAAAGGCATGCTTAATTCTTCCCCGTTCATTGTTGATTTGTCTTTGATTTTAGCTGTGGCCGCCATTGTGATGTTGATTTGTAAAGTTTTAAAATTGCCGCTGGTATTTGGATATCTATTGGCGGGATTTTTTGTTGGGCCATATTTCCCCTTGCTTCCCACGGTCAGAGAAACTGCCTCGGTAGATATTTGGGCGGAATTTGGAGTGATCTTTCTTTTATTCACATTAGGATTAAATTTTACTTTTAAAAAACTTTGGAACGTTGGTTCCAGTGCAATAATTATAGCTGTTGTAAAAAACTTAGCATTATTTTCTTCTGGTCCAATTATAGGATATTTTTTTGGGTGGCCGAGCATTCTTGGATTTTTTATTGGGGGAATTATCAGTATATCCTCAACGATTGTGGTTGCTCGTTGTCTTGAAGAAAATGAACGAACGAACGAACCATTTGCTGCTATTATTATGGGGATTTTGATTGTAGAAGATGTATTGGTTTTACTTATAATCTTATTTATTAGTTCTCTTGGTAGTTCTCAGACATCATCTGGAAATGAATTAATGATCTCTCTTGCAAAGAAGATACTTTTTGTTCTTGTTGTTGCGGCGGTATCATTTTATTTACCTAAAATTATTGTAAAAATTCGCCACTTACTAACAAAAGAAACAACCCTGATAGTTTCCATCGCTTTTTGTCTAATCATTTCAATGTTATCGGCAAAGGCCGGACTATCTCCTGCTTTAGGTGCGTTTATCGCAGGAATGCTTCTTTCTGAGACAACTGAAACGAGAACTATAAAAATCATGTTACTTCCAATTAGAGATTTATTTGTCGCAATCTTTTTTATCTCTATTGGAATGATGATAAATCCTGTGGTGATTTGGAAAAATTTGGGAATTATTCTAGTGATATCTGTCTTTATGATAATAATAAAAAGTTTAGTTACTACGCTTGCGGCCTTATTGAGCAAAGAACAATTGCCTAATGCTGTGGCCATCGGGATTGCATCTATCCCTATAGGGGAATTTTCATTTGTTATGGTTACCCTCGGTATTTCCATGAAAGTCATCGATCAAGATTTCTATTCAATAACGGTAGCACTCTCAGCGATTTCAATATTAGCGACGACATATCTGATAAAACTTTTTCCTACGATCCAAGGAAAAATAATTCAGAGACAGGTCTAGGTAATTCTTTTTCTCTTATGATTTTTGACGGAAGTCATTTTATCTATCGAGATAGCTAAAACCGTAACAGTAAATTTTTATCGTAATTTTTCTATTGACTTGTTTTGGGCCTATGCTTATACGGACATTTACTCATACTGATTTTTTCGGCCAAACACCCACCTTGCTCTTTCGTGAAGTGCCTATCTGGTAATAAAATTTATCTTGGCAATTATGTTCTACTACAGTTTTTATGGTAAAATAGATTGTTGGATCGTGAAAAAAACGACTACTTTGTCAGCAGTCGGGACTAAAGCACTTAGTTATTGCAAACCTATTTATAACTAATTTTAATAATTTTCAAATGTCAAATTTAAGCATCTATATTATTAATAGAAAAGTTAAGTTAATTGCAAAGCTAAATTCTTCTCATTTCCAATTTGAGCTTCTCAATCATGGAGAGATAATTATGAAAGTAAAAACTACCCTTGAAGATATTTTCTTTCTAGAAAATGATAAAATTTTGATTGAAAAGTTAAAGCAGATGGAAAAAATGAAAAAAACTATAGAAGAGTACAGCAATGTTTCTGGGATTACTAATCACAAAATACTACAAAAATTTATAGATCTACAAATACCACTGGAAATTGTTGCTTCTCTGGCCGTCATTCCTTTAATTGAAATAGCATGGGCAGATGGCAAAATTGATGAACAAGAGAAAAAGATGGTTTTAAATAGTATTACTTCTCTGGGGATAGAGAAAACTAATATCGAGCATGAACTTATTGAGAGATGGTTAGAGCATAAACCTGATCAAAAACTTTTAGATGCCTGGAAAAGTTATATTCATGGTATATGCGAACAGATTACCCAAGAAGAAAAAAAGCAAATGGAAGAGGAACTATTAAAGCATGTTTATAGTATTGCGGAAGCTTCAGGTGGAATTCTTAACACCGGAATTGGCAATAAAGTTTCAAACAGAGAACAAGAATTAATTAATCAGCTACAGAGTGCTTTTACTTAATTGTTGCGCCAAATTTTTAATAGGGGTTTAAGGGTGTTTAAACACCCTATTTTAAATATTGTTGGTGACGAACATCCTTTCCTGATTCAAGAAAAATAATATCTTCAGCAATATTTGTTGTATGATCACCTATTCGTTCCAGTTTGCTAGAAATCAAAACAATATTATAGGCTTCGCCAAAATTTAATTCGCCCTTTCTTTCTTCGTCTTGATTATTAAAGCAAGTGTAAGTTTGGATAATGTGTTCGTTCAACTCATCTACAACTTGATCATGCTGAATTACTTCCGTGGCCAAACAAGCATCGTTTTGCGTAAAGGCATCGATAGCATTTTTTAGCATTAATTCAACCTCTGTAGAAATTTGCTTCAAAGAATTACCACCATTTCTATCTAATCTTATCTTTGCTCGTTTAATGTTAAATGCCAGATCCGCTATTCTTTCTAAATCAGTATTAATTTTTATCGCTGATAGCGCCAATCTTAAATCTCTGGCCATGGGTCTTTTTAAAGCAATAAATTTAAAACAAATATCATCCACTATGGTATGAAATTTATTCACTCGATTCTCTAATATAACGATATCTTCAAATTTGCTTTCATCAGTCAAACACTTCTTAAGCATTTGCTCCACTAATTTACTCATATTTATTATTTCATCACGAATTTTTTCAGTGCTGATGTTATCTATATTCATTTTTCTTCCTATTTATCTTTGATTAAAAATTTTAAATTTTTATCTTCCCCACGGCCATTCATCCAAGGGACTAAAAATACCACGGATGAATGGGCGCGCCGTTTTCTATCTGTAGACTCTTGTTTTAACTTTCTGACAATATAAAATGCAGAAACATTGGGAAATGAAGATATAAAAAAATTGATAGTGAAAGGAATTCGTCCGATGACTTTTGCCTTGCCACTCGTTAGCAGCTTCCGCGCCTTGCCTGGTGTACATGCGTTGCATGCGTCGAAAGGCGCGCTTAATCGCCGTCCGCAGGGTCCGGAACTGAGTCGACATTCCGGAGTACCTATGTATTCTGCTCTATCGATTACTAATATCACGTTACTCTTTTCTGTTAGTGTTATGTTGAAGACTATAGCTTCCTTTTTAGGGAAGCCGCTGGATCTTTAGTCTAGCGGAGGCTTCACAAATTACTTATTAAATGACATTTTAATAATATTATCAAAATGCTATTATCCAAATTTTCTCATAATATAATCTTCTGTTTGTTTGTTTTTAGGGTTAGTAAACAAGTCGCTGGTTTCAGAATGTTCAATAAGTTCACCCGACATTAAAAAGCTAGTATAATCAGATATCCTTGCTGCCTGACCCATATTATGTGTAACCAAGACTACCGTATAATGTTTTTTTAGTTCCTTCATCAACTCTTCAATCTTTGCAGAGGCAATTGGGTCAAGAGCAGAAGTCGGCTCATCCATTAATAGTACTTTTGGATTTAAAGCTAGGGCCCTAGCAATACATAGACGCTGTTGTTGACCACCTGAAAGACTTGTACCATCTTTGTTGAGTTTATCTTTTACTTCATCCCAAATCGCCGCCCTTCTCAAACACGCTTCTGCCAATTCTATTAAAGCATTTTTTGATAATCCTCCATGTAATTTGGGTCCAATAATTACATTTTCCAAAACACTCATAGAGGGAAAAGGATTTGGCCTTTGAAAAACCATCCCAATTTTTTTTCTTATTTCAACTGGATCAACAGATGGATCATAAATATCAATATTATCCAAGATTACATTCCCTTCTACTCTTGCATCTAATACGGTTTCATGAATTCTGTTGAGCGAACGTAAAAATGTTGATTTCCCACAGCCTGATGGACCTATGATTGCATTAATAGATTTTTCATAGTAATCAATTGAAATATTTTTTACTACCATATTATCTGCAAAATAAGCCGATAGGTTTTTTACCTTCAATACGATATTTATATTTTCATCATTTTTTTTATTATTACATGTATTATCCATCACTACTACATTCTCCTTTCACTACTCGAAAGGATAAGCTTACTTAAAACATTAATTGAAAAAATTATCATAATAAGAACCATTGCTCCTGTCCATGCTTGTCGCTGCCATTCAAGGTGTGGGGAAGAAGCATAATTAAATATCTGAACTGGAAGCGTGGCCATAGGGCCACTTAATTTATATGAAAGGTACACATTTCCAAATGCGGTGAATAACAAAGGAGCTGTTTCTCCCATACTCCTTGATATTGCTAAAATCACACCAGTTGATAAGGCCCTACGATTGCCTTTTATTAAGAGGTAATAAAATATTTTTATTCTTGTAAAACCAAGTGCCAAACCTGCTTCTCTTATTGTTATCGGAACCAATTTTAAAACCTCTTCCGTTGATCTCGTGACTATTGGAAGAATTACAAGAGAAAGTGCTAGACTTCCGGCCCATGCAGAAAAACTTTTTAAAGGCACGACCATAATCACATAGGCAAAGATGCCGATAACAATCGATGGAGTTCCAGATAAAATGCCAATAAATGTTCGAAGTATTGAAGAAACTTTTGATTTTGGAAACTCAGATAGAAATGTTCCGGTAATAATCCCCGCTGGAATTGAAACAACTACGGCCAAAGATATGATGATTAGCGATCCAATAATAGCATGAGACATTCCACCACCATACTCACCAACTGGTTTAGGAGTATTAAATATAAAATCGATGGAAAGCTCATTCCACCCCATAGTAAACGTATGTTTTAGAATTAAAAAAAGAGGAATAAAAGTAAACAAAGTGAATCCTATCACCATAAACCAAAAATAAGTATTTTTTAATTTTCTATATAACATAACATTTTTCACCATTTGCTTTTAAAGGCCTCTAAACGCTTTGGGTTTAAAGTATTTTATAATAAAGCGAGAAATACTATTAACAAGCATGGTCACTATAAAAAGTAATGTGGCCATATAACAAAGCGATGCTAAGTGTAAATCTGCTCCGGCCTCAGCATATTCATTGGCCAAAATAGAGGCCATTGTTGCTCCTGGAGACAATAGTGATAAAGATACATGAGGAGAGTTTCCAATTACCATCACTACGGCCATAGTTTCACCAAGAGCGCGTGCAAGGGCCAATCCCGCTGCCCCTACAATTCCAGTTATTGAAGGTGCTAGTACTGCTAATTTAATTTTTTCAAAGGGAGTTGCCCCTAATGCTAATGCCGCTTCTTTATAAGTTACAGGAACAGATAAAAATAATTCTCTACAGAGAGACGAAATTATAGGAATAATCATTATTGATAGGATAAGAGATGCGGCCAAAAGACTAATACCAAAACTTGGTCCTTGAAAGAAAGGTAAAAAACCAATAGAATTTTTTAATAAAGGGGTAAGAGTTTCTCTTATAAATGGTACAAGATAAAAAAGCCCCCACATTCCAAATATAATACTTGGAATGGACGCGATTAGATCAATAGAGGTTCCTAGAAATATTCGTAGTTTCTTTGGACCAATTTCTGTAATAAAAATAGCAGATGAAACTCCAAAAGGAAGTGCGATCATTAGAGATAGGATAGATGTTATTATGGTTCCATAAAGAAAAGGCCACGCACCAAACTGTTCTTTAACTGGATTCCACTCTTTAGAAGTAATAAAGTGAAAACCAAATTTAGTAATGGCCGGCCAAGACATCTTGAATAATAGGATAAACATAACAAAAATTAAAATTATTATGGATAAAACCACTATATACATTAATGAGATGCCAAGGCGTTCTTCTAATTTTGCTGTCAGTTTCATTTTAAATACCATCAATAATTTTTTTGCTAAGTTCTGCTGGCAAAGGAGCATAATTTAAGGATGATGTCATATTTTGTCCTTTAATACTGAGGGCCCATTTGACAAATTTTTTAATTTGATTTTCTTTCTCATCTTGTTTTTTGATAGGAATAATTAAATATGTAAATGATGTTATGGGATAAGTTTCATCACCAGAAGCGTTTAACAAATTCATTTTGTCAGCATTCATTTTTTGAATATTTATTTCTGAAATATTTTTGAGTGCCGATGCTGCTTTAATCATACTATTAATTGATGGGATAATAAATTTTCCAGATACGTTTTTAATGGCCACCATAGGAAGATTATTATTGATAGCAAAAGCATATTCAACATATCCAATTGACCCAGGAGTTTGTTTTATCATTGTAGAGATTCCATCGTTTCCTTTAGCACCGATACCTGTCGGCCAAGATAGTGCTTTGCCACTGCCTGGTGCTCGCTTCCACTCTTGATTAACAATAGATAAATAGCTGGTAAATATTTCGGTAGTACCACTTCCGTCTGAACGATGTATTACTAAGATTTCTTTATTAGGAAGTTTTAATTCATGATTTAAAGATGCGATTTGAGGATCATTCCATTTACTTATTTTTCCCTTAAATATTTGTGCCAAAACATTTCCATCTATTTTCAAATTAAATCCACTTAGATTATAAACAACAACAACGGAACCGAGTACTGTTGGAATTTGCAAAATGTTCCAACCAAGATTTTTACTTGCAATCTCCTTATCTGAAACTAGAACATCTGAGGCCGCAAAATCCACTGTCTGAGAGAAGAGTTGTCTAACCCCTCCACTGCTACCAATTGGTTGATAGTTGAATTTTACATTTAACGCTTCTTTTTGATATTCGGAAAACCATTTTGTATAAACAGGATATGGAAAGCTGGCACCAGCACCGTTAATGGTAACCGTTTCAGCATATAAATTTGTAAGACATAAGGAATCACTACTAAATGAAAAATACGCACTTAAATATGGTAGTAGTAACAATTTTAATAATGATTCAAGAACCGATTTAGTGATTTTCATAAAAATTTTCTCCGTATATTTTATTGCGTCAATATATCACAAATAACTTTAAACAGGTGATTAAAGAGAAATTTAGTGTTCCCCCTTAGTCTTCCTCTTATTATGTATGGTTGGAAAGCTGGAAACTTCGTAGTTTCATGCAAAACAAGAGAACTTATTGAATTGCAAATTAAACCCCTGATAGTCGAATTTACAAAGGAACGAGGACCAACTCTAATAAATACTGCCTTACAAAGCCTGAGCTGGATGCGCTGAAAATCGCACGCACTATTGTATTTATGAATATTATTTAAAAAAATATTTGGGCTTTATTCATTAAGCATATGCTATCTGTACGAGGGAAGATTTAGTAAGGCGCGAACATGGCGGTCATTTTCATTTTTAGTTAACTTTTAGCTAAGTATATCCATTTAAGTTGATTTTTTAGACATGTTTTGCAAGGAGGTTTAAAATGAAGAAATTTTTGATTGCATTTTTGATCTGTATTTTTTCTTTTCCTTTGTATGCTGACTCCCCTAATGAGATCAATGATAGCAACACCTGTAGTGTAAATTCTTCTGATGCTAATTGTGATGTCCTTAATTTAAACTACGAAAATAATGCTATTTTTGATCGGTGTTGGCGGTTAAGCTATCGTGAATGTAGAAGAAGTTATAACTGCTATTGGGATTATCGCAGGGATCGTTGTCGTAGCGAGTACCGTTATGATAGACGTGGCTGTTACGGGATTAGATCTCCGTGGATGTGTAGGGCCAATCCACGATGTGAATGGAGACATGGATACTGCGATAATAGACGTTGGCGTGGTTACGAGACAGAGAGCTCCAATGACTAAGGCGAACGTTAAATAATTGCTTTTCGAAAAATATCATCATCAATAGTTTCAATTTATAGTCGCTGGGAGTTGAAGACAGTGTAAGGTTAGGGAGACCCTAACTATAGGATAAAACATTGTTTTCTTGATTACTTTTTCGAAGAAGTAAAGTACGTTTGGCCCTTAGTAGGAAGTGACTCCAGCGGAGTCTAACGGAGTCTGAAGTTCTTTTCGTGCATTGGAACATCATAAAGGAGGTTTTTTATGAAAACAGTATTTGCTGGCAAGTCCAAATTTTATATTCTTTCATTTTTTTTAATTTTCTTCCCTCTTTTAGGCAAAGCTGATAATTTTTCTGATCGAGATCTGCTTTCCGCTATTGCCAATACAGAACCTAATAAGCCTTTAAAAATTGATCCTTCTGTCAAACCTGATCAAGTCTTGAAAGCTCTTCAATCTTTGCATGGAAAATTAAAAATTAAGGAAGGTAATCCTTCAAAATTAGATGTAGATGCTGAATTTAGTCGTTCATTCAATGCCGAACACAAGAAAGGTTTCGATAAACTCTCTAAAGGGTTAGAGCAGAGGGTACGCGAAGGGGTAATAAAAGTTGTGCGTGATAATTCTGGAAAGTGGAGTATACAACCTGGAAACGGGAAAAACGAGGGAAGAGGAGTGGGGCACGAACATGCGGATGTTAATTTTGATTCAGATGAATTTAATTCTAATTCCGATGATTGGACAACATATCACTCTACTGGGAATGGTTGGTGGAGCTGGTCAACTAGTTACTCTTGGTGGGGCGTAAAAGTTTCCTTGAACCATAATTACCTCTGGTATCTTTGCAAGTATACCTCATGGATGCTAAGTACTGCTGATTTACCGGGATGGATTGAATATGTCTTATCAAAGATTGCATGTCTTCCTCATAGTTGTGATAGCGGTTACAATGGAAGTGCAATTTATATCACTTGGGCCGGAGCATTCTGGTACAGTTGTTAATTGATTTTCTTATGCACCGTTCTTTCGCGATATCTGCTAAAATCACTTCCTACTAATGATAATGGAAAATTTGAAGTGTAAGTCTTGCTAATGTAATTGGACCAACATTGTCTTAAAATTAAGAAAAGTTAGTTTTGATCAATACCCCCAATCTTAGCGCCCCTTCAGAAGGAGCACTGGTAAATTGGTTTGGTGTCTAACATCAGCAGCAACACTTCCGAAAAGGAAATCTTTGAACATTCCATGGCCATGAGTGGACATCGCAATGAGATCACAGTTGTTTTTGTCGGCGTATTCAAGAATTTTTTTGACAGGTTCTCCAGTATCAAGATAAATATCCACCATGAGTCCTGCTTGTTGTAACTCTTTTTGCACTCTCTCTAAATAGTGTTGGTCTTTGATCATTTCTTCGGATGGAACAAGGTTTAGCTGTTCTTGGTATCTGGCCGCAAAACCGTCTGCAACATGGAGTAAGGTTATTTTAGAATTCATTAGTAAAGCAAGCTGTTTAATATGAGCGATTATTGCATGGTCGGTTTCAGTGTTTTCTAATGGCATTAGGATGTGCTGATACATGTTTTTTCCCTTTTTGTTTTTATTTAAACCACCCACGAAATGTTTCAAAAAGTAAATATCCATTTAGCACAACAATCAGAGTAGTGCTCACCCATGCTAACAATCGCACTACTAGGGAATTTCTAAAGATGCCCATTTTTGCTTTACTTCCCGTGAAAAGCACTAGAGGGACAACTGCAAAACTTAATTGCAATGAAAGGATCACTTGGCTTAGGATAAGGAGCTTTCCTACTCCGGATTCTCCATAAATAAGAGAGACAATGACTGCTGGTACGATGGCGATCGATCTGGTTATCAGCCGTCGCATCCAAGGTCTTAATCGTAAATCTAAAAAACCTTCCATCACTATTTGTCCGGCAAGGGTTCCTGTAAGCGTTGAGTTTTGTCCGGATGCAAGCAAGGCGACTGCAAATAAGACGCTTGCAAATGGGGCCGCTAACACTGGTGTAAGTAGTAAATAGGCATCTTTTATATCTGCAACATTGCTATGCTTAGTTCCGTGAAAGGCAGCTGCACTGGTGATCAAAATTGCAGCGTTGATAAAAAAAGCAAAGAGCAATGCAATGGTTGAATCAAGAGTAGCATATTTTATCGCCATCTTTTTTCCTACAACATTTCTCTTGAAGGCACGAGTCTGGACAATGCTAGAATGAAGATAGAGATTGTGAGGCATGACAGTTGCTCCAAGTATTCCTATTGCGATATAAAGCATTCCTGGGTTTTGAACTATTTCCATTGAAGGACATAAACCGCTTAAAATACCTCTGATGGCAGGTTGTGAAACGATCAATTCATATGCAAAAGAACCACCGATAAGAAAAATCAATGTGGCCACAATAATTTCTAGTGCTCGAAAACCTTTGTGCTGAAGCAAGAGCACAATCATAACATCCAAAGCAGTTAAAACAATCCCAACGGTCAGTGGTATTTTAAATAACAAGTTCAGTGCCACTGCCGAACCTAACACTTCTGCAAGATCGCAGGCCGCAATGGCAATTTCACAAAGTACCCAGAGAACAAAGGTAACAGGTTTTGAATAGTGGTCATGACATGCCTGAGCTAAATCCCTGCCTGTTGCAATTCCAAGCTTTATTGAGAGATGCTGTAAAAGAATGGCGATTAAGTTTGAAATAAGAATGACTGAAAGAAGTTTATATCCAAATTGTGCTCCTCCCGCTAAATCTGTGGCCCAATTACCCGGGTCCATATATCCAACTGCAACCATTAGCCCGGGACCAGAAAATGCGAAAAGCTTTCTCCAAAATGATACTGAATCAGGAATAGGTATAGAAGCATAAACTTCAGGAAGAGAATGCTTAGCAGTAGTTCTCTTCCAATCATCAGAAGTGTGTTCCATTTACAACTCCCAAGTGGTATTTCACAATAAAAACGGCCTACTGGAGAAAAAATTTCGACCTGCACCACTTTTCTCCTTCAATAAAAAAGTAACTAATTACTGCTAAAGCAAATACACGACCCCACGATCCCAAAGTTACTGGAGCAGTATGAAATAAATTATTCATCACTGGTGAATACACAAAAGCAAGTTGCAACCCAAACATAATGCCAATACCGCCCAATAACCATTTGTTACTGAAAATTCCCATCGAAAACATTGAATGAGTTAACGACCGACAATTTAGTAAGTAGGCAGTTTGGACAACAATAAAAACATTTATTGCGACGGTTCTAGCTATCTCGATAGATGAACCATAGTAGAAGAGTTCTAATTGATAAAAACCAAATGATCCGGTCACTAAAATTAATGAAATGATCAGGATTCGGAAAAGCAATTCTCCAGTTAGAATAGGTATATTGGGGTCTCGGGGAGAGCGACTCATAATATCCAAACTTTTTTCTTCAAAGGCCAAGGTCAATCCAAGAAAAACTGCGGTGGTGGTATTGATCCATAAAATTTGTACTGGTAGAAGAGGTAGTGAGGCCACATTAAGAACTATGGCCAAAAGTACTACCAATCCTTGTCCAAGATTAGTAGGTATCGTCCAACTAATAAATTTAATCAGGTTGTCAAATACACAACGCCCTTCCTCAACCGCCGCTTCTATTGAAGCAAAGTTATCGTCCATGAGAACCATATCTGCGGCCTCTTTAGATACTTCTGTACCAGTAATCCCCATGGCCACACCAATGTCTGCCTGTTTCAATGCTGGAGCATCGTTAACCCCGTCACCAGTCATCGCTACGATATGTTTGCGCTGTTGCAGCGCCCGTACTAACTTAAGTTTTTGTTCTGGAGTGACTCTGGCAAATACGGTGGTTTTTTCTGCTACATCCGGTAATTCGTCATCCGATAATTTAGAAATTTCTTTTCCAGTAATGGCAATTGGGTTAGCATCACTCAGCCCGACTTGTGTTGCTATCGCTGAAGCGGTTAGAACCTGGTCACCAGTAATCATTTTAACTTGGATGCCCGCCAAACGGCAGGCACGAACTGCTTTTTTCGCCTCCTCCCGAGGAGGATCTATCATTGCTTGTAGCCCTAAGAAAATGAAACCACCGGCCGCTATATCCGTAGTAGAAATTGTGTTTCTCTCAGAAGAAAATTCTGCTTTCGCAAACGCCAACACTCGTAGTCCTTGTTTGGCCAAATTTTGAGATGCAGCTTTTATTTTTTCTACTTCATTTGGATCAGTAAAACTTTTCTTACAAAGAGGTAACAGCGCGGACAAAGAACCCTTGAGGTAAATCACTTTTTTTTCATCGCCTTTTAAACCTTCTAAAACTGTTGGACCCGCTAGACCAGCTAACTCTGCGCTTCTACTTTTATCTAAATGTAAAGTCGCCATATATTGATTTTCTGATTCAAAAGGGATGCTGTCTAAGCGTGGATATTTTTTTATCTCCTTATTTTCATCAAGGCCTGTTTTAATAGCGGAGACAATTAATGCGCCTTCTGTCGGATCACCTTGCACTTGATAATTTTCTTGATCGTTGTCATTATTTTTGGTGTCGCCATTTTTATCGATTTTATCTATTTTAACAATTTTCGAATCGTTACAAAGTAATCCCGCACGTAGACACTCCAGTGGGGCATAGGACGGGGCTTCGGCACCCCCGGAATCAGCCGCTCCGCCAATTCGTATATCGCTAATGTGATATTCAACACCGTTAGACCAAAGATATTGTACTGTCATCTGATTTTCGGTGAGCGTTCCGGTTTTGTCAGAACATATCACCGTAGTGCTACCTAGAGTTTCTACTGCAGATAATTTACGAATAATGGCCCGGCGCTTGGCCATACGTTTTACTCCAATCGCCAGCGTAACCGTAACCGCTGCCGGCAATCCTTCGGGAATGGCCGCCACTGCTAAGGCAACCGCTGCCATAAACACATCTACGATATTTTGCCCATGGATCATACCTACAATGAAGGTAATAACTGCGAAGGCAATAATTAGATAAAGCAGCCAATTGCTGAATTTTGCAATTTTTTGGGTTAGAGGAGTGTCGTAGGAATCCGCACTGGCAATCGCCGTAGAAATTTTACCCATCTCTGTTTGATCACCGCTAGCAACTACTACTCCCGTCCCCTGCCCATAGGTTACTAGTGAGGAGGTATAAAGCATATTCACTCTATCCGCCAATATTGTATCCTCAGCAAGAAGTAGATCTTGTTTTTGTACCGGCAAGGACTCACCAGTAAGAGCAGATTCATTTATCTGCAGATTTTTGGATAAAATTAAACGCATATCTGCTGGAACTTTATCTCCTGAAGAAACTATTATAATATCTCCAGGAACCAATAAGCTCGAGGAGACCCGCATTTTTTCTCCATCTCTTAAAACCAAAGCATCACTTTCGAGACTTTTTGCTAAAGCATCGATGGCCTTTGCTGCTTTCATTTCTTGGATAAATCCAATGAGGGAATTTATAACTACTACAGAGAATATAACTAAAGCATCGACCCATTTACCTAAAGCTGCGGAAACAACAGCGGACAAGAGCAAGATGTAAACCAGTGGTTGATGAAACTGTAGTAAAAAAATCATCAACAAACTTTGCTTTTTTTGCGGCGTAATTTTATTCGGCCCGAATGTTCTGATTCTCTTTTCCACTTCACTTTGAGTTAGACCAAGTTGAAAGTTTGTTGAATATTCTTTAAGAACATCCTCAGTAGATCGGTTATGCCATTTTTGATCAGTTTGGTTAAAAAAATTAACTTGGTTCATCAAAAAATCCTTTGGATACTCTGTCCTTTAGGGCAGAGAGGAAAAAGGATGCCCTTCGGCGAGAATCGCTGCGGAAGCAGCGAAATCCGGCATTCTCTCTATTAATAAAGTTCTAAAGCTCTCTTTTATTTTTAGTAGT
>JADGBS010000057.1:2309-18266 GCA_015231325.1 Oligoflexia bacterium | reverse complement strand
AAAGGACGATTGCAAATCCTTCTGGAATTATTTCCGGTCTACGGGCCAGGCCTCCGTACATGTTAATAGTTACCATTCCAAATATTTTCATAGTACTGGCATTAACCGTTGGATCATCCCAATTTGCATTAATGGTTGGAGCATTGCTAGCATAGGCATCTCTACCGGCCTGAATAATTTTATTGAACATGACTTGATTAACGTTTGGTTGAAAATTTTTGTAGTGATCGTCTTCCATCCATAGATCGTTATCAGGCATGAATTGTTTTAAGTTGACATCTAAATTTGCATTTAATAATAAACTAGCAGCGTCATCGGTGAAAGCATTAGAACCATAAGCACTCAAGCTTAATAAAGAAAGTAAAAAAACAAGTAAATGTACAAGACCAAATCTCATATAATCCCCCCTTGAATTATATAAACAAACAAACCACAGTATAATTTTAAATCAAATCTCTTGGTATCGCTTTAATAAAATTTAATGTAAGATTATTTTATATTAAATAACGCCAAAGAGTTGCTGTTGGACAACTGTCTCTTTTTTGGAAAATTGGAAGTTGACTGAAAGGTGTGGTTAGTGAACACCAACTGTCAAGTACATGCAGGTGAGATACAAATATAATTGACTGTGCAGCAAAGGATATTATATTATGATATTAATAAGACCAAAATTAGTTCCAATAGCGTTATGTACTAAACTTTCTTTTTTTAGTCGTAAGAAATTTCTTATTAAAAACCCCTTTCTAATTTCACTTTATATCGCATCGGCAGGGATATTGGCATTTAGTTTTTTACTATTCACTCCATTCGATTTTATTAATACTGCTTGCTTTTTATTAGGAATGCTATACTTTTTTTTTGTTTTTACTTCAGTAGAGAAAAAATGGAGACCATTGTTTTTCTTACCAATGATAATTCCATCTTTGTTTATTATTTTTATATCTTTTCACGAGATTCCACTTTATGTTATTTTTCTTCTAGCTATTTGGTTGCTATTTAATTTACTGGTATTAAATTTATATCCCTTAACGAGTATTATGGGCACAATAGCTACTTGTTCCTTGATTCTTCTGTGCAAACACTATAATAATCTACCTGATGAAACCTTGAAGAATATAATGAAATCTAAATATGTTAAGGTGATTTTCCCCTCAAATATTTACGAGAAAAAAAATAATGTTATAAGATGTGTTCCTCACAATTTAACTTTCCAATCAGATGATAGTGTTGTGTTTGCTTCCTGTGTTCCTAAAATTAAAGATCAAAAAAAATCATCTCTTGATTTTGTTTCATTAATACGAGTGCCCTTAAAAAAAAGTACAAGTATTGAGTATGAGTATGCAAAGATCGGACAAGTTCAAGCAGTTCATTATTTAAAATCAGAAGGACAAGAGTTATTGTTAATAACTCAATATTTTGATCGTCACATCGCGTGGATTGATCCGGTTAGTTTAAAACCATTACGTTCTTCTATCTATGCAGGGATTGATGCCCCAGAATTATTGACTTATATAGACAATGACCAATTTGCTTATCCTAATGAATTTGGAAGTTTTGGAATAATTAACCAAAAAACAGGTGCTCTTTCTTTCGGGAAGATGGACAATAGTGCGCTTTCTTTTGAAGTATCACCAGATAAGCAGTATTTATGGACTTCGCACCTTTTAGGCCCCCTTCCAACTTTTACTGATGTTTCAATGATTAAAGTTTCGGATCGTAGTGTGGTCAAGACCAAAAAATTAGATGGACATTGGTTCTGGATGACTAAATATGACGAAAAAAATAAAGTATTGTTAGTCACGGAGGGACTTCATGGGATGTTGTATGCGTTAAACCCGGAAACATTGGATGTAATAAAAAAAGTCACTGTAGGAAAAAATATTAGAGTTGTTAATATTGATGAACGAAGAAACCTAGTATATTTAGGTGGTTTTTTTGATGATCAATTGTATATTTTAAGTAGAGATAAATTGGAAAAAATTGGGCAAGTTCCTGTCGGTGGAAGTGTTCGAGACATCAAAATTACTCAAGATAATCGGGTGATTGTTGGTAGTGCCGCGGGGATTTTAGAAGTTAATATTGATTTATTTATTGCTGACTCAATGGTCTTCCTCTCAGGTTGGCACCATTCGGATGGAGCAGGGGTGTTTTTATGAAAATGTTAGGATTTTTTTTCTAGTGCTAAACCTAAAGTTAAGTAGCACTGTAGTTGCAAAATCTTGGTTTGCAGTAGCTTCGGGTTGGCAGTGTCTTGGCCTTTTTCGAAGATGTTGTTATATTTTTCATTTTCTTCCGCTAAACGTTGCTGATCGTGACTCACGAACCACCGTGGCCCCTGGATTGGTAGATCCATCGTCGTCAGATGGAGTAGCGCTGCGTACATCGGGCGTACCATTCTCAGTGCTGCTGGCAGTGTTATTGGCCGTTGAAGCACCAGGTTTACCTGGTTTACCAGGATTGTCAGTTTTGGCAACTTTATCACTTTCGCAATATTTATCTGGCAGTATTATGGTGCTCTCACAGGGACTTGAATTCTGAAAAATTTCTATCATGTCTCCCTCTGGTATTGGGTCCATTACGATCTTTCTGTTATCTTCTTCTAATTTTAATAAGAAATATTGATTTCTGTTTTGATTGCGGACCACTTCAATAGGACATTCTTCTAACAAATCTTGTCTATCTTTCGGGACGAGGTGATTCATCCATTCTATAAGACCTTGAATATCAGTATTTTGATTTATTCCTCTATCTGCTAATAATTTTTGTAATGCTCCTAACTCTTCAAAATTCTTTTCGCACTTCTCTTTTTTTGGTGTAGGTGGCGGTTCAATCAGTAGCGGTGAGGGAGAACACCCAGGTCCGCCAAGTGATAACTCTAACGATCTGGCATCATCAGCAATTTGAGGAAATCCGTCTTTTCCGGATGTGAATATTTGAGGATTTATTACCAAATTCGATTGGGCCTGGTATCCTACAACTTTCCCTCTTTCCATTATTCTAAAGAGATACTTATCGGATTTAACCATGTTTATAATAGGAATTACCAGCTTTTCACACGGGTTATTATGTCCTCTAACACTTGTAACACTCGTAACACTTTTAACACTTTTTACCAATACAGTATTTAGTGATGGCCTTGTGGGTGATGACGGGACCTCTGGACATCTTGGCCCAGATGACACTGTAATCGAAGAAGCATTCTCTGGTGTTTGGGAAAAAGTTTCTGGAGAGAACACCTGAACTTGTGGATCTGTTCCTAATTTTTCTTGATATTCTAATACTATTCCTTTGTTATCAATTACTCTGAAGAGATACATGCCTGTAGCAGATTTTTCCAAGTTAATAATAGGGATTGTTAACTTCTCACATGGATTTTTATATATTTTGGTCATACTTCCACCAGTTGCTCGTCTTCCTGGGACAAGCGCACCAGGTCTTGGTGGTGGCCTTGGTGCTTGGACTAGTGCTTGGACTAGTGCTTGATTTTCTGATAGGGAATTTTCATCGATAACAGGAATATTTTTTATTTCTTGTTCACATAATTTCAAGTTTACATTGAGGGGATTAGCTTCATTGATCCACTGATTCAATACGTTTTTGCATATAAATCCCAGCCCCCCCTCAGCGTCTTTCACCCAAAAATCTATATCTTTTCTAACCTTTTTCTTTGTATCAGGTCTATTCAACATTATATAGTATGTATCTTGCCCCCCTTCAGCTGTTTTATATACGAATGGTGCTTCTTGATTCTGTGCTGCATTTAAAGAAGCAAGAACCCACAGCAGGTGTGCGCCTCCTTTATCTTTACATTCACGTTGGCCCTTCTGAACAACGTTTCCTATATTACTATGAAGACTTTTTGGATCCGTAGGCGGACTGTTAACACCTATACAGTCTGTACCTATTGCCTCTGCAGCATCACACCTACTCTTGTCATCCACGAACCTATACAACGCCAACACCAACACTACAATGTTTATTACAATGCCAAACAACCATTTGTTCCACCTATTCCGTTGTTTCTGCTCGGCCATTTGTTTACCTTGTTGACTCATTTTATTTGATAATTCACTACCAGCGTCCAGCAGTCATCTCGGTAAATTTCAAAAAAATTTAATAAAAATTGTTCGTAGGTCGCCTATCTCATATTTGGCGTGGGATTTTTTTCTACTTTTTTTATAGTTGGAATAGGTGTGATGCCCGCGAGTTCTCCGATAACGTTAATCAACTCGGTATTACTAGGAACAATTACTTTCGCATTATTTGCCAATGACTTTTCAACTGTTTCAAGACGTCGTAATAGTTGAGCATTACCTACAAAATATTGTTCCGCGGCCTCATTCACTAATTTGATTGCCTGGGCCTCACCTTCTGCGGCCAATATTTTTGCTTGTCTAATGCCTTCTGCTTTTTTTATCTCAGCTCTTCTTTGCCCATCGGCCATTGTTTCGGTGGCCGTAGCAAAATCTACTGCTGCAATTTTTTCGTTCTCCGCCTTTACAACCTTGTTCATGGTCTCCTGAACATCTTGTGGCGGATCAATTTCCTTTAATTCAGTCCTAACAATTTCTAATCCCCATGTACTTGTCTCTTTTTCTAGTGTCTGTTGTAGCCCCAAATTTATTTTTCCGCGTTCACTGTTGGCCGACTTTAAAGTCATTGTTCCAATAAGATTTCTTAAAGTTGTTCTGGCCAAATTTACAATTTGGTATTGGTAATTATTAACGTTGTATTGGGAAGTTTTAACGCTTGCTTCATCTTCTTTTACTTTAAAGTAGACTTGAGCATCGACTCTGGCGTTCAGATTATCATTAGTTATTATCTCCTGCGGCTCAGCTTCGATCATGGTTTCAGTAATATTAACAAGGTACATGGCATCGACTATGGGAATTATCCAATGGAAACCAGGTTGAGCAAAAGCATGATATTTCCCCAGTCTTTCAATAAGTCCACGGTGAGTTGGCCTGACAATTCTAACACCCATTGAAATGAAAATTATAACAATAGTAATCGCACCATAAATCCACAAATCCATAAACCCCCCAGGTAAAGCAAAAATTTTCCAGTAAAAGATGTATTAGAAACAGAATAATATGAAGTTGGCACCATCGTCTATACCAACAGATCAATATTTCGTATGTATTTCAACAAATATTAAAAAATTTCCAATACCCGATTTATACTGGATACCGGCAAGGGGCAAGGGGCAAGGGGTTGAATGAAATAACAATCACAATCAAAAAAGGATTTAAAAAAGGATTTTTTCGATGCAAAGATTTTGTTTCGCCCGTTTTCTGCTAGTTATTGTTATGGTTCAGTTTTCTTTTCATATATCCGAATGTGTGGCGGCCGATGATAGCGGCGACCATACTGTTTCAATGCATCGCAAACTGAAAGAGCTGGGTAGCAGAGTGTATGTAAAGTTGCTCAACATGATACCTGCTAGCGAAGATAGTTATGTCTGGGATAGTTATGGTCGTACTACTGCCTATATAAATATTGCCGGTATTGGTGATGTGAGTTTTTTTCTTTCTAGAAAAGGCGATACAGGTCGCGATACGGGCCGCATCGCGGGCCGCAATGCGGGCCTTGTTTGTTACGCGATTCAGTCTGATAATTTTTTAATTATTTACAGCAATGGCCAATTGAGTTCAGTGAAGATTAAAGATTTAGGAATTTTTATTAACTTGTATGGCAACATGTCTAGCGCCCATATCCAAAAAGATGGATTTTATTATGGAAATGTTAAAGCTGAAGTTATTGGTGTTGGACAACAAGAAGATACTTTTTCGGATGATCTCTTTATCACCTACTACAGAAATTTTGCTATTTTTGGGGGGCCTGATTCTGGAACACCAATACCGGGCATTGGGGAGAGATATTTTGAATTATGGAGGGAAAAAAACGGGACCAATATCAATGAGCAGCAAGCAGCATTTCCTCGTAATATTCAACAGCTAGAAGAGATCTGTGCACAGATGAATATAACTCCAAAAATTTCATATGAAAAAACAAGTGCTGAGGTCATTGCTTGGCTTGAGCATCTTGAGCATAATGTTGAACAGTGATAAGCTGAAAAACGTTCTTGAATTAGGGTCCACTTAATTGCACCGATTTGATTTGTTTATTTTTTTAGTAAAAATTTTTAATGTAATCAAAGGATTTTTTAATGAAAATGTTTTCAAGTAATAAAATCAACTCCATCCTACTTTTTGTGGCATTGTCATTCCAATGTGATTTGTCCTTAGCAGCGGCCGCTAGTGATAGTAAGTCCGATGATAGTGAAAATCTAGCTCCTGTGACGTGTCATTCTTTGATAGAAAAATCCAACTTATTGCAGCAGGTCATTAAACGACAAGAATTGTCGTTAGAGCATAAAAGAAATTTTATAGCTAAACTGGAGGATATGTTTTTTACTCACACATACATCTATACAACACCCCAAACTGTCGAACGTGTGCTCAGTGAAGAAAGATCTGAAGTGCCTCACATGCAATTTCGACTTTCTGAACTACATTTTTATGCTGGAGTTCTGAAAAAACTTGTCGACGAAAACCATGACTGTCAAACTTTTCCAGGTAGAAATCTGTCTGACCATGATGCTCGTTATTTTCGACACATTGAATTAAAAATAGATTTGATTATTTGATTATTTGACTACAAAAATGGTTGCAAAGGTCTACAGGTACCATTATACATTATAGATGCTTTTAGACATATTATAACTTTTGTTGAAGGAGATCTAAATCTATGAAAACAAGAATTATGAACAAAGCAATGGGTGTACTTATTACTACTTTTTTGCTCCCACTGTTGGGGCATGCGAACGTAGAAACAGACATATGCAGGCAGGGCCTGAGCAAAGAGTGTTTGGGAAAAAAAATCATGGTGCATGCAACCAATCCCCAGCACATACTGGCCCACCCTATTATCGTGAATCCCCACGCCACCGAATTTAACACACAAAAAATTTTACAGGTGGGTGATAATCAGATCATCTTTGTCACTTCCAAAAATAAAGATATTTCTTGCCAAAAAATGTTCAAAATTACTGGAATGTTAGAATGGATAGATATGGGCGGTGAACCTAATACCCCGCTTTCGTATCAAAACTATGTAGTCTTTGTTGATGCCATCGAGTGTTTATAATCCAAGTCTCATTCCGTTTCTTAGTCTCTGCTTTTATATCTTCTAATTCGTTGTCTCAAAATTACATTGTTTACCTGTAATGTTTTTTTACGACATAGACAAAGGTCTGGAGATTTTTATTTTCACTATTTATTTTCACTATAGATATAAAAAAATTGTTTATAAAAATAGTTGCAAAGGTCTATAGGAACCGCTATAACCGTTTCTGTTTCATATTTTTATCAACTCAATCAATGGAGATACAACGAACTATGAAAAAAAATTCAACTTCTTTTTTTTTATGTCTACCCATTTTTTTATTGCTAGCACTTTCTTTTAGTACTAGCGCATTCTCCTTGGATGTAGATTTAAGACAAGGGCGATGGTTTGGAAATGCTGTTTGTTATTCTGGTTACCGTCATGGCCAAAATCCAGATTCCGGTCAATATCCCTCACAGTCACAAATATTTGAGGATTTGAAAATATTGGAAAGTCATTGGCGATTAATTCGTGTTTACAGTTCGAACCAGCATACCAGAGATATCCTTGAAGTCATTCGTAGAGAAAGGATTAATATTAAAGTTATGCTTGGTGCTTATCTCAAAGGTGAACCCGGTAATGAAGCAATAAATGGACAAGAAGTAAGAGAGTCTATTCGTCTAGCAAATGAATATCGTGATATAGTTATTGCCGTTAGTGTCGGAAATGAGATTTTAATCCACTGGTCTGATCACAAAGTTCCCGAAGATCGAGTGATCCAGTATGTTCAAGAAGTTAAGAGAAATGTATCAGTTCCAGTGACTGTAGACGATGATATATTTTACTGGCGTGACCGGGGAGCAAGACTTGCAAGTGTAGTAGACTTTGTTACTATACACACCTATCCTATTTGGGGAGGAGTAGATATCAACAGGGGCCTGGAAGTAACAATTCAGCACTTTGAAAGTCTGAAGGCAGTATTACCTCCTGGCAAGACGATTGTTATTGGAGAAGCAGGATGGGCATCATACACTGCTGGAGATGCGCACGCGCAGGGTGCAGGCAACGAATGGAATCAAAAACGCTACTTTGATGAGCTTAGCTCTTGGGCCGCGAGAAGTGGTGTTAATGTTTTTATGTTTGAGGCATTTGATGAACCATGGAAGGGTGAGGGCACGGAGGGACATTGGGGACTGTTTACCGCAGATAGAAAACCAAAATTGGTTGTCGCTGATCGTCATCGCTGGTAGGTTTTATTCGTTATCTCCCGCATCCCACTTCGTTACTCCACAATAATTTCGAAAGGAAGCTAGTAATTCGCACTCGTTGCTTAAGTTGCAGTCCTGCTTCTGCGAAAACCTCCTGCCAATCTGATAAATCTTCTGGATATTCTTGAAACCAGGTATGCACAATGTCTGATTTTTTTATCTCCCAGGATTCGCCGTAATAGATACTGGCCTCTTGCTGTAATTGAGACAATTGTTGATCTAAATGTGATAGAGGAAATTCGAACACCATATCATATAGCAAAAAAAGAGTTGACGGTGTTAGGTGCGGTTTGAGCATGCGAAAAAAAATTTTCTTGTCCTCAAAATTCAGATGATGTAAAGACGCACGTGCAAAAATTTTGTTAAAACGGTGGGGATGGGCCGGGAATAGTTCTAGAAATGGTTTTTCGACAATGTACAAATCAGATTCTCCGCCAGATTTCTGTCGCAGTAATTGCAGTTGTTCCTTAGATTGATCCACTGCAGTTATAGTTCGAGGTCGAGCGTTGGGAGATAGGTTGTTGCAAATATAATGAATAAAGTCTCCACATCCGCACCCTAAATCTAAAAAATCATCATTGGCGTCTAGTGCCAACATTTGGGTGTAGAGAGCAAACTGATCGTTGGCCGTGGTATAAATATTATTGTATCGGGTAACATATTGGGGGTCATTCCACATTTGTGAAAGAGGATCAGTCGGGACCATTAATTCGTCTCCTTAGTAATTTGATGTAATATTTGATGTAATAAACTTGCTGAGTTTAGCATAGAAATTCCATAAACCTAAAAGTAGAGCGGTGAACATTAAAAGGCCGATAGTTGGTAAATCGATAATTGGTAGAAGTTGTGACTGTAGATAAGAAATACCAGCAAAACCGGCCCAAGATATTAACGTAGAGAGTGATCCAAGAGTGGCCTTATTGGGATGGTTGGGGAAAATTACTGGCAATTTTTTTGTTAGAATAAAGAGATAGATACGGTTGCTGATCAAAAAACAGAATATTCCTAGGAGGGTCAAATAAAGGTTAGTAGTGCTAAAGATGAAGAGCGTATAAGAAACGATGCCGATTAGAGACATTGCAGAAAAAAGCGTTGCGGATGAATATTTTTTATTCAGCAAGGGTGCGCAAAGGGTAGCAATCACCTCTCCACAACCAATACATAGAAAGATTGCGGAGAGGGAGATAGGCGAACGGTTAAAAAGCGAAAGAAACCAATAACCGCTCAATGAATAAAAACCGAAATAAGGAATAGAGATTAGAAACAATGAAAAGTAATAGTTGTAAAAATTTGGAGCGCGTAGCGTTGTGGCGTAGTCGGAAAAAATATTTCGTGAAACACTAGTAGATCTTGTAGATTCGAGGCCTTTTATAGAGCAGATAAAAGGGATATTAACTAAAAGCAATATCATCCCATAAAGCAGAAAACTTAATTGCCAATGAATGCCGATGGTGGATGCTACTAAAAGCGGTACGCCGAGAGATATCGCCAATGGCCGTGCAGAAAGTAAAACCGAAATCATAGCGTCTTTGTTATGGGACAATTTTTCTTCATCAAAAGTAAGCCACCAGTAACAACTTGCAAAGAGACCAGAGCTGATCCCTAAAAAAAAACGTACCCCCAGTGCGATGTTAAAGTTTTTGATAAAGACAAAGAGCAGAAGAAATAGAGAAAAAGTTACAATTGCGAGTAAATAAGTATAGAAAATTTTCAGGTGCTGCAAAATTATTGGACCCAAAAATGTCCCTATCACAATTCCAAGATTACAACTAGAGAGTAATTTTAATATCTCAGGCATGGGCACGTTGTAAAAATGGTGCAAGGGCATTATCAACGGAGAGATGACATTGTCGATTGTTACAAAAATGAATATGGTGATGAAAGATATCCAAACATAATGGAATTTGTTTTGGAAAGCTTTATTTTTCATCAACAAGGACCCTTGGTACCTTAGAAAAACAGACATATTGTCCTGTGCCATCTAATTGAAATATTCCTTGTTGCTCATAGTTACCGTGAGGAAATAGGGTTTGTAGTTGGTCAGTTGATGGACGCCAGTTAGCGGAATAATAAAGATGGGCATGGGGAAGTGTGTGGCCGTGAATTAGTTCTAATATTCGTAGCATTAGGGAGAAACCATTGTAACGAAAGTTGGATTCTAGTAGTAAAATCGACGCCGTTTCTCCAGTATCTTTTTCTGCGTTTTCGATCACGCCAAAGTCTAGGTTTAAATATCCCCTACCACCTAGTGACTGCAGGTGTTCGGCCAAAATCATGGTCCAATTTTTGATTTTTTTTTGAATATCTAGTGGAAATGGGTAGGGGTATTGCAACCCACACCAGCCGTATTGTTTGATAATTTGTAAGTCCATTCCCAAGAATTTTATTTGCTCGCTGCCAATCTCGGCCAATGATCCAATGGTTTTTGTAAAGGGCAACAACGGTCCAACAATCATTTCTTCTATTTGAGAGGGCATCTCTTCAATTAGTGGTTGTAGTTGACTGGGAGTGCCTGCATGATTACCGTAACCACCTGCCGAGAGAGTTTTTTTGATCATAACTGCGGAATTATTGCCATAATTATTAATAGCAGCGGTCAGTTGTTGTTTGTTATTAACCACCACTCCTGGCACAACTGGAATATTGAGTTTTGGTGCCAATTGAGTGATATAACTCTTGGAATTAAATTTCAAACTCAAACCTGCTTGCAAAAATTCAGTGCTGGGCATTAAGGGGTGTAGTGGAATATCCAATATTTTGGATAGTTGTAAAATTTCGGGTGAAGGGAAGTAGGTGCATAGCTGAAACTGAATATCCAGCTTTTGCTTTTTTGTAATTATCTTTCGTAGATGCTCAATAAGTGCTTGATCAGCGACAATCCGATGGATCAAACCACCTGCAGATACTGGTGATGATGGCGATAGTGGATATGTCATTCCAGGAATGATCGATTGCACATAGTTCCAATGCGCCTCATTTGGTGGTGTAGGCGTAATGGCGATATCCCCTTCCTCCAAAAGCCATAAGTAACGATTGGCCGCGCGAGCAGCAGTATGATTACAAAACGAGGGACCAACCTCTTCAGTATTGAAAATCAATATTTTGGGCATACTCTTAGGCATACTCTTAGGCATAATCTTAGGCATAAAAATCTCCGGTGCAAGCAGGGCAATTAGAGTTACTAGATTTAAGATCAACACCTCTAACACTTTTGATCGAGCAAAGAGTAAATTCAAATTGGTGTTTGGTGAGAAGTGCTGCCAAAAGCTCGATGTGCTTTTGTCTTATTGTTGCATCCATATAGTAAGTTTTTTCATCAACAAAACTATAATCCACGGTAGTTTGTTTGTCGAAAATTGAAAGTAGCTGTTGAAAAAGTGCCGGATCAAGCTTTTCTGCAAGATTTTTTTTCATGATTTCATCTAACATCATATAGGAAAACATAACTCGATTTAAACTAGCAGTTTTAAATTTTATTAAGAAGTCTTCCCATTGCGACGAAGTGTCAAATATACTGTAACAAATTGGATCGAAATGAATGGTGGTTTTGATCCCTAGCGCTTTTATTTCGGCGGCGGTTTTTATCTGCTCACTTTGAACGTTAGCGTGTAGGTGCAATGGATCTTCAGAAGAGGGCAATATAACACTGTTGTAAGAGAAGCGCTCCGGGTGTTGGCCCATTAACCGAATTATTTCCTGGTTAGGAATTCCTTTGGTAGTAATAATTATTCGTTCTACTGCACTTTTTTCACAGATGGTTTTGAGAACGGCGTTGGCCGTGCCATCCGTTACTCGGGAGGGGGTAAAAATATCAGTATAACGGCATAATTTTAATATTTTTACTTGTTCTTGTTGAAGTTCCATCTGTATCGTCTGCAATAACTTATCCAGAGATGAGTAATACAATGCGGTGCGCGCAAAAGGAAGCGCATGCAGAGCTAAAGAATTCTGAATTATCTTTCGAGAACGAGCGTAACAGTAGTGACAATTATGTTCACAACCAATCCATGGCTCTAAGTAATGATACTTCCCATACCAACAAGATCCCAAAAAACCCTTCGTTATTAATTGAACAGTTTCTAATTTAACAGTTTCTGGGACTGATTCAGCGACTGGTTCGAGGACTGAAGTCTTTGTTGTTTGCATATTTCCTCTCTTTTCTGTTCATTTCAGTTCATTTCGATTTATTCTTCGGCGCTACCTTATCATTAGCGGAAGGAGAGGGTGGAGAAATTTTTTATTTTTTTGTTTTTATTGTCCTGATCATTTTTTTGCGGTCGGTTTCTAAGTAAAAAATTCCTAGTATTTCTATTTGACATTGATTTCTAAGGTAATCACCTACTACTACTTCCGATATTTCGTAGCAATCAGGCGGAGCAGGCCATTAGTGATATTCTAATTAAGGGAGATCCGGGGGATAGAAAAGCAAGTTTTGTAACTAAACTGGGACACATTTTTGGTGATTCTTTTATTAAAGAGGAGGGCCTGCTTCAAAATAATTTGCACATCTGGATATTTAAATAAGTGGGGAAATTGTGTAATTCCAAGCAGGAAAATTTTTATTGAATTTAATATTCAGGGCATTAAATTCGTCTACCGAAATTTTAACACCCGTTCTGTAGTTGATCTTTATTTTATAAGGAACTTATTTTTCACCAGAAAAAATTTCAAGAAAAACATCAAAATCTATTACAATGTGTACTGTGTGTACTGTCAATAAAAAATTAATTATGATAAGCTAATGGACAAGGAAATTAAGGAAATGAAGATCAAAAGTTTGATGTTTGGAACTTTTTTCGTCTGCACCGCTCATGCTGGAAATGTTATTGCTGCCGCTGATGAAGGCCATGTGTCCCCAGTGATATCCACCGCGACCACCGCAACCAGTATGTTTGGCGGATTTAACCAACCTCGTCGGCACTCAGGAAAATTAGGCCCTAATGAGGACTTTTTTTTTAGCACCAATATAGGTGATGGAATTAGTACCCCCAAATCAATGTATGGAGGAGTATTTGATGGTCATGGTGGTAAAAAGGCATCTGAGTTGGCAAACAAAGAAATGCACCTTCATATTGCCATGAATCCTTATTACAAGCAGGGAAATATTAGACAAGCACTTTTAGATTCATTTAACGAGGTCGATTTAATGTGTAACGAGTTCCCTAACCGTGATGGAACTACTGCAACTGTCGCATTAATCGACAGTAACTCTACGTTATGGTTGGCAAATGTTGGCGATTCTCGAGCAATCCTATGCAACGTAGAAAACGATCAAGCAAGCGTAATCAGCGAAACCCACGACCATAAGGCCAGCGATGCCCAAGAACGTGTACGAGTTTTGGCATCTCCTGGAGGTAAAATAGAGAATGATCGTTTAGGCGGTTTTCTGGCAATTACTAGGGCCCTGGGAAACTTTGAAAAAAATTATGGTATGTGCCAATTAGGTGACAATCAAAAAGCGGCCGGTTTAATTTCCGTTCCTGAGATAACAGAGATCAACTTGAACTCAGTAGCTGGTAAAAAATTCGTGATTATCGCTAGCGATGGTGTTTGGGATACAATTTCTAGTAAAATGGCCTGTGAACTCACGGCCCAACAACTTACCGCCGGGGGTTCCCCAGAAAAGGCCGCCGAACAATTGATACTTAATACCGTAAATATCGAGGTAGAAAAACTTATAGACAGTGCAAAAAACGTTTCTGAAGCAGATAAGAGCGACACCCAAAAAAGGTCGCTACTTAAAAGTGCATGGATGGATTACATGCCTGCCGATGACTGTACTGCAGTGGTTATAACGGTAAATTGAATTGCTTTTTGGCAAACAGATCCTCAGTAAAAGCAAGGAAGATTTTTTAAACACCCTTACACCAATTTATTATTTTGATCGACTAAAACAATCGATGGCATAAAGTTATCTAGTTCTTCCGGATCGTACATGGCATAAGACATTATAATGACCAGATCCCCGGGTATTGCCAATCTGGCGGCCGCTCCGTTTAGACATATTGTGCCATCACCATCTTTTTCTCCCTTAATAACATATGTTTCAAAACGCGTTCCATTGTTAATATTAACCACATGTACTTGTTCATATTCAGTGAGTTTGGCCGCTTTAATTAAAACAGGATCGATAGTTATTGAACCATTGTAATTAATATCTGCACCAGTAATAACGGCACGGTGAATTTTACTCTTTAACATTAATTTTTTCATAAGACATTTTTTCCAATTTTCAAATTTCTGGGCAAAAATTTTCCAGTACCGCAATTTATTTTTAGCGTGGTTTTATCTACCGCAATTTTCCCTCTTAAGATAGTGTAAAGAATGTTTCCGCGCACCTGCATTCCCTCGTAGGCAGAGTAATCGACATGCATATGATGAGACGTATGGGATATAGTTTGCGTGGGACGAGGATCTATAATTATCAAATCGGCATCGCTACCTTCGCGGATTACTCCTTTCTGTGGGTAGAGGTTAAAGATTTTTGCAGGATTGGTGGCAATTACTTTTGCAAAGCTGTTAAGCGACATTCCTCGCTGCATTACCCCCGCGGAAAAAAGTAATGGGACACGATTTTCTACCCCAGGAGCGCCACTAGGAATTTTACTAAAATTAGTTTCCTTTAATTTCTGGTGCAGCATAAATGGACAGTGATCGCTGGCGATAACGTCGATCTCGCCGTTGAGCAATGCCCGCCACAGATATTCTATATCTTTAGTTCCGCGCAATGGTGGACACATAACATATTTTGCGGCCTCCGCCGGTGGAAGATTATACAGACTTTCATCAAGAAAAAGGTATTGAGGACAACTTTCTACCCAGCATTTAACCCCGCTAACCCCGCTAACCCCGCATTTTTTTATAGCTGATAGCGCCTCTAGCGCCTCTTGGCAAGAGACGTGTACAAAATAGATGGGCGCAGATACTGTGCTGGCCAGTTGCAATGCTAACTTAGTGGCATCGCTCTCTGATTTAGGTGGGTGGCAGAGAGGGTGGTACTTAATTTGGGTATTGCTATTGATATTTTGTTGATGTTGGGCGATTAGGGCCTTTATGGATGCCCCATCCTCTGCGTGAATGGTTACTAGGGCACCGTAGTGTTCATATTGTTTGCAGGCCTCGATTAATCTTAATAACTCATCTTGGGAGATCAACAAGTTATCATAGGCCAAAAAAGTTTTAAAAGAGGTAATACCATATTCCTCAATGATAGTTCTTAACATCGGCATTAGCTTGGCCATAGGGGGAACTTGGTTAATAATCAAATGAAAACCATAATCGCAGTAGGAGCGTCCATTCGCCCGCGCAAGCGCCGCCCTAGCGATATCAACTAAGGAGGTATCTCGGGTACCGGGGGGACCGGAGGCAAAATCGATAATGGTTGTAGTTCCGCCGAAGAGCGCAGCGGCACTGCCGGTTTCGAAGCTGTCGCTACTGATAGTGTCCATCTGTGGTAATTCAAAGTGGGTATGTGCATCAATGCCGCCCGGTAACACGATGCAGTTGCTAGCATCTATTGTGTCGGTGTCGGCGATGTCTGCGTAAGGAGGATAAGGACTGGTAGGACTACTGGACGTTGGGA